>NZ_JALIGE010000071.1:0-309159 GCF_024764835.1 Scandinavium hiltneri | reverse complement strand
GCACGAATCTTCAGGGCAGTTCGCTACTCGAAAGAGAGTAGGACAAAGCGAAAGCTTTGAACGTTGCGAAGCAACGGCCCGAAGGGTGAATCACACAGTGATTCATAAACTGCCAGGCATCAAATTAAGTGTGCTGATATGGCTCAGTTGGTAGAGCGCACCCTTGGTAAGGGTGAGGTCCCCAGTTCGACTCTGGGTATCAGCACCAGTTTTAACGGTTAAGTTCGGCAGATAAAAGAATTTGTCTGGCGGCAACAGCGCGGTGGTCCCACCTGACCCCATGCCGAACTCAGAAGTGAAACGCCGTAGCGCCGATGGTAGTGTGGGGTCTCCCCATGCGAGAGTAGGGAACTGCCAGACATCAATTAAGCAGAAAGCCCAGTCTTATGACTGGGCTTTCTGCTTTTCTGCGATCTGAAATGAAAAAATCCTCCTCTATTTTGGGGAGGAAAAGGCTCAGTGGATGACCTGCGAGAGAAACGCGCGGGTACGTTCAGATTTTGGATTTGCAAAGAATTGTTCCGGCGATGCCTGTTCGACGATTTCACCTCTGTCCATAAAGATAACCCGGTCGGCGACAGTTCTGGCAAAACCCATTTCATGCGTTACGCATAGCATTGTCATCCCGGATTGGGCCAGGCCTATCATGGTGTCGAGCACCTCCTTCACCATTTCCGGATCGAGCGCGGATGTCGGCTCATCAAACAGCATAATTTTGGGCTTCATACACAGTGAGCGCGCTATCGCGACGCGCTGTTGCTGGCCACCTGAAATCTGGCCGGGAAACTTATGAGCGTGTTCTGCGATCCTAACCCGCTCCAGATAGTGCATCGCTAGTGCTTCAGCTTCTTTCTTTGGTAGTTTTCGCACCCATATTGGAGCCAGAGTACAGTTTTGCAAAACGGTCAGATGAGGGAACAAATTGAAGTGCTGGAATACCATTCCCACTTCCTGACGCACTCGCTCGATATTGCGAATATCCTCATTGAGTTCGATGCCATCAACGACGATCCGGCCCTGCTGATGTTCTTCCAGATGATTAATGCAACGGATCGTAGTTGATTTCCCTGAGCCTGAAGGCCCGCATAAAACAATACGCTCACCCTGTTTCACGTTCAGATTAATGTCCTTCAGAACGTGAAACTGTCCGTACCATTTATTGACGTTTTCCAGCGTAATCATCGCATCCGCCGGTTGTAGTAATGTTTGACTCATAGTTTCCTCAGTGCGGTGTACGCCCGGTGTTAAAGCGCTTTTCCAGATGCTGGCTGTAGCGCGACATGCTAAAACAGAAGATCCAGTAGATCAGTGCGGCAAAGACATAGCCTTCCGTCGACATCCCGAGCCATGCCGGATCGACGGTCGCTTGTTGGACGCTGCTGAACAGATCGAACAGGCCAATGATGATCACCAGACTGGTGTCTTTAAACAGCGCGATAATGGTATTGACCAGGCCTGGGATCACTAACTTCAGCGCCTGGGGAAGGATGACCAGCACCTGTGTTTTCCAGTAGCCCAGGGCTAGCGAACTCGCGGCTTCATATTGCCCTTTTGGGAGAGCCTGCAAGCCTCCGCGCACCACTTCTGCCACGTAGGCCGACTGGAACAACACCACACCGACTAGCGCGCGGATAAGTTTGTCGATGCTTGTACCTTCGGACATAAACAACGGCAGCATCACCGACGACATAAACAGCACGGTTATCAGGGGCACGCCGCGCCAGAATTCGATGAAAATAACCGAAAGAATGCGTACCACCGGCATGGTCGAACGTCGTCCAAGCGCCAGCAGAATACCGAGCGGTAATGCCCCAGCAATCCCGACCGACGCGATAATCAGCGTTAACGTCAGGCCACCCCATTGCCGCGTCTCTACTCTCTCCAGGCCAAAGAAACCGCCGTACAGCAGAAACCACACTACGATGGGATAAATGACCGCCCAACAGGCAATGTAACGACCACGGCGTGGCATCGCATTCCAGAACATCGGTACGATCGACAGCAGGCCGATAATCAGCGCAGTATTAATGCGCCAGCGCTGGTCATGGGGGTAAAGCCCATACATAAACTGGCCGAAGCGCTGATGAATGAACACCCAGCAGGCACCCGCCTTCGTACAGTCGGCGCGCGTCGTTCCCACCCAGTTAGCCTGTAAAAAAGCCCAGTTCAGCAATGGCGGAATGAGTTCCCACATCAGCCACAACGCAAAGAGCGTCAACAGGCAGTTAGACCAGCTGGAGAACAAATTCTTGCGCATCCACGTCAGAGGCTGATTGCGCTTTGCACCGTCCGGCCGCGCAGCGTGAGACAGAAGTGCTTTTGTCATCATGACTCCTTAGCGCTCAATCAGTGCCTTACGGCGGTTATAGATATTCATCAGCAGTGAAATGCTCAGACTGATAATGAGGTACACCGACATGGTGATAGCGATCGTTTCAATTGCCTGACCGGTCTGGTTCAACACCGTGCCGGCAAACAGCGAAACCATATCGGGATAACCAATGGCCGCGGCCAGCGATGAGTTTTTGACAATATTCAGATACTGGCTGGTGAGCGGTGGGATCACCACACGGAGCGCCTGGGGAATAATGACCTGGCGCAGCGTCACAGGGTTGGGCAGCCCAAGCGAACGGGCCGCTTCATGCTGCCCAAAAGGCACCGCCTGGATACCAGAACGGATGATCTCGGCAATAAATGCGGAGGTATAAACCGAGAGGGCGAGCGTTAAAGCCGCCAGTTCGGGGATCAGTACCATGCCGCCGCGAAAGTTAAACCCTTGAAGTGCAGGAATATCCCAATGCAGTGCGGCGCCAAAGGTCCAGTGAGCGAGCAGCGGTAGCACGATAATCAGCGCCAGCGCAGTCGGCCAGGTGCGTCGCAGTTGGCCCGTTTTTATCTGATGCGTTTTGTTATAGCGAAAAAGCCCGACGGTCGGTAGCCCGGCAATGACGAGCGCGGCAATAAAAGCCAGCAGTCCTTCACCCCATTGTGGGGAAGGAATATAGAGTCCGCGATTGCTGAGGAACACCAGTTCGAAGGCGTTCACCGCCTGCCGTGGTCCAGGCAAATTGCGTAGTACGGCAAAATACCAGAAGAAGATTTGCAGCAGCGGTGGAATATTACGGAATGTCTCGATATACACCGTCGACAGCTTACGCAGCAGCCAGTTTTCGGAGAGTCTCGCCAGCCCCAAAAAGAAGCCAAGGAAAGAAGCAAAGACAATGCACAGCGCAGAAACCAGCAGAGTGTTCAGCAAACCGACCAGGAAAACCCGCCCATAGGTATCGCCTTGCTGATAATCAACTAAGTGTTGAACGATGCCAAAACCCGCACTTCTGTCTAGAAAAGCAAACCCAGAGGTAATGCCCCGCTTGTCCAGATTTGTAATGGTGTTGTGTATCAAATAGATAGCAATAGCGACGACCGCCGCTACCGCAAGGATTTGAAACAGCCAGGCGCGAACCGTGGGGTTGGAAAAGGAGAGCGATCCTTTTACGGTCAGGCGGCGTTGGGACATAGTAAAACCTCAATGACCAGAACATCAGGTTGGGCACCGCCGAAGCGATGCCCGTCACAGCGTAAAACTTAACGAACCGGCGGCGCGTACTGGATCCCACCGTTGTTCCAGAGGTTGTTCTGGCCACGTTTGATCTTCAGTGCACTGCCTTCGCCGACGTTGCGGTCAAAGATTTCAGCGTAGTTTCCGACCTGTTTAACAATGTTATAGGCCCACTTGTTATCCAATTTCAGGTCCTTGCCGAAATCACCCTCCTTCCCGAGCAGGTGCGACATATCTGGGGTTGATGGGCTGGCAAATTTCTCATCGACGTTTTTCGAGTTAATCCCCATTTCTTCTGCGTTCAGCATGGCGAATAGCGTCCATCGCACAATGGAGAACCACTCGTCATCACCACGGCGGACCACTGGGCCTAGCGGTTCTTTGGAAATCACCTCTGGCAGAACTATCCAGTCACCCGGTTTGCTCAGTTTGATACGCAGCGCATACAGCTGTGACTGGTCAGAGGCCAGAGTATCGCAGCGCCCGGATTCCAGCGCTTTTGCTGACTCGTCAGAACGGTCGAAGGTCACCGGCGTGTACGTCATGTTGTTGGCTTTGAAGTAATCCGCCACGTTCAGCTCGGTATCGGTACCGGCCTGGATACAGACGGTCGCGCCATCCAGTTCTTTTGCACTTTTCAGCCCGGCTTTATCGTGAGTCAGGAAGCCGATGCCGTCGTAATAAGTTACACCGGTAAAGGAGAGACCCATGCCCGCATCGCGGGAAGAGGTCCAGGTGGTATTACGGGACAGCAAATCCACTTCGCCGGATTGCAGGGCGGTGAAACGTTCCTTCGCGGTTAGTGGGGTATATTTCACTTTGCTGGCATCACCAAATACCGCAGCGGCCACGCCACGGCAGACATCCACATCAATACCGGTAAATTTTCCGTCAGCATCTGCATAAGAGAAGCCCGGCAATCCATCACTGATCCCGCACTGAACGAAGCCTTTCTTTTTAACGGCGTCAAAAGTGGTACCTGCATGTGCCTGATTTGAAATTGCAAACAGTACGCCCGCCGCGGTGAGACTGGCGATCATCATCTTTTTCATAAAGCATCCTGTGTGGCGAAGATTTATCGTTATTAATTAGACGTCCGGGGGAACGCCGAAACCTGTCTGTGGCCATGGCCATTTCCTGTAAAGCAAAGGGAATGCCAGAATTGCAACCGCCTGATATTGGGGCTTGGGGAAGCAATAAAGTGAGTGTAGACAGGAAAGAAAAAAACAAGCGCCCTGAGATGGTGCAAAATTACAACCTGCGCCACAAATCAGAGCGAAAAAGTTTCAGGATTGAGACGAGAAAGAGAAATGATTTCGGGGGTTAATATTGGTGTGAGAATGAATGGCAATAATATGTGGAATCACTCACACCAATTCACAGTCATAATCATTTTAAATTATGGATGCGCGATTAACAACACGGAGTTATTTTTATGAAGGGCAGAAGTAAGGCGATTTGTTTACTTTCGAACGCGGTCTTGCACCGCCATGAAGCAAAAGCGCGGAGGGCCCGCGCTTACGTTTAATTATTTGGTGAGGGCTACGATGCCGAGCGTCAAACCCGCCAGTGCAGCTGCACCACCGGCGATAGCACCCGCCGTTTCCCAGTTATCCTGCGTCGTGCCCTTCATACAGGTATTGGTATGAACCAGCCGCCCCTGATCGTCATAAACCGGCACGCAAGGTGAGTCGTGTGCGCAGCCTGCAAGCAGAGCGGTCAGCAATGCAACTGAAATCAATTTTTTCATGATATTACCTCGATTAAACCGCGGCGGTTATAAAACACCTGCCGTGCGGAATTACGACGATTTTATCATTGGAGTCTGACTGGATGAGAGCTGCAAATAATCTCAATTTATTTGCTCTGTAAACATCGTGGAGGTTTTGGCGGAGATCCCGCTAATTATGTGGAAAATATGCAGAATAAAATGTCGGTTTTTTAAGGGGTGATGATGTTCACATCTTTACAGGAAATAAAAAGGCGCTTAAAGCGCCTTTTTATTTTAGTTATCATTTACTTCGACTAAATCGTCCTCGGACAACCACAAAGAATACAGGAACGAAGAAGATAGCCAGTAATGTTGCGGTTAACATGCCACCCATTACACCGGTACCCACCGCATTTTGCGCTCCGCTGCCAGCACCCGAACTGATAACCAGCGGCATTACGCCGAGAATGAATGCCAGTGACGTCATCAGAATCGGTCGCAGACGCATGCGCGACGCTTCAAGAGTGGCCTCAATCAACCCTTTGCCCTCTTTATCCATCAGATCTTTGGCAAACTCCACAATCAAAATGGCGTTCTTCGCGGACAGACCAATGGTGGTCAACAGGCCAACCTGGAAGTAAACGTCGTTATTCAGTCCTCGGAGCGTGGCCGCGAGCAATGCGCCCAGTACGCCCAGAGGCACAACCAGCATGACCGAGAACGGTATAGACCAACTTTCATACAGCGCTGCGAGACACAAGAACACGACTATCAACGAAATGGCATACAACGCAGGGGCCTGGTTGCCGGAAAGACGTTCCTGATAAGACATTCCCGTCCAGTCATAGCCAATACCGGCAGGCAATTTTCTGGCCATTTGTTCCATTAAGGCCATCGCTTCACCGGTACTTCTTCCCGGTGCGGCTTCACCCAGTATTTCCATCGACGGCAGGCCGTTGTAGCGTTCCAGACGTGGCGATCCATAAATCCAGCTTGTCGATGCGAAGGCGGAGAAAGGTACCATCTTACCGTTTGCGCTACGCACATACAGGTTCTTGACGTCGTCAGGCAGCATTCGGAATTTGGCATCAGCCTGTGCATATACCTTTTTCACGCGACCCCTGTCGATAAAGTCATTCACGTAGGTGCTGCCGAGCGCAGTGGAAATGGTCTGATTAATATCAGATAGCGAAACGCCTAACGCCTGCGCTTTCTCCTGATCGATATCAAGTTTGAACTGCGGCGTGTCTTCCAGGCCGTTCGGACGCACCCGAACCAGTAAGTCAGGATGCGTTTTCACCATGCCGATCAGTTCATTACGCGCTTGTGTCAGCCCGGAGTGCCCGAGCCCGGCCTGGTCAATCAGTTCAAAGTCGAAACCAGTTGCCGTACCCAGCTCAATAATGGCCGGGAGGTTGAACGGGAAGATCATCGCATCGCGAATCTGGCTAAACGCTCCCGTCGCTCGCTTGATGATGGCTTCCACGTGGTTTTCTTTACCTGAGCGTTCATCCCAGGGTTTCAGGCTGACAAACGCCATCCCTGAGTTTTGCCCCTGACCGCTATAGCTGAAACCGTTCACGGTAAAGACGCTCGCCACATTCTTTTTCTCTTTAGTGAGATAGTAGTGGGTTACGGTATCCAGCACTTTTTGGGTTCGCTCTTGCGTAGCACCCGCAGGAAGCTGAACCATGGTCATGAACACACCCTGGTCCTCATCGGGAAGGAAGGACGTTGGTAAGCGCAGGAATAGCAGCGCCATACCGGCAATGATAATCACGTAGATCAGCAAATAGCGCCCGGTACCTCGCAGGATACCGCCCACGCTGCTGGTGTAATGGTCAACGCTCTTATCAAACAGGTTGTTGAACCAGCCGAAAAATCCGGCTTTCGCTTCATGATTTTCAGTAGAAACGGGTTTGAGCAGCGTGGCGCAAAGGGCCGGTGTCAGAATCAATGCCACCAGAACGGACAGCGTCATCGCAGAGACAATGGTAATTGAGAACTGTCGATAAATAGCGCCGGTCGAGCCGCCAAAGAAGGCCATCGGGATGAATACCGCAGAAAGTACCATCGCGATACCGACTAATGCACCCTGGATTTGCTCCATCGATTTTTCTGTCGCTTCCTTCGGCGGGAGTTTGTCTTCCGCCATGACGCGCTCGACGTTTTCCACCACCACGATGGCGTCATCCACTAACAAGCCGATGGCCAGCACCATCCCAAACATGGTCAGGGTGTTAATGGAGTAACCGAAGGCCGCGAGGACGGCAAAGGTACCCAGCAACACCACCGGTACCGCAATGGTCGGAATCAGCGTGGCGCGGAAGTTTTGCAGAAACAGGTACATGACCAGGAAAACCAACAAAACGGCTTCGAAGAGCGTTTTCACCACTTCATGAATTGAAATCTTCACGAAAGGCGTGGTGTCATAGGGATAGACAACTTTCAACCCTTGTGGGAAGAACGGCTGCAGCTCGGCAAGCCTGGTTTTGATGGCATTGGCGGTATTGAGCGCGTTTGCGCCTGTCGCCAGTTTAATACCAAGCCCGGATGCAGGTTGGCCATTGATGCGCGCGACGATGTTGTAGTTTTCGCCACCCAGTTCAATACGCGCGACGTCCCGCAGGTGAACGACGGAACCATCGGCATTAACGCGCAGCGTGACGTTGCCGAACTCCTGCGGATCTTTCAGACGCGTTTGCGCGATGATGGAGGCATTCAGCTGTTGATTGCCAATTGCCGGCGTTCCGCCAAGCTGCCCTGCGGCAATCTGATTGTTCTGCACTTTCAGTTCGTTAACGACATCCACGGGTGTCAGTTGATATTTATTCAGCAGGTTAGCGTCCAGCCAGATTCGCATGGCGTACTGTGCGCCAAACAGCTGGGTATCGCCGACGCCGTTCAGACGGCTAATGGCATCCTTAATGTTGGAGGCTACATAGTCAGAGATATCATCCTGATTTAATGACTTATTGTCAGAAACAAAACCTGCAACCAGCAGATAGTTGCTGCTGGATTTTTTCACGCCAATACCCTGCTGCTGGACTTCCTGCGGTAGAAGCGGAGTGGCCAGCTGCAGTTTATTCTGCACCTGGACCTGGGCGATATCTGGATCGGTGCCTGACTGGAATGTCAGGGTTATGGTCACGCCGCCAGAAGAGTCGCTGGTGGAGGACATGTACATCAGGTTATCGATGCCGTTCATGTTCTGTTCGATAACTTGGGTGACGGTATCCTGCACGGTTTGAGCATCAGCCCCCGGATAGGTTGCCGTAATGGCCACTGCCGGTGGCGCGATGGTCGGGTACTGTGCGACAGGCAATTGCATGATCGCCAGTCCTCCCGCCATCATCATAATGATCGCCAGCACCCAGGCGAAAATCGGGCGCTGAATAAAGAACTTGGACATAGTGGCCCCTGATTATTTGGCGGACGAAGTGGCAGTGTCAGGCTCTGAGGTCACCGAAACGCCAGGACGTACTTTCTGCAATCCGCTGACAATCACTTTGTCACCCGTATTGAGTCCGTTACTGATAAGCCACTGATTGCCGACGGCCTGAGATGCCGTAACGCTACGGGCTTCAACCTGATTTTTCGCATTGACCACTAACACCGTGGCATCGCCTCGCGGCGTGCGGGTGACGCCTTGTTGCGGCACTAGGATGGCGTTTGGCTGCACGCCTTCATCGATGCGCGCACGAACAAACATCCCAGGCAGCAGCGTATGCTGAGGGTTAGGGAAAATGGCGCGCAGGGTGATGGAGCCAGTACTTTCGTCCACGGTGACATCAGAGAATTGCAGAGTGCCTTTCAGGGAATACGGTTGTCCGTTCTCCATCACCAGTTCGACGCTTTTGGTGTCGCTCCCATGCTCAAGGCTTTGCTGTTTGAGGCGCATAAAGTCGCTGCTGGACTGGGTTACATCGACATAAATCGGGTCCAGCTGCTGCACCGTAGCCAGCGCCTGGGACTGGCCGTCAGTGACCAGAGCCCCTTCCGTTACGCTGGATTTGCCGATACGCCCGCTAATAGGAGAGGTGACTTTGGTATAGGCCACGTTGATGCGTGCGGTTTCTACCGCGGCTTTCGCGGCCATTACGCTGGCGTCGGCCTGCTGGGCGTTAGCCACGGCCTGATCGTAATCCTGGTGGCTGACATATTGTGTGCCGAGCAGAGGCAGATAACGTTTTACGGTCAAATGCGCAATCGTTGCGGCAGCAGCGGCTTTGGCTTCATCGCCTTTGGCACTGTTCCACGCAGCCTGATAGGTGGCAGGATCTATCTGATAGAGAGACTCGCCCGCCTGAATATCGCTGCCCTCAATGAAATTACGGTGCAGGATGATACCGCTGACCTGTGGGCGAACTTCGGCAATGCGAAATGCCGTAGTTCTTCCTGGCAGTTCAGTTGTCACGGACAGAGGGGCGCGTGTGATGACATGAACTGTCACGAGTGGTGTCTGTGGTTGTTGCGGCCGATCCCCGGCGTTATCGCAGCTGCTGAGCAGCAAAGTTGATGCGAGTAAACTGGATAAAATCGAAATCCTGGCGTGAATCTTCATTGCAAGTCCTTAATTACAGATATAGCAAATTCTCCGGAAACCGGTGAAGAAATAAAAAATGCGCACGCCATAGTACAAATAAAAACGTCGAAATGTTAGCTATTGGGATTGGGAAGTGGTAGGGGAAAGCACGCATACATAAAGGAAAAGGGACGTGTGAATTTTATGGCTGGGGGAGAAAGGGTGGGGATTATATTTATTATCAATACATCAAGCGGAAGTATTTGTGATTATTATTGAATGTGGGTGGGGAGTGAGAGCCAATCCAGTATTAATGCATAAAGTGCTATGTGGAAAAATAGATTGCCAATACATTAATGGTTTTTCAGAATGGTATTTGGGTTCGCTATGGCCAGAAAAACAAAAGAAGATGCGCTGATTACCCGACAGCAGCTGCTTGATGCTGCTATCGAACAGTTCTCACTGCGCGGGGTTTCTTGCACTACACTGACCGACATCGCTGATGCAGCAGGCGTGACACGCGGGGCCGTCTACTGGCATTTCAACAATAAAGTCGAACTGTTTAATGAAATGTGGCGAGAGCAAATTCCATTACGCGATATAATCCGCGATCGTTTAAACATTAATGAAAGCGATAATCCGCTGATGTATCTACGTGAAATGTTTGTTGTTGGTTTGCAACATATTGCTCAGTCTGTAAAACTTCGTGCACTGATGCAAATTTTGTATCACAAATGTGAATTCACAAAAGAGATGATGCTTGAATCGGAAATCCGTCAGCGCATCTGTTTTGGCTATGAAATGCCGCGTCGGGTATTAACACAATGTGTTCATAATAGCAGCCTTCCGGCCGATACGAATATTGAATTAGCCCTGACAACGTTTCATTGCTTCTTTTCTGGCGTATTAAAAAATTGGCTACTCTTTCCAGAACATTTCAATTTGTATCAGCAAGCGCCAGAGCTGGTGGATAATATAATGGCAACATTACCTCATCATCCGGCAACGCTGCCGATGCCGATGGATAACGTTGCGGCGTATCATTATCAGGCACGGTAATCAGCTTGTGTGCTGATCTGGCGGTGCCGGGCCAGGCCTGCCATCACCGTCTCGGTAAGTATCGGTTGTCCAAACTGCAGAGCAGAAAGATTGACCGCCATCAACCAATTTAGCTGTCCTTGTTAATGATGATTCCAGTTTTCTCCGCCAGCGGCAGGAAAATGTCGGGCGTCAACAGCTCTTGTCCCGGGGGGCTCAAAGGGATTTAACTCCCTGATTTTATGAAGTGAATACCGACACGTTAGCCGACGTTTTCCACATTCTTCACTCGAGGTCGGAGCAGTTTACCAACTTGAGCGGGTTGACAGAATTCATGTTGCGGCACTTCTCGCTTTCGGTAGACAAAATCTCAATCCACTGCATCAGCAAACCTTCGAACACAAACATAAACAAGGCAAAGACAATCAGCCATCCGTACTTGCGAAGCATAACTGCACCTGAGAATTGATTGGGTGAATGGCAGGCAATATACACGAAAAGTGACGTCAGGAAAGGGGGAGAAAATCGCCGGATTTCAGGCAATAAAAAAGGCGCTTCCCCATGCCGAAGAGCGCCTTTTTACCGTCATGAACGAACTTAGTTCATGCCGTATTTTTTCAGTTTCTTACGCAGAGTACCACGGTTGATGCCCATCATCAGAGCAGCGCGGGTTTGGTTACCACGCGTGTATTGCATAACCATGTCCAACAGGGGCTGTTCTACTTCAGCCAGTACCAGCTCATACAGATCATTAACATCCTGACCATTCAGTTGAGCAAAATAGTTCTTCAGTGCCTGTTTAACCGAGTCACGGAGAGGTTTCTGAGTCACCTGATCCTGAGAGTTAACGGTAGAAACGGTCAGTACGTCAGAATTTACGCGTTGTTCGAACATAGTTCTGTCAGCTCTTTATTTCTGTTTACGCAAAATTTTCGAAGTATGCCTCCAACGCCTCCAGCTGTACGCTGGCATCCTCAATGGCGTTGAATGTGCGCCGAAACTGGTCATCTGGAGCGTGTTCCTGTAAATACCAGGATACGTGTTTGCGCGCTATTCGGTACCCTTTTGTATGACCGTAAAAATCATGCAATTCCCGAACATGTGCACAAAGTAAGCGCTTCACCTCTGCCAGAGGCAGTGGAGGTAGCAGCTCCCCAGTGTCCAGATAATGCTGGATTTCCCGAAAGATCCAGGGTCTTCCCTGAGCTGCACGTCCTATCATCAGGGCATCAGCCCCCGTATAGTCGAGCACAGCTCTGGCTTTAAGCGGGTCAGTAATGTCACCATTCGCGATAATCGGAATGGAAACTTTCTGCTTAACTGCCCGAATACTGTCGTATTCAGCGTCTCCGTTAAACAAGCAGGCGCGAGTGCGTCCGTGAATAGTCAGAGCCTGAATGCCACAATCTTCAGCCAGTTGGGCAATCTCTACACAGTTACGGTGGTCCGGCGCCCAGCCCGTGCGAATCTTGAGAGTGACAGGAACGTCCACTGCCTTTACCACCTCGGCCAGGATAGACTTCACCAAACCTGGATGCTGCAAAAGGGCTGAACCTGCAAGCTTGCGATTCACTTTTTTAGCCGGGCAACCCATATTGATATCAATAATTTGGGCGCCACTTTCAACGTTAATACGTGCGGCTTCCGCCATTTCTTCAGGACAGCTACCGGCAATTTGCACGGTGCGGATCCCGGGCTCGTCAATGTGCACCATCCGTAAACGGGATTTGTCGCTCTCCCAGACCTGCGGGTTGGAGGACATCATCTCAGAAACGGTTAAACCTGCTCCCATCTCGTAGCACAGCGTCCTGAATGGTCTGTCAGTAATGCCAGCCATGGGCGCTGCGATCAGGCGATTTCTAAGCTGGTGGTGTCCGATGCGCATGAGTTAAGAAATGACCATACTGTGACTGCAAGGCGGCGTATATTACGCATTTTTTTCCTGAGATGAAAGGCCAAACTTTGAGCAATCCTCTGTCATAGATCAAGGAATCGCCAGTCATCCCAGAGACGAAAAATTAATAATTAAATAAATCATTATCTTATGCAGTAGTGGTGAATTTTTGAACAGATGCAATTTTGCGTAACTTATCGTTTTTTCCTGCTCAAAAGGGAGCAGAAAAGAGATAACCTGCTGGTTTTATCAGCAGATTATCTCGATTATTGCGGGCTGGATCTCATTTCATTGCTGCAGGTAAGCAACACTTTTGCACACTTACTCGAACAAAATGCGAGCGTAACCGGGAGACCACGCACCTGCTTTATCCGTTCTTACGACCGGTAATGCGACACCACTCTTCTTTCTCAACCACTGGGTCGAGCGCGAATTGAGAGGTATAGGCTTCACAGACGCTGTCGGCCTGGCTCGCAAGAATCCCGGATAGGCCCAATAAACCGCCCTCAACCGGCAGGACGCTGATTAGCGGGGCCAGTTCGCGTAATGGACCAGCCAGGATATTAGCGACCACCACATCGGCTTTCATGGCGTCTGGCTGGTCCTGTGGTAAATAAAGTTCCAGCTTATCGGACACGCCATTGCGCAGCGCGTTATCGCGGCTGGCCTGAATCGCCTGCGGATCAATGTCGATCCCGATCGCTTTAGCGGCGCCCAGTTTCAGCGCCGCAATGGCGAGGATCCCCGATCCACAACCAAAGTCGATCACCGTTTTACCGTTCAGATCGAGTCCGTCGAGCCACTGCAGGCACAGCGACGTGGTTGGGTGGGTGCCGGTGCCAAACGCCAGGCCCGGATCGAGCATCACGTTAACCGCGTTTTCGTCCGGCACATCGCGCCAGCTTGGGCAAATCCACAGCCGCTCACCGAAACGCATCGGGTGGAAGTTATCCATCCATTCGCGCTCCCAGTCTTTATCTTCCAGTTGCTCAATCTTATGAACAAAACCCGCACCTAGCAGCGGCTGATGTTCCAGAATGGCGACCACTTCCTTCATGTCGGTTTCGGCATCGAACAGGCCAATTACATCGGTATCACCCCACAGTCGGGTTTCGCCCGGTAAAGGCTCAAACACCGGCGTGTCGTGGGTGTCCTGGAAGGTGATAGAGACGGCACCCACTTCCATCAGCGCATCGCTCAGTTCTTCCGCGTTGGCACCGGTGGTGTTCAGTTTCAGTTGGATCCATGGCATGGCAAAACTCTTTTAATGATTAACAGTGATATTAGGGGCTTGCGTGGCAGGCTGACCAAAACGGTTACCGACGACAAAAGCCAGAAGACTGAGCAGTAACGATGGGACAATCGGGTGAAAGCCCAGGTACTGAATTTTCAGAGTAGCGAGCAGGGCGTATAGCACGCCGCCGACAATCATGGCGCTCAGCGCCCCGGCAGCGTTCGCGCGTTCCCAGTAAAGGCCCAGCACCAGCGGCCACAGGAACACAGCTTCCAGCCCGCCAAACGCCAGCAGGTTCAACCAGATGATCATCTCCGGCGGTCGCCAGGCAGCCAACAGCAACAGCGCACCCAATATCAGAGTGATCAGCGCTGACATACGCTTCAGCCGTTTTTCGTTGTGTACCTGCTCCGGGCGGAAATTCAGATACAGATCTTTGATGATCGTAGCGGAACTCTGCAATAACTGCGCGTTGATCGTCGACATGATTGCCGCCATCGGTGCGGCGAGGAAGATCCCCGCCGCCACTGGCGGCAATACTTTAACCATCAGCGTGGGGATAACCAAATCCGGGACGTTGAGATCCGGAATAACGGCGCGGCCCAGCGCGCCAGCCAGATGCATCCCGAACATCAGGATAGCCACGACAATCGTGCCGATAATCATGCCGCGGTGTACCGCCTTGCTGTCTTTGTACGAGATGCAACGTACTGCCGTGTGCGGCAGGCCTATCACCCCAAAACAGACCAGCACCCAGAAAGAGGTCATAAAGCTCGGCGATAAAATATCGTCAGCCCCCTGCGGGGAGACCAGTTTTGGGTCGATGTGTTCCAGCGTTTGCACCGCGTGGCTCAGGCCGCCCGCCGCGTGAACGACACCAATCAGCAGCACGATGGTGCCAATCAGCATCACCATGCCCTGCATCGCATCATTGAGCACGCTGGCGCGGAAGCCGCCGAAAGCGGTGTACAGCGCAATACTGATCCCGAAAATCAGCAAGCCCGTTTCGTAAGGAATACCGGCTGCGGTTTCCAGCAAGCGTGCGCCGCCAATGAACTGTACGGTCATTGCGCCGACAAACGCGACCAGCAGGCTAAGACTCGCCAGCCACACCAGTAGACGGCTCTGATAGCGGGCAAACAGCATATCGTTGAGCGTCACTGCGTTGTAACGCCGGGCAAGGATGGCGAATTTTTTCCCCAAAACGCCTAGCGATAGCCACACGGCGGGTAGCTGGATCATCGCCAGCAAAACCCAACCCAGCCCGTATTTATAGGCCGCACCCGGGCCGCCGATAAACGAACTGGCGCTGATGTAGGTGGCGGTGAGGGTCATCGCCAGTACAAAACCGCCCATCGAACGGCTGCCGAGGAAATATTCGTTGAGGAACGTGCCGGTGGCGCGCTTTCGCATTGCGTAAATCGACAGGCCAAACACCACCAATAAATAGGCGACAAGCGGCAGAATGACTTCAGGCTGCATCATCGTCCTCCAGTGGAATATCGCGATAGATAAATTTCACCATGGCCCAGCACAGTAAAATGAAGATCAGCGGGCTCAGCAAGCAAGCCATTTCAAACCATCGCGGCAGGCCGGTGAAGCCCTGTATTGAACTAGGTATGTAAGCACTCGCTAACCATGCGGCGAGATAGAGGAGGGTAAGCCACAACGCCCAGCGGGCTTCTTTGTGGGCCTGAACAAAACGCGCGTCCATAAGGCTCCCAGGGTCAATTTAAAGCGGGGATTGTACCTTAAGGGGCTGGTAAGGGGAGAGAAAAAGAAAAAAGGCCGGAAGATCCGGCCTTTTGCTAAACGTTCAGGATTACTTTTCCTGAAGTCCGAGTTTTTTCTCCAGATAGTGGATGTTGGTTCCACCATGCTGGAAGTTCTCGTCGCTCATGATGCGCATCTGCAGTTCAACGTTGGTTTTGATACCGTCGATGATCAGTTCCTGCAGGGCGTTCTTCATGCGAGAAATCGCCACGTCACGGGTTTCGCCGTAGCAGATGAGCTTACCAATCATTGAGTCATAGTACGGGGGTACAGTGTAACCGGCGTAGATATGAGATTCCCAACGCACACCAAAACCGCCTGGTGCGTGGAAACGGGTAATTTTACCCGGGCTCGGCAGGAAGGTGTTCGGGTCTTCGGCGTTGATACGGCATTCCACCGCATGGCCGCGAACGTGCACTTCTTCCTGTTTGATTGACAGCGGCTGACCGGCAGCGATACGCAGCTGCTCTTTGATCAGGTCAACGCCAGTGATCATCTCGGTAACCGGGTGCTCTACCTGAATACGGGTGTTCATTTCGATGAAATAGAACTCGCCGTTTTCAAACAGGAACTCGAAAGTACCCGCGCCACGGTAGCCGATATCCACGCAGGCTTTCGCACAACGCTCGCCGATGTAGCGACGCAGTTCCGGCGTGATGCCCGGGGCTGGTGCTTCTTCGACAACTTTCTGGTGACGACGCTGCATAGAGCAGTCACGTTCTGCCAGATAGATAGCGTTGCCCTGACCGTCAGCCAGTACCTGAATCTCGATGTGACGAGGATTTTCCAGGTATTTTTCCATGTATACCATGTCATTGCTGAAAGCGGCTTTCGCTTCAGCTTTGGTCATGGAGATGGACTGGGACAGTTCAGCGTCGCTGCGCACGACGCGCATACCACGACCACCGCCGCCGCCGGAGGCTTTGATGATAACCGGATAGCCAATGCGTTTCGCATGGGCACGGTTAGCATCCATGTCGTCGCCCAGCGGGCCGTCAGAGCCTGGTACAGTTGGAACGCCTGCTTTTTTCATCGCGTTGATTGCAGACACTTTGTCGCCCATCAGGCGGATAGTGTCAGCTTTCGGGCCGATGAAGATAAAACCGGAACGTTCAACCTGCTCAGCAAAGTTGGCGTTTTCGGACAGGAAGCCATAACCCGGATGGATTGCCACCGCGCCGGTGATTTCAGCGGCGCTGATGATAGCCGGGATATTCAGATAGCTTTTTACGGACGGAGCCGGGCCAATACAGACCGTCTCATCCGCTAACAGTACGTGTTTTAAATCGCGATCCGCAGTGGAGTGCACGGCGACGGTCTTGATGCCCAGTTCTTTACAGGCACGAAGAATACGCAATGCAATCTCGCCACGGTTGGCGATGACAATTTTATCCAGCATGTTCGCCTCGTTACTCGATGACGACCAGTGGCTCGTCAAATTCTACCGGTTGACCACTTTCGACCAGGATGGCTTTCACCACGCCTGATTTGTCGGCTTCGATCTGGTTCATCATTTTCATGGCTTCAACGATGCACAGGGTATCACCCGCGTTCACCTTCTGGCCTACTTCGATGAATGCTTTCGCGTCCGGGCTCGGGGTGCGGTAGAAGGTACCAACCATCGGGGAGCGTACGATGTGGCCACTGATTTCAGCTTTAGGTGCTTCAACAGCAGCTACCGGTGCAGCAGCGGCCGGGGCCATCTGTGGTTGCATCATCGGGGCAGCATAAGCCTGTTGCATAACCGGGAAGCCCGCATTGGCCGAAGCGCGGCTGATGCGTACAGACTCTTCGCCTTCAGAAATTTCCAGTTCGGAGATGCCTGATTCTTCAACCAGCTCGATCAGTTTTTTAATCTTACGAATATCCATGAGTGGGTTCCGTACTCTTTGTTTAGTGTGATTGTGACAGGCGTTTAACCGCCGTCTGTAATGCGTATGAATAGCCGTCAGCGCCTAATCCGCAGATGACGCCGGCAGCGATATCAGAGAGATATGAGTGATGGCGGAACGGCTCGCGAGCGTGCACGTTACTCAGATGTATCTCGATAAACGGGATACTGACCGCCAATAGCGCATCACGAATCGCAACGCTGGTGTGCGTGAATGCGGCCGGATTGATCAGGATATAGTCAATGTTGTCTTTAGCCTGATGAATTCGGTCGATAATCGCGAACTCCGCGTTCGACTGCAAGTGGTCCAGCGACACATTCAGAGCCTCAGCTTCCGTCGTTAAACGGTTTACAATTTCCGCTAACGTCTGGGAGCCATACTTCTCTGGCTCACGGGTGCCGAGCATGTTCAGGTTCGGTCCGTTTAAAAGCAAAATGCGTAACTTGTCGGCCATCGTGCTGCTATCTCCTGCAATTCTCCGGTAAAAAACAAAATATACCTTCGATGCGCGCTTGTCACCTTTTCAGAGGCTAAAAACCCCTGTCAGGAAAACCAAAGTCGCACATTATAACGATTTCGTAGCAATTGGCAGCTAAATACTGGTCTTATCAGGGAAGATTATCAACCTCAAACCCTAAAAAGCCTGAGGGAGTGCGGGAGTTCTGCGGGAAACTGCACATTATCGTGAATTAACGCCACCACTGGCGGAACTTCTTAAAACGCCACGCTAAAAGCGCAAAAGCGGCGATTGCGTACAGAATCGGCTGCGGTGACAGGATCTTTACCGACCACAGATAATGGATCGGTGCCAGGACTGCCACCAGATAGACAAAGTTATGCAGTTTTTGCCAACGCGCGCCCAGTTTTCGTTGCGCACGCTGGAACGAAGTGGCCGTGAGTGCCAGCAAAATCAGCCAACTCACCAGGCCCAGCGTTAAATAAGGACGCGTGACCACTTCCTGCCCTAACAAACCCAGATTGTTAATCCCGAGCTCTAACAGCGCGTAGCTGGTGAGGTGTAACGTTGCCCAAGCAAAACACCATAGCCCTAAAAGGCGGCGAGTTCGTATCAATAAAGGCTGTTTAGCGTAGCGCGCCAGCGGGGAGACCAGCAAGGTGGCGAGCAGGAGTTTCAGAGCCATCCTACCGGTAAAGTGTTGAATATCCTTGGCCGGGTCAGCGCTGAAGTAGCCCTGGGCGCCTGCCCAAAACAGCCACACCAGCGGCAAAAAGGCCGCTAAATGCAGCAACACCTTGAGCCAGACAATCTGTTTAGCCGTTAAGCGCACTCAGAAATTCTCCCGTAAATTCAGGCCGTGATACAGCGACGCCACCTGATCGGCATAGCCGTTAAACAACAGCGTCGGTTGGCGTTTGACGTCCAGTACACCGCCCGATCCAATAAAGCGCTCGGTGGCCTGCGACCAGCGTGGATGGTCAACATGCGGATTCACGTTGGCGAAAAAACCGTATTCGGCAGGGGCTGCCAGATTCCACGTGCAGGGCGGACGTTCGCGAGTCAGTTTAATACTGACGATAGATTTAATGCCTTTGAAGCCGTATTTCCACGGTACGGTCAGGCGGATGGGAGCACCGTTTTGCGGCGGTAACGCTTTGCCATACACACCGGTAGTAAGCAGCGTCAGCGGATGCATCGCCTCATCGAGACGCAGGCCTTCTACATAAGGATATGAGAGACCGCCGCCAATAAAGCGATCCTTCTGACCTGGCATCTGCTCAGGGGAGAAAATGGTTTTGAAGGCGACGTACTTGGCATCGCTGGTGGGCTCAACCAAAGCCAGCAACTTATGCAGTGGAAAACCAATCCATGGCACGACCATTGACCAGGCTTCCACGCAACGCATCCGATAGATTCGCTGTTCAAGCGGGAAGCGTTTGGTCAGCGCGTCGTGATCGAGCGTCAGCGGTTTAGCGACTTCGCCATCGATAGTCAGCGTCCACGGATCGGTTTTCAGGCTTCCGGCATTCGCCGCCGGGTCGGCTTTATCCAGCCCGAACTCATAATAGTTGTTGTAGCGCGTGACTTTGTCTTCCGGCGTGAGCGCAAGCTGGCTCTGCCATTCGGCAGGGCGAGAGAATTCGAGCGGTTTTCCAGACGGGGCCGGTGGCCTGTCGTTGCCCTTAAACCAGCTGAGTAAATCGGCCTGGGCGGTGGGGGCGAGCGTCATTGCGGTAGCGCTTATGCCTAACATCTTCAGCACCTGGCGGCGCTGGAGCATAAATACGGATTCCGCCGTTACATCAGCTTCCGTTAGTTTTTTCGACTTCATGGCTTCCTCCGTCATGCTTTTTCCCTAAGCATGACGGAGGTGACTGATTAACGCGAATATGTCACGAAAATTTGAAGATTAGGCAATCTTAACCAGCGTGCGGCCCTGAAGCTGATTGTTCATGATTTTTTCGGCAAACTCCGGCGCCTGAGCAAGGGTGATTTCCGTTGCGCTCTGGCTATAGAAGGAAGACGGCAAATCCTGAACCAGACGCTTCCAGGCCTGCGTGCGGCGTGCGGCAGGCGTCATTACGGAATCGACGCCTTGCAAACGGACGTTACGAAGAATGAACGGCATCACCGTGGTCGGCAGTGCAAAACCTCCCGCCAGACCACATGCGGCCACGCATCCGCCGTAGTTCATTTGCGCCAGCACTTTGGCCAGCACTTTATCGCCCACGGTATCGACCGCACCGGCCCACAGCTGTTTTTCCAGTGGGCGGGTTTCGGCGAATTCATCACGGCCAATAATACGGTTTGCGCCGAGGCTGCGCAGATAGTCATGCGTGCTTTCGCGACCGGAAACGGCAGCAACCTGATAACCCAGCTTGTGCAGCAGCGCAATCGCCGTACTACCCACGCCACCGCTGGCACCGGTCACGACAATTTCGCCGTCCTGCGGTTTGATGCCAGCGTCTTCCAGTGCCATCACGCAGAGCATGGCGGTAAAGCCAGCGGTGCCGATGATCATCGCCTGGCGCGCGTCCATTCCCTGCGGTTGGGCGACCAGCCAGTCACCCTTCACGCGGGCTTGCTGAGAAAGGCCACCCCAATGGTTTTCACCTACGCCCCAACCGGTCAGTAGCACCTGCTGGCCGACGTGAAAACGCGGGTCTTCGCTGCAATGAACCGTACCCGCAAAATCGATACCTGGCACCATCGGAAAGTTACGGATGATTTTACCTTTACCGGTAATGGCGAGGGCGTCTTTATAGTTGAGGCTTGACCACTGGATATCGACTGTGACATTACCTTGTGGCAGCTGGCTTGCCTCGATGGCCTGTACCGAGGCGAGAGTTTTACCGTCGTGCTGTTCTAAGATTAACGCCTGCATAATCGTTCCTCAGTTGCTCAATGATTGGAAAATAATTTTCGAAGACTATACTCGGTAACTGAAACACGATGCCGATTTAACGCAATAAATTGCCAGATTCACTAACTCTGGTAGTATGCAGGGTCCTTTTGGCATGCTAGTTAGTGCTCACTAATTTTTTGCGGGCCACCGTGGGTGTCCGGTCAACAGCCGGGCTGTTTTTCATTAACGGAGTTAATACAGGGATGCGATTAACGACGAAATTCTCAGCTTTTGTGGCGCTTTTAACGGGCCTGACCATCTTTGTCACCCTCATCGGTTGTTCACTGAGTTTCTATAACGGTATTCAATATAAAATGGATTACCGCGCCCGGGCTGTGGCGACGGTTATCGATTCCCGTCTGGTCAGTACTCCTTTTGATCAGCTCGACAACCAACTGGACGAAATTCTGGTTCCTGTCGATATCGTGCGCATTGATTTCATCGTTAATGATAAGACCATTTTTAGCCACTCACGTGGCAGCAGCTATCGCCCGATGGGCAGCAGTATTCAGTACCGCGAACTGGACGTAGAGTCGGTGAAGCACCCGGGGATGACCATTCATCTGGTGTATCAGGATCCGATGGTGAATTATTTCCATTCGCTGCTGACCACCGCGCCTCTCACCATTGCCATTGCTTTTATGGTATTGATTATCTTCTTTTCGGTACGCTGGCTGCGCAATCAGCTGTCGGGCCAGGAATTGTTAGAGCTGCGCTCCACGCGGATCCTCAACGGTGAACGCGGACAGCAGGTGCGCGGTTCGGTGCATGAATGGCCCGCGCGAACCAGCAGCGCCCTTGATACGCTGCTGTCGGAAATTCAGTTTGCCGGCGAGCAGCGCAGTCGCATGGATACGCTTATCCGCTCCTACGCGGCGCAGGACACCAAAACCGGCCTCAGCAACCGGATGTTTTTCGATAACCAGCTCGCAACGCTGCTCGACGATCAGGAAAAAGTCGGGGCACATGGTATTGTGATGCTGATTCGCCTGCCGGAATTCGATTTGGTTCGCGACCAGTGGGGGCGTACGGCGGCGGAAGAGCACTTCTTTATGCTCATCAATATGCTTTCCACCTTCATGATGCGTTATCCTGGTGCATTGCTGGCACGTTATTACCGCAGTGATTTTGCCGTGCTGCTACCACACCGCACGTTGAAAGAAGCCGACAGCATCGCCGGGCAGCTGTTAAAAGCGCTGGATTCGTTGCCGTCGACCAAAATTCTCGATCAGGATGACATGATGCACATTGGCATCTGTACCTGGCGCAGTGGGCAAACCACAGAGCAAGTGATGGAGCACGCCGATGCGGCGGTGCGTAACGCAGTGCTTCAGGGCAGTAACAGCTGGGCAGTGTATGATGACTCCTTGCCAGAAAAAGGGCGCGGTAACGTGCGCTGGCGAACCCTCATCGAACAAATGCTCAGTCGCGGAGGTCCGCGCTTCTACCAAAAACCGGCGGTGCATTACGACGGCCGTGTTCACCATCGCGAATTGATGTGCCGTATTTATGATGGTAAAGAAGAAGTGATCGCTGCTGAATATATGCCGATGGTAATGGAGTTCGGTCTGGCGGAAGAGTACGACCGTTTACAAATCACCCGTTTACTGCCTTTCCTCTCGTTTTGGCCTGAGGAAAATCTGGCTTTGCAGGTGACGGTTGAGTCGCTCATCCGGCCCCGGTTCCAGCGCTGGCTACGTGATACGTTGATGCAATGTGAAAAAACACAGAGAAAACGGATTATTTTTGAACTTGCAGAGGCAGATGTCTGTCAACATATCAGCCGTTTACAGCCCGTGATGCGTTTGATTCACGCGTTAGGGGTCAGAGTAGTGGTGATTCAGGCTGGTTTAACGCTGGTCAGCACCAGTTGGATTAAAGAATTGTCGGTGGAAATCGTCAAGCTGCATCCGGGCCTGGTGCGCAATATAGAGAAACGCAGTGAAAACCAGTTGCTGGTGCAGAGTCTGGTCGAAGCCTGTAAAGGGACATCGACCCAGGTTTTCGCTACCGGATTGAGAAGTCGCAGCGAGTGGCAGGTGTTAAGAGAGTGCGGTGTGCTGGGTGGTCAGGGCGATTTTTTTGCTACGTCACAACCACTTGACACTAGCGTAAAAAAATATTCGCAAAGATACTCTGTTTGATCTGCCGTTTATCGTGTTTTCACGTAGAATAACGCGCGCTGTTTCTCCGCGGGCGTTATTGAGTGCCCGCCGACAAATGATACAGAACATGCCAGTGATCGTCCTTTGACAGGTTGCAATGTAAGCGAGGAGCGCTGCGGCTCTGACAGTGTCAGGTCGAAATTGTAACAAAGGAAACGAACTGCACTAATTTTCACCGTTGCAGATGATTTTTGCGCCTTGTCGCTGCTGCGTGTGGTTGGTAAAGTAAGCGGATTTTGTTTCCGCCCCAGCTTTCAGGATTATCCCTTAGTATGTTGAAAAAATTTCGTGGCATGTTTTCCAATGACCTGTCCATTGACCTGGGTACCGCGAATACCCTGATTTACGTAAAAGGACAAGGCATCGTACTGAATGAGCCTTCCGTTGTCGCCATTCGCCAGGATCGTGCCGGTTCACCGAAAAGTGTGGCTGCCGTCGGTCATGAAGCTAAGCAGATGCTCGGCCGTACGCCGGGCAACATCGCAGCTATTCGTCCAATGAAAGACGGCGTTATCGCTGACTTCTTCGTGACTGAAAAAATGCTGCAGCACTTCATCAAACAGGTTCACAGCAACAGCTTTATGCGCCCGAGCCCGCGAGTTCTGGTGTGTGTGCCGGTAGGTGCAACCCAGGTTGAACGCCGCGCAATCCGTGAATCTGCTCAGGGCGCTGGCGCCCGTGAAGTGTTCCTGATTGAAGAACCAATGGCTGCTGCTATCGGTGCGGGTCTGCCTGTTTCTGAAGCAACCGGTTCAATGGTTGTGGATATCGGTGGTGGTACGACCGAAGTGGCCGTTATCTCCCTGAACGGCGTGGTTTACTCCTCTTCCGTTCGTATCGGGGGTGACCGTTTCGACGAAGCCATTATTAATTATGTGCGCCGTAACTACGGCTCTCTGATCGGTGAAGCTACCGCAGAGCGCATCAAGCACGAAATCGGTTCTGCTTACCCAGGCGACGAAGTTCTTGAAATTGAAGTACGCGGTCGTAATCTGGCAGAAGGCGTCCCACGCGGCTTTACCTTGAACTCCAACGAAATCCTCGAAGCGCTGCAAGAGCCGCTGACCGGTATCGTGAGTGCGGTGATGGTTGCTCTGGAACAGTGCCCGCCGGAACTTGCTTCCGATATCTCAGAGCGTGGTATGGTTCTGACTGGTGGTGGTGCGCTGCTGCGTAACCTCGACCGCCTGTTAATGGAAGAGACAGGAATTCCTGTCGTAGTTGCAGAAGATCCACTGACCTGTGTTGCCCGTGGCGGCGGCAAGGCACTGGAAATGATCGACATGCACGGCGGCGACTTGTTTAGCGAAGAGTAGTCAGCCAGAAGTCTGGGGTAGCGTTTGTGCTGCCCCTTGATTTCTTCACTGACACGAGAATACGCATAGCCTATGAAGCCCATTTTTAGCCGTGGCCCATCGCTACAGTTTCGCCTAATTCTGGCGGTGCTGGTGGCGCTTGGCATCATTATTGCCGACAGCCGCCTTGGTGCGTTCAGCCAAATCCGAACGTACATGGATACTGCTGTTAGCCCTTTCTATTTTATTTCCAACGGTCCTCGTGAATTACTCGACGGTATTTCGCAAACTCTGGCTTCCCGCGATCAGCTTGAGCTGGAAAACCGTGCCCTGCGTCAGGAGTTGCTGTTAAAAAACAGCGATCTACTGATGATGGGCCAGTATAAGCAGGAAAACGCCCGTCTGCGTGAGTTGTTAGGTTCACCGCTGCGTCAGGATGAGCAGAAAATGGTGACCCAGGTTATCTCCACCGTTAACGATCCGTATAGCGATCAGGTGGTTATTGATAAAGGTAGCGTCAACGGTGTCTACGAAGGTCAACCTATTATCAGTGATAAAGGTGTGGTCGGTCAGGTTGTGGCCGTCGCGAAGCTGACCAGTCGAGTGCTTCTGATTTGCGATGCGACCCATGCGCTGCCGATTCAGGTACTGCGTAACGATATCCGCGTGATTGCGGCCGGTAACGGCTGTACTGACGATTTGCAGCTGGAACATTTGCCTGCCAATACCGATATCCGTGTGGGTGACGTGCTGGTGACGTCCGGTCTCGGCGGCCGTTTCCCGGAAGGGTATCCGGTTGCGGTTGTGTCGTCAGTTAAGCTGGATACGCAGCGCGCGTATACGGTGATTCAGGCGCGCCCAACTGCCGGTCTGCAGCGTCTGCGTTATCTGCTGCTGCTGTGGGGGGCCGATCGTAACGGTGCAAACCCGATGACACCTGAAGAGGTACATCGTGTAGCCAACGAACGTCTGATGCAGATGATGCCGCAGGTTCTGCCTGCTGCTGATTCCATGGGGCCGCCAGCACCTGTTCCGCCGCCTGCGACGGGAATCACTCAGCCTGCACCGGCTGCTGCGCCTTCGCCAGGAGGGCAGTAGTGGCAAGCTACCGAAGTCAGGGACGTTGGGTTATCTGGCTCTCGTTTCTGATAGCCCTTCTGTTACAAGTCATGCCCTGGCCGGACAACCTGTTGGTATACCGGCCAAATTGGGTTCTGCTGATCCTGCTCTACTGGATCCTCGCTTTACCGCACCGGGTCAATGTTGGCACAGGTTTCATTATGGGTGCCATACTGGATCTGATTAGCGGTTCAACGCTCGGCGTACGAGCGTTGTCCCTCAGTATCATTGCCTATCTGGTGGCACTGAAATATCAGCTGTTCCGTAATCTGGCGCTCTGGCAACAAGCGCTGGTGGTTATGATGCTATCGCTGGCGGTGGATATCGTTGTTTTCTGGTCAGAATTTTTAGTGATCAACGTCTCTTTCCGACCTGAAGTGTTCTGGAGTAGCGTCGTTAACGGTGTACTCTGGCCATGGCTGTTCCTGCTGATGCGCAAAGTGCGCCAGCAATTCGCGGTACAATAAAGGTTTCTATGACAATGCTTTATCTTGCTTCCGGCTCTCCGCGTCGACAGGAACTGTTAACTCAATTGGGTGTGAGCTTCGAACGTCTGGTACCCGGGATCGAGGAGCAACGTCAGCCGCAAGAAAGCGCACAGCATTATGTTACGCGACTGGCTCGGGAAAAAGCGCTGGCGGGCGTCACGCTTGCCGCGCAGGACCTACCGGTGTTGGGTGCCGATACCATTGTGGTTCTGAACGGTGAAGTGCTGGAAAAACCACGGGACGCTGAACACGCGGCAGTCATGCTGCGTCAGCTTTCCGGGCATACGCATCAGGTGATGACCGCCGTCGCGTTAGCGGACAGCAAACACACCATTGACTGCCTGGTGAGCACAGAAGTCACGTTCAGAGTCTTAACAGATGACGATATCGTCGATTACGTCGCGAGCGGCGAACCGATGGATAAAGCAGGTGCATACGGTATTCAGGGGCTGGGTGGCTGTTTTGTCAGGAAGATAAATGGCAGCTATCACGCCGTAGTCGGCTTACCGCTGGTGGAAACGTATGAGTTGCTGTGCAATTTTAACTCACTGCGTGAGAAAAGGGATAAACATGACGGCTGAATTATTGGTTAACGTAACGCCATCGGAAACCCGCGTGGCGTACATTGATGGCGGTATTCTTCAGGAAATTCATATAGAGCGTGAAGCGCGACGCGGAATCGTAGGCAATATCTACAAAGGTCGTGTCAGTCGTGTACTCCCAGGGATGCAGGCGGCATTTGTAGATATTGGCCTGGATAAGGCCGCGTTTCTTCACGCTTCTGACATCATGCCCCACACCGAATGCGTGGCCGGGGAGGAGCAAAAACAGTTCACCGTTCGCGACATTTCCGAACTGGTGCGTCAGGGCCAGGACCTGATGGTGCAAGTGGTCAAAGATCCGTTGGGTACCAAAGGCGCGCGTCTGACGACTGACATCACCATTCCTTCTCGTTACCTCGTGTTCATGCCGGGCGCTTCTCACGTGGGCGTGTCCCAGCGTATCGAAAGTGAAGCCGAGCGCGATCGCCTGAAAAACGTGGTGACAGAATACTGCGACGAGCAGGGCGGATTCATCATCCGAACCGCCGCGGAAGGCGTCTGCGAAGAGGATTTATCCTCCGATGCCGCGTACCTCAAACGCGTGTGGACTAAGGTGATGGAGCGTAAAAAACGCCCGCAGACCCGCTACCAGATGTACGGGGAACTGGCGTTAGCCCAACGCGTGCTACGCGATTTTGCAGACGCACAGCTTGACCGTATCCGCGTCGATTCTCGTCTGACTTTCGAATCGCTGATGGAATTCACCGCCGAATACATGCCGGAGATGACCAACAAGCTCGAACATTACAGTGGCCGCCAGCCGATTTTCGATCTCTTTGACGTCGAAAATGAAATCCAGCGTGCGCTGGAGCGGAAGGTGGAACTGAAGTCGGGCGGCTATCTGGTTATCGATCAGACCGAAGCGATGACCACCGTCGATATCAACACCGGTGCCTTTGTCGGCCACCGTAATCTTGACGACACCATTTTCAATACTAATATCGAAGCGACGCAGGCCATTGCGCGTCAGCTGCGCCTGCGTAATCTGGGCGGGATTATCATCATCGATTTCATCGATATGAGTAATGAAGATCACCGCCGTCGGGTGCTGCATTCCCTGGAGCAGGCCTTGAGCAAAGACCGCGTTAAAACCAGCATCAACGGCTTCTCACAGCTCGGTTTGGTGGAGATGACCCGCAAGCGCACGCGCGAAAGCGTGGAGCACGTGCTGTGCCACCAATGCCCAACCTGTCATGGTCGCGGAACGGTGAAAACGGTCGAAACGGTATGCTACGAAATCATGCGTGAAATTGTCCGCGTGCATCACGCTTATGATTCCGACCGCTTCCTGGTCTACGCCTCAGCATCCGTGGCAGAAACCCTGAAAGGGGAAGAGTCTCATGCGCTGGCGGAAGTGGAAATCTTCGTTGGCAAGCAGGTAAAAGTCCAGATAGAACCGCTCTACAATCAGGAGCAATTCGACGTGGTGATGATGTAGTTTTGCGGGCAGTTACAAGGAGAGATGCGTGAGGCGTTTGCCTGGAACCTTACTGATCACGGTGGCAACATTGATTGTTATCGTCGCGCTGCTGGTCAGTGGCTTGCGTCTCGTTTTGCCACAGCTGGACAAATGGCGTCCGCAGCTGCTGGAGAAAATCGCGGAATCCACCGGACATCCCGTTGAAGCGTCACAGCTTAAAGCCAGCTGGGAAAACTACGGCCCGACGCTGGAAGTGCGCGATATCAAAGCCGGGCTGAAAAACGGCGGCCAGATGTCCGTTAAACGCGTGACGCTGGCGCTCGACGTCTGGCAAAGTCTGCTGCATTTTCGCTGGCAGTTCCGCGAGCTGACCTTCTGGCAGCTGCAAATTCGTACCAATACCCCTCTGCAACACAATAACAGCAGCGGCCAACTGAAAACGGATCGCATCGCCGATCTGTTCCTGCGCCAGTTCGATCAGTTTACCTTGCGCGACAGTCATTTAAGTTTCCTCACTCTCTCCGGCCAGCGCGCCGAACTCGCTATCCCGCAACTGACATGGATGAACGGTAAAAACCGCCATCGCGCCGAAGGTGAACTGAACCTGTCGAGCCTCAACGGTCAGCACGGGGTGATGAAAGTGCGCATGGACTTGCGTGATGAGAACGGTCTGCTGAATGAAGGGCGACTGTGGGTGCAGGCCGACGACATCGACGTTAAGCCGTGGCTTGGCCGCTGGATGCAGGACAACATCGCGCTGACGTCGGCTCGTTTCAGCCTCGAAGGCTGGATAGACCTTGATAAGGGCGATATCTCTAGCGGTGACGTCTGGCTGAAGAAAGGTGGCGCGAGCTGGAAGGGGGATAAGCAATCCCATGACCTGTCCGTAGATAACCTGACGGCACACATCACCCGTGAAAATGCGGGCTGGGCATTTCATGTCCCTGATACCCGCATCGCCATCGACGGTAAACGCTGGCCACAAGGCGCGCTGGCGCTGGCGTGGATCCCCGGTGAGGGCGTCGGCGGAAAAAATAACGTGCGCAGTGACGAGCTGCGTATCCGTGCCAGCAATCTTGAACTGAGCGGCCTTTCTGGCCTGCTGCCCATTGCAGAGAAACTCTCACCGTCGTTAGGTGAAATTTGGGAAACCACACAGCCTGCCGGTCAGATTGACGCCCTGGCGCTGGATATTCCGTTGCAGGCGACTGATAAAACCCGTTTTCAGGCGGCCTGGAGCAACCTGGCCTGGAAGCAGTGGAAGCTGCTACCAGGCGCAGAGCATTTCTCTGGTCGGGCAGAAGGTAGCGTCGAGCATGGCTCGGTGAATATCAGCATGGAACACGCCAAAATGCCGTACGAGACGGTGTTCCGTGCGCCGCTTGAGATTGCCAAAGGCGTGGCAAATCTGTCATGGGTGAAAAACGAAAAAGGTTTCATGCTCGACGGCCGAGATATCGACGTGCAGGCGAAAGCGGTTCACGCCCGCGGCGGTTTCCGCTGGTTACAGCCGGAAGGCGATGAACCGTGGCTCGGTATTCTGGCCGGGATCAGCACTGATGACGGCGGTCAGGCGTGGCGCTACTTCCCGGAAAACCTGATGGGCAAAGAGCTGGTCGATTATCTCAGTTCGGCCATTAAAGGCGGTCAGGCGGATAACGCCACGCTGGTTTACGGCGGCAACCCGAATCTGTTCCCGTATAAGCACAACGAAGGTCAGTTCCAGGTATGGGTGCCATTACACAACGCCACCTTTGCGTTCCAGCCTGACTGGCCTGCGCTGACCAATCTGAATATCGACCTCAACTTCCTGAACGACGGTTTGTGGATGCAGGCGGATAAAGTCGCGCTTGGTGGCGTGACGGCGCACAACCTGAATGCGGCTATCCCGGACTATTCGAAAGAGAAGCTGATTATTGATTCGCAGATTGCCGGACCGGGCAAAGCGGTCGGGCCGTATTTTAAAGAGACGCCGCTGAAGGATTCCCTTGGTGCTACGCTCGATGAGCTGCAGCTGGATGGTGATGTAAATGCTCGCTTACATCTCGATATTCCGCTCGACGGAAAACAGGTGTTGGCGAAAGGTGACGTGCGTCTGGCTAACAATAGCCTGTTTATCAAACCGCTCAATAGCACCCTGAAAAACCTCAGCGGTGGCTTCACCTTTGAAAATGGTGATTTGAAAAGCGGGCCAATGACCGCCAACTGGTTTAATCAGCCGCTGAATGTGAATTTCTCAACCACCGAAGGGCCAAAAGCCTATCAGGTGGCGGTGAATATGGACGCCAACTGGCAGCCGACCCGCACCGGAATGTTGCCTCAACAGATTAACGACGCGATAAGCGGTAGTGTGCCGTGGCAGGGTAAAGTCGCGATTGAATTACCATACAGAGGCAGCGCCAGCTATAAGGTCGATATTGCAGGTGATCTGAAGAATGTGAGTAGTCGCTTACCTGCACCGGTGAACAAGAACGCCGGGGAGTCGCTACCGGTGAAACTGAACGTCGAAGGCGGTCTGAGCCGCTTCGATTTGACCGGCAGCGTAGGCGCGAAAGACCATCTTAATAGCCGCTGGTTACTGAATAAAAAGCTGACGCTCGACCGGGCCATTTGGGCATCTGAAAGCCGCAGCGTGCCGCCGTTGCCGGATTCCTCCGGCGTCGAATTGAATTTACCGCCGATGGATGGCGCGCAGTGGATGGCGTTGTTCCGTAAAGGCGCCGCCGACGGCATGGGTAACGCGGCTGCCTTCCCGCAGCGCGTAACGCTGAGAACGCCATTGCTCACCATGGCGGGCCAACGCTGGAATAATCTAAGTATCCTTTCACAGCCGTCAGCAGACGGCACGCTCGTGGAAGCGCAGGGGCGTGAAATCAACGGCACGCTGACGCTGCGCGACAATGCGCCGTGGCAGGCTGCCATTCGCTATCTCTATTACAACCCGTCTCCGAAAACCACCACCGGTGAGCCTCTGGGCCAAGGGCTGATGAGCAATAACCGCATTGATTTCCAGAATTGGCCAGACTTGCAGTTGCGCTGCGCAGAATGCTGGCTTTGGGGTCAGAAATATGGTCGCATTGATGGTGATTTCGCGATTAAAGGCAATACGTTATCGCTGGCTAACGGCCTGATAGATACCGGATTTGCGCGCCTGACCGTAGATGGAGAATGGGTGAACGCGCCGGGTAACGAGCGCACCTCACTGAAAGGTAAACTTCGCGGTCAGAAAGTGGATGCGGCAGTGAATTTCTTTGGCGTCTCCACGCCAGTCCGCGATTCGTCATTCGATTTTGATTATGACCTGCACTGGCGTGATGAACCGTGGACGCCGGACGTGGCGTCGCTGAATGGCATTCTGAAAGCGCATTTGGGCAAAGGCGAGTTTACGGATATCAGCACCGGTCATGCGGGCCAGCTGCTGCGTCTGCTGAGCGTGGATGCGCTGCTGCGTAAGCTGCGTTTCGACTTTAGCGACACCTTCAGCGAAGGGTTCTGGTTCGATTCTATTCGCAGTACTGCCTGGATTAAAGACGGCACGCTGCATACGGACGACACGCTGGTGGATGGCCTTGAAGCGGATATCGCGATGAAAGGTTCGGTCAACCTGGTGCGCCGTGAGCTGGATATGGAAGCCGTGGTCGCGCCGGAAATCTCCGCCACCGTGGGGGTAGCCACCGCGTTCGTCATCAACCCGATTATCGGTGCCGCAGTGTTTGCTGCCAGTAAAGTGCTGGGCCCGTTGTGGAGCAAAGTCTCGATTCTGCGTTACCACATCAGCGGGCCTATCGATCAGCCTCAAATCAATGAAGTGCTGCGCCAGGCGCGCGGCGATAAAAAGCAATGATTTGACGGACGTTACAAATTACCTCACTCTCAATAGATATACCGCGATCTTCGCGACAACCAACGAGTAGCAAAACGATGAGTCTGAACCTGGTAAGTGAACATCTGCTGTCGGCGAACGGCCTGAGCCATCAGGACCTTTTTGCCATACTTGGCCAACTTGCCGAGCGTCGCCTCGACTACGGCGATCTCTATTTCCAGTCGAGCTACCACGAGTCCTGGGTGTTAGAAGACAGCATCATCAAAGACGGGTCGTACAATATCGATCAGGGCGTTGGCGTCCGTGCCGTCAGCGGCGAGAAAACCGGCTTTGCGTATGCCGATCAGATTAGCCTGCTTGCGCTGCAACAGAGCGCTCAGGCCGCGCGTACTATCGTGCGTGATACCGGCGACGGCAAAGTTCACGCCCTGGGTGCGAAAGATTATTCTCCGCTGTACACCAGCCTCGATCCGCTGCAGAGCATGAGCCGTGAAGAGAAGCTCGACATTTTGCGCCGCGTTGACAAAGCCGCGCGTGCGGCAGACAAACGTGTGCAGGAAGTCTCAGCCAGCCTGACCGGCGTGTACGAACTGATTCTGGTCGCAGCCACTGACGGCACCCTGGCGGCGGACGTTCGCCCACTGGTGCGCCTGTCTGTGAGCGTTCTGGTCGAAGACGACGGTAAACGCGAGCGCGGTTCCAGCGGTGGCGGCGGTCGTTTCGGCTACGATTATTTCCTCGGTGACGTTGAAGGCGAAGTTCGTGCTGACGCATGGGCGCGTGAAGCGGTTCGCATGGCGATGATTAATCTCAATGCCGTTGCAGCGCCAGCGGGCACAATGCCGGTGGTTCTGGGCGCGGGCTGGCCGGGTGTGCTGTTGCACGAGGCGGTTGGTCACGGTCTGGAAGGCGATTTCAACCGTCGCGGGACGTCCGTATTCAGCGGGCAGATGGGGCAACTCGTCGCGTCCGAACTGTGCACCGTGGTCGATGACGGCACCATGACCGACCGTCGTGGATCCGTGTCTGTCGATGATGAAGGTACGCCGGGCCAGTACAACGTGCTTATCGAAAACGGCGTGCTGAAAGGCTACATGCAGGACAAACTGAATGCACGCCTGATGGGCGTGAAGCCAACGGGCAACGGTCGCCGTGAATCGTATGCGCATTTGCCCATGCCGCGTATGACCAACACCTACATGCTGGCGGGTAAATCCACTCCACAGGAAATCATCGAGTCTGTCGATTACGGGATTTACGCGCCGAACTTTGGCGGCGGTCAGGTGGATATCACCTCCGGTAAATTTGTGTTCTCGACCTCAGAAGCGTATCTGATCGAGAAAGGCAAAGTGACCAAAGCAGTGAAAGGTGCGACCCTGATTGGCTCCGGCATCGAAGCAATGCAGCAAATCTCAATGGTGGGTAACGACCTGAAGCTGGATAACGGCGTAGGCGTCTGTGGTAAAGAAGGGCAGAGCCTGCCGGTTGGCGTCGGTCAGCCAACGCTGAAAGTCGATAATTTGACGGTCGGTGGAACCGCATAATGTCTGTGCCCGCTTCGTGCGGGCATACTGTTGCGATTAAAGAAGGAAAAAGCGTGGTTTTTCCTTCTTTAGGCTAGCAGCTGAAAATCAATTAATTGATTTTCCTTATTTATTGTTTCAATGACGGAGACCACTGATGAAGGTCGCTCGCCATCAGCACATTGTCACACTTCTTGCTCAATCCCACAGCCTGACCACCGATGAACTGGCCGCCGTACTCGGCGTCAGCAAAGAAACGGTGCGTCGTGATTTAAGTGAACTCCAGCAACAGGGATATATTCAGCGCAGCCACGGGCGGGCGCGGGCTATTCGTCGTAATCATCAGGATAACGAAGCAACCTTTCATGCCCGACTGAAAAGCCACTATGCCCACAAATCCGATATCGCCCGACATGCGCTGGCCTGGATAGAAGAGGGGATGACGATTGCGCTGGATGCCAGTTCGACCTGTTGGGTGTTGGCGCGCCAGCTGCCGGATATTCCGCTGACGGTGTTTACCAACAGTCATCCTGTATGTATGGAACTCGGCAAACGCGAGCAAATCCGGCTTATCAGTTCCGGCGGAGAACTTCAGCGCCAGTACGGCTATTACGTTAATCCGGCGTTGATTTCGCAACTGAAAACGCGGGAAATCGATCTGTTTATTTTCTCCTGCGAAGGGGTCGATCGCAGCGGTGTGATGTGGGACCCGAGCGGGCACAACGCCAGCTTTAAATCGCTATTACTCAAAAGAGCATCGCAGTCCTTGCTGCTGATGGACAAAAGTAAATTCAACCGCTCAAGTGAAGTCCGGATTGGCCCCCTTAGCGACGTCACGCATCTTATATCGGACGCCGAGCCTGAGCAGGTACCTTAGTTTTTTCCCCGCCCTTTGATGCCCTGGAAACGTTTGGCCACATCGACAAAATAATCGGCCAGGTAGTTGATACACACCTGCACCTTCAGCGGCAGTTTGTCTTTTTCCGTATAGACGGCGTACACCGGACGTGGATCTGATTGGTAGCGCGGCAGCAAGATCTCCAGTTCGCCGTCATTGATCTCATTGATCACCCACATCAGCGGCACGAAAGCGATCCCGGCTCCGGCGGTCAGCCAGCGGTTAAGCGTCATCGGATCGTTGGTGACGAACCGCCCCTGTGGAGTCAGTTTGGTCGACAGACCTTCCGGGGCAATCAGCTCAAATTCATTGTACGGACGAATGCTGTATTCCAGCCATGTATGGCTGGCGAGATCCGCCGGTTTTTCCGGTATGCCGGCCTGCTGCAAATAGCTTTTCGCGGCGCACAGAACCATCGGCATCAAGCCGAGACGGCGGGAAAAGAGGCCAGAATCCTGTAACGCACCGACGCGAATCACCAGGTCCAGACCATCCGCAATGAGGTCCGGGGCTGGGATGCCAGTGACCAGATTCACCGACAGCTCCGGGTACTCTTTGAGCATTTCAGAGGTGATTTGGGCGAGAACATTTTGTGCCATAGTTGAAGAACAGCCCACGCGCAGTGTACCAATCGGCGTGTTATTAAAAGCATAAAGCTGTTCGTGCACGTCCTGGGCTTCGTGCAGCATTCGCCGACAGCCCTGATAGTAGATTTTCCCGGCTTCCGTGAGGCCAATGCTGCGGGTACTGCGGTTCAGCAGCTTTACCTGCAGCTCGTTTTCAAGCTTTGAGACGGTCTGACTTATCGATGATACGCTCATTTCAAGTTGTCTCGCCGCGGCCGTAAAGGAACCCAGTTCCACGACTTTGGCGAAAACCGACATGCGTTTTAATCGTTCCATTGTTCACTCTGACTTAAAAGTGATTTGTATCACATAATATAGATCGGGATAGATAAGTTACGTTAATATACTGTTAGCTAAATAATTAAAGCATCACTATTCTCACCTGCACTCTCTTAATCAAGGTCAACATGAGTCTGTTTCCCGTCATCGTGATTTTCGGTCTTTCATTCCCGCCGATCTTCGTCGAGCTGCTGTTGTCGCTGGCCATCTTCTGGCTGTTGCGTCGGGTGCTGGTCCCTACCGGGATCTATGACTTCGTCTGGCATCCTGCGCTTTTTAATACCGCGCTGTATTGCTGTTTGTTCTACCTGATATCGCGTTTGTTCGTCTGAGGCCGCTGTGAAAACACTAATAAGAAAAATATCCCGAACCGCCATCACGCTGATTTTGGTGGTGCTGGCTTTCATCGCCATTTTCCACGCGTGGGTCTATTACACTGAATCTCCGTGGACGCGTGATGCACGCTTCAGCGCCGATGTTGTGGCTATCGCACCGGACGTGGCCGGGCTTATCACCGACGTGAATGTGAAGGATAACCAACTGGTTCATAAAAATCAGGTCCTGTTCACTATCGATCAGCCGCGTTACCAGAAAGCGCTCGAAGAAGCCGATGCAGACGTGGCGTACTATCAGGTACTGGCGTCAGAAAAACGTCGTGAAGCCGGACGTCGTAACCAGTTAGGCACCATGGCCATGTCTCGCGAAGAGATTGATCAGGCCAACAACCTCTTACAAACCGTTGAACATCAGTTAGCGAAAGCGCAGGCCACCCGCGATTTGGCGCGTCTTGACCTCGAGCGTACCGTGATTCGTGCCCCGGCCGATGGCTGGGTGACTAACCTGAACGTGTACAGCGGTGAATTTATTACCCGTGGCTCGACCGCCGTGGCGCTGGTGAAAAAAGAAAGCTTCTATGTGATGGCCTACATGGAAGAAACCAAGCTGGAAGGCGTGCGTCCAGGCTATCGTGCGGAAATTACCCCGCTAGGCAGCACCAATGTCATCAAAGGCACCGTTGACAGCATCGCGGCAGGCGTGACCAACGCCAGCAGCAGCAGCGATGTAAAAGGTATGGCGACCATCGATTCCAACCTCGAGTGGGTACGTCTGGCACAGCGTGTGCCAGTGCGTATTCACCTTGACCAGCAGCAGGGTAACCTGTGGCCTGCGGGCACTACCGCCACAGTGATCATTACCGGCGCGAAAGACAGAGACACGCAGAAGGTCTCCTTCTTCCAGAAGTTAGGTATGCGTCTGCGTGAGTTCGGTTAATCGCTATGGGCATTTTCTCTATTGCCGATCGGCACCTGCGGTTTGCCATCAAACTGGCCTGCGCGATTGTACTGGCCCTGTTTGTCGGCTTTCACTTTCAGCTTGAAACGCCGCGTTGGGCGGTCCTGACCGCTGCAATTGTGGCGGCGGGCCCGGCGTTTGCCGCCGGGGGCGAACCGTATTCTGGTGCTATCCGTTACCGCGGAATGCTGCGTATTTGCGGGACGTTTATCGGTTGTATCGCCGCACTGGTAATGATCATCGTTCTGATCCGTGCCCCGTTAGTGATGGTGATGGTGTGCTGCCTATGGGCGGGATTCTGTACCTGGGTGTCTTCGCTGGTGAAAGTGGAGAATTCCTACGCCTGGGGACTGGCGGGTTACACTGCGCTGATCATTATTATCACTATTCAGAACGCTCCGTTGCTGTCACCGCAGTTTGCCGTCGAACGCTGCAGCGAGATTGTGATCGGGATTGTCTGTGCGATCGTCGCCGATCTGCTGTTTTCCCCGCGGTCGATTAAACAAGAGATCGACCGGGAACTTGATGCATTACTGGTTGCTCAATATCAGCTGATGCAGCTCTGTATACGTCACGGTGACAGCGAAGAAGTTGACGCCGCCTGGGGCGGGCTGGTGCGCCAGACGCAGGCGCTAGAAGGCATGCGTAGCAGCCTGCACATGGAATCTTCCCGCTGGGCGCGCGCCAATCGGCGTCTGAAAGCGCTGAATACGCTGTCACTGACGCTGATTACTCAGGCCTGCGAAACCTATCTGATTCAAAATTTTCGTCCAGATTTAATCACCCCGGAATGGCGTGAAATGTTCGCTCAGCCGGTCGAAACGGTGCGGGACGTGCATAAACAGCTAAAACGCATGCGCCGCATTCTTTCCTGGACCGGCGAGCACGACACGCCGATTACCTTATACAGCTGGGTTGGCGCCGCCACGCGCTATCAGCTGCTTAAACGTGGCGTAGTGGGTAACGCAAAAATCAGCGCCCGAGAAGAAGAGATTTTGCAGGGCGAAGTGGTGGTGAAGGTGGAATCCGCGGAGCGCCACCATGCGATGGTCAACTTCTGGCGTACCACGCTTTCCTGTGCGCTTGGTACGGTGTTCTGGCTGTGGACTGGCTGGACATCCGGCAGCGGTGCGATGGTGATGATTGCCGTAGTGACCTCGCTGGCAATGCGTTTGCCTAACCCTAAAATGGCGGGGATCGACTTCCTGTATGGCACCGTTGCCGCACTGCCGATTGGCGCGTTTTACTTCCTGGTTGTTCTGCCGTCGACCCAACAAAGTATGCTGTTGTTGTGTATCAGCCTCGCAGTGCTGGCGTTCTTTATTGGGATTGAAGTGCAGAAACGGCGGTTGGGTTCGCTCGGTACGCTGGCGTCCACCATCAACATTCTGGTGCTGGATAACCCGATGACTTTCCATTTCAGCCAGTTCCTCGACAGCGCGCTCGGCCAACTGGTGGGCTGCTTCCTGGCGTTGATGATTATCTTGCTGGTGCGTGATAACTCCCAGGCTCGAACCGGACGGGTGCTGCTGAATCAGTTTGTATCGGCCGCCGTTTCCTCCCTGACGACCAACACCGCACGCCGCAATGAGAACCATCTGCCCGCCCTGTACCAGCAGCTGTTTTTACTGCTGAACAAATACCCGGGCGATCTCGCCAAATTCCGCCTGGCCCTGACGCTGATTATTGCGCACCAGCGCCTGCGCGACGCGCCGGTCCCGGTCAACGATGACCTTTCGGCGTTCCACCGCCAGCTGCGTCGTACGGCGGATAAGCTCATTTCAGCCAGCAACGACGATAAGCGCCGCCGTTACTTTGACCGCTTGCTGGAGGAACTGGATGTGTACCAGGAAAAACTGGTTATCTGGCAGGCGTCGCCTCAGGTCACCGAACCGGTCAATCGGCTGGTGGGTATGCTGAGGAAATATCAGCATGCGCTCACGGTGAGTTAACCCAGAAACCGACGCAGAAGCGTCGGTTTTTTTATGGCTATACTTAACTGTTATCACAGGACATCACCGTCAGGGGACAACTATGACCATGCAGACACTTCAGGATAACGAACTTTTTCAGACCGGATATCTGGTCGACGGAATATGGAAAACGCTTGAAACCACCTTCGACGTGGTAAACCCGGCAACCGGCGAAACGATCGCCAGGGTCGCGAAAGCCGGGAGGCAGGAAACCGAAGCCGCCATCGCAGCGGCGAGCAAAGCCTTCCCGCTCTGGCGCGCGAAAACCGCCAAAGAGCGCTCAGAAATTCTGTATCGCTGGTATCAGCTGATCATCGAAAACAAAGCCTGGCTCGGCAGGCTGATGACCACCGAGCAGGGCAAGCCGCTGAAAGAGGCCGAAGGTGAAGTGGAATACGCGGCGAGCTTCATTCAGTGGTTCGCTGAACAAGGCAAACGCGCCAACGGAGAAATTATCCCTCCCGCCAAACCGGGCTCACGCATTCTGGCCACCCGCGAACCGATCGGCGTCGTGGCGGCAATTACTCCGTGGAACTTCCCGATGGCGATGCTGACCCGCAAACTCGGTCCGGCGCTGGCGACGGGCTGTACCGGTGTCATCAAACCCGCGAATAACACGCCACTCAGCGCCTTTGCATTGCTCCAGCTGGCGAAGAAAGCGGGCATGCCTGATGGCGTGCTGAATGCGGTCGCCGGGACGACTCAGGAAATCAGCGACGCGATTATGGCGAGCCACGAAGTGCGTAAAATCTCCTTCACCGGCTCAACGGCGGTTGGTAAAACGCTGATGCGCAATGCCGCAGAAACCATGAAAAAAGTGTCGATGGAGCTTGGCGGTAACGCACCCTATATCGTTTTTGACGATGCGGATATCGACGCGGCGGTAAAAGGGGCGATAGCCAATAAATTCCGCAACGCCGGGCAGGTGTGCGTCAGCGTTAATCGCTTCTATATTCATGAGAAGGTCTATAACGATTTCACCCACAGGCTTACCGAGGCGGTGAATGCGCTTAAGGTCGGAAACGGCGTGGACGAAGGCGTAGTCGTCGGCCCGATGATTGAACCTTCCGCTGTGAAAAAAGTACGCGAGCACGTGGAAGATGCGGTCGCAAAAGGGGCCAGCGTGCTCGCGGGGGGGAAACTGCATGCGCTCGGCGGTAATTTCTGGCAGCCAACCGTCCTGGGGGATTGCAGCGACAATATGCAGCTTGCGAAGGAAGAGACATTTGGGCCGGTAGCCGCCTGTTTCCGATTCACCAGCGAAGAGGAGGTTATTCAGCGGGCGAACAATACCCCGTTTGGTCTGGCGGCTTACTTCTATACTCAAAACCTGCAGCGCGTGTTCCGGGTATCGCAGGCGCTGGAAAGCGGCATGATCGGGATTAACGAATACGCGGTATCGACAGAATTAGGGCCATTTGGTGGCGTTAAAGAGTCCGGGTTGGGCCGTGAGGGTTCGGTACTGGGGCTGGAAGAGTTTCTGGAAGTGAAAACCCTGCATCTGGGGGGGTTGTAAGCCGGAACCCGGGCGGCGATTGTCGCCCGGCCAGGAAAGAGGCGGGGAATGCATGAAAACCTATACTTTTGATTTTGACGAAATAGGTACTCAGAACGATTTCTATCGTGAGTTTACCCGCACTTTTACGTTGAGCGGTACGGTCATTCGCGATTTGGATTCTCTCTGGGAAGTGGTCACCGGCAATCAGCTGCCGTTGCCACTGGAAATTGAGTTTGTCCATCTGGAAGAGAAGCAGCGTCGGCGCTACGGGGCATTAATTCTGTTGTTTGACGAGGCTGAGGAAGAGCTGGAGGGGATGTTGCGATTCAATGTGCTTCCGTCATAAAAAAGCCCCCGACAGGCGGGGGCAAGTCGTCAGATAAGACGACGAGGGTTTATTTGTACAGCTCGGCAGTGGCGTGCCAGGTATCACCGGTACGTGCTTCAATAATACGGTAGCTGCTGGCGCCTTCTTTCTGCGCTTTTGCTGCCAGCTGGTGATGCATATCCATTGGGTCACTGCCGATCTGTGATACAGAAACGGTGCCCATGGATTGCAGACCCTGAGCCTGCTCTGCATTAATCTGATGAACTGCTGCGCCTGCACTAAAGGAAAGAACCGATGCCAGGCCCAGTGTTGCGATAATCATTGCGCTTTTCATAATCTTTACTCCTGATTCATAGACTGCGCGGCGAGAAGGTTTGAACTGCTTTTTTTATGCCTGGTGCCGCGTTGTGACGTGTTTGTTTCGTACCGACTCTCAATAAAACTTATTTGTACAGCTCAGCCGTTGCGTGCCAATGATCGCCGCTACGGGCTTCGATTACGCGGTAAGAGGATGCCCCTTTTTGCTGCGCTTTCTGATTCAGCATGTCGTGCATGTCCATTGGGGACGAACCGACTGCGCCGACGGAAACGGTGCCGATGGCTTCGCGATTTGCTGCCTGATCCGCGTTGATTGAATCAGCGGCGAAAGCGCCAAAAGAAAGAACAGAAAGAATGGTCAGTGCACTTACAGTGGTTTTGATTTTCATAATTTTCACCTCGTCGAATTTTTTAGCAGGGTCTCTGTTTCGTGACCCTCATCACAAAATCAAGTATACACTAGTCGCCGAAGAAATTAATACCAGGCTAATGGTTTCTAATGTAATTAATTGTCAAAAACCGTCATTTTTATAACGGAAAAGCATTAAAAAGGTCAGGATGAGACGAGAATTAGCTTATATTTCTAATAAAATCATATGGATATAATTAATTGATGATTTGTGCTCTTTTGATAACAACATTCACTGGCTGATTACATTCAGGCAGTGAAACGCACTTAATGTTAAATAAAATGGCGTTTTATGTAGCGAGCGGAGATGTGCGGGGAGGATAAGACGCTCTCCGGCCAAGTGCCGGAGAGAGGCAGATTAAAGCTCTTGTTCGAACAGCACCAGAATGGCTTCGTACAGGTCTTTAACGCTAAATCCACGGGCTGGCGTGGTGAAGATAGTGTCATCACCGGCAATGCTGCCGAGGATCCCTTCCGCTTTACCCAGGGAGTCGAGCAAGCGGGCAATCAGCTGTGCGGCACCTGGACTGGTATGAATGACCACCACCGAATCGTTGTAGTCGATATCCAGTACCAGGTTTTTAAGCGGGCTGGATGTGGTCGGCACGCCCAGCTCTGCTGGCAGGCAATAGACCATTTCCATTTTGGCATTGCGGGTACGTACCGCGCCAAACTTTGTCAGCATACGGGAGACTTTGGACTGGTTGATATTTTCGAAGCCCTCCTCCTGTAATGCCTGAACGATCTCACCTTGAGAGCTGAACTTTTCTTCTTTTAGTAGCGCTTTAAACGCTTTGATTAATTCGTCTTGCTTAGCGGAGCTTCGCATAAGTCACCCGTATCATGGCGGTAAAAACAACATTATTATGCATATAGATGAATTTTTATGCAAATGATCTGCCGTGAATAAGGCTGAAATAATGTTATGAAAGGGAAGGATTTTATCAAAAATAGTTATCAAGAAACATGCTTTCGTCACGGGGCGAAAATAACGTCAAAAGTAAATAAAATGTTATAAAAATGATGTTGTTTTGCTTGTCTGGCTGGGTGTATTGTAACCAGCAGTCGACTGGTTACGCCGTCGCGGGTCTCTTGTCACAGGCGGTAAAGTGAGCAATGACACCGCAATGCTGCGGGGAATGCCGCATTCTTCAATGACGTTTGTTGTCATTATTTACCTTGTGAATTAAGGTTGCCGCAACGGAGTTTCGGTAGATGAAACTAACCATAATAAGGAGTTTAGGATGAAAGTCGCAGTCCTCGGCGCAGCTGGCGGTATTGGCCAGGCGCTTGCCCTACTACTTAAGACCCAACTGCCTTCAGGCTCAGAACTCTCCCTGTATGACATCGCGCCGGTAACCCCTGGCGTGGCAGTGGATCTCAGTCATATCCCAACCGCGGTAAAAATCAAAGGCTTCTCTGGCGAAGACGCAACTCCAGCACTGGAAGGCGCTGATGTGGTGCTGATTTCTGCTGGCGTCGCACGTAAGCCGGGTATGGATCGCTCCGATCTGTTCAACGTCAACGCGGGCATCGTGAAAAATCTGGTGCAGCAGGTGGCAAAAACCTGCCCTAAAGCCTGCATTGGCATCATCACTAACCCGGTCAACACCACAGTGGCGATTGCCGCTGAAGTGTTGAAGAAAGCGGGCGTGTACGACAAAAACAAACTGTTCGGCGTCACCACGCTGGACATCATCCGCTCGAATACCTTCGTGGCGGAGCTGAAAGGCAAGCAGCCGAATGACATTGAGGTGCCGGTGATTGGTGGGCACTCAGGCGTGACCATTCTCCCACTGCTGTCGCAAATTCCTGGCGTGAGCTTCTCCGAGCAGGAAGCGGCTGACCTGACCAAACGCATTCAGAATGCGGGCACCGAAGTGGTGGAAGCGAAAGCCGGTGGCGGCTCTGCAACGCTGTCTATGGGCCAGGCCGCGGCACGTTTCGGTCTGTCTCTGGTGCGTGCGCTTCAGGGCGAAAAAGGTGTGGTGGAATGCGCCTACGTTGAAGGCGACGGTCAATATGCGCATTTCTTCTCTCAACCGTTGCTGCTGGGTAAAAACGGTGTGGAAGAGCGCCAGTCTATCGGCAAACTGAGCGCCTGGGAGCAGCAATCGCTGGAAGGCATGCTGGACACGCTGAAGAAAGATATCGTACTGGGCGAAGAGTTCGTCAAATAAGCCTGACGCCAGAATGAAAAACCGGAGCCATCGCTCCGGTTTTTTTATACCTGTCAGTTGGAGGCGGGGTATTCCTGAATGGTGACATCAAGCGACAGCTTTTTATCATCACGCATCACCACCACCGGGATAACTGAACCTGGACGAATTTCCGCTACCTGGTCCATGGTTTCCAGCGCAGAGACCGCAGGCTTGTTGTTCACGGAGACAATCACGTCGTTGACCTGAATACCGGCTTCCGCCGCCGGGCCACCCGACGCCACTTCATTGACCACAATTCCCTGAATCTGATCCATCGGGCCGCCCTGAGCATGCAGCGGGGCAATCTCACGGCCGCTAATACCGATGTAGCCACGAATCACCCGTCCATCGCGGATCAGCTTATCCATAATTTTGGTTGCCAGCTGGAACGGAATGGCGAAGCCAATGCCTTCCGGCGTTTCGCCATCATTACTTTTATCAAAGGAAAGGGTGTTAATCCCCATCAGTTCGCCGAGCGAGTTCACCAGCGCACCGCCGGAGTTACCGTGGTTAATAGAGGCATCCGTTTGCAGGAAATTCTGGCGGCCTGACGGATTGAGGCCGATACGACCGGTGGCGCTGATAATCCCTTGGGTGATGGTCTGCCCCAGGTTGTAAGGATTACCAATCGCCAGTACCACGTCGCCAATGTGCGGCGTGCGTTTAGGGTTGATAGGGATAACCGGTAGCCCGCCGTTAGCGTTGATTTTCAATACCGCGAGATCGGTCAGGCTATCGGAGCCGACGATCAGCGCCTCAAATACGCGGCCATCCTGTAGCGCGACGATGATTTGGTCGGCATCGTTAATCACGTGCTTGTTGGTAATGATGTACCCACGCTCGTCCATGATGACCCCGGATCCTAGCGTCAGCATGTTATGGCTGGAATTGTTGTTCAGTGCGCGGTTGTAGACGTTCACCACCGCAGGTGCAGCGCGTTTTACCGCCTGATTATAGCTGACAGGCGATTCATCAGCACTGTCATAAGGTGCTGATGTTAGCGGGTTAAATTGCCGCAACGACGGCATAACTGCCAGCAGAATGCCACTGACGATACATCCGATTGCGACTGAGCGTAAGAGCTTTGCAAGCATGGTGCGATTATCACAGGTAAGGAAACAGGCGAAGCATATCACGAGTTATGCGGACATCACACGCAGGCGATGTCCGCAGCGTTTTCGCTTAATGCAGCAGCAGATAAATACTTTCATTATTGCGCATGATGTTCAACGCAATGATGGCCGGCTTGGTTTCCAGCACCTTACGCATCTCGGCAATGGACTGCACGCGCTGGCGGTTGATACCGATAATCACGTCACCTTTATGCAGCCCCACCATTGCGGCCGCGCTGCCTTTATCAACGTCATTGAGCACGATGCCTTTGGTACCGTCCTTCATCTGGCCGTCGCTCAGTGATGCGCCTTGCAGGGCTGGGGTAATCAGTTCCGCGCTGGCGGTCGCCGAGGTGCTTTTATCCAGCGTCACTTCTATGCTCAGCGGTTTGCCTTCACGCAGCAGGCCGAGCTTGACCTTGGTGCCCGGTTCTGTGGTGGCGATACGCGAGCGCAGTTCGGCGAAGCTGCTAAGCGGTTTGTCATTCAGGCTAACAATAATGTCGCCTGCTTTAATGCCCGCTTTTGCCGAGCCAGAGCCAGGCAGTACTTCGCTGATAAACGCCCCGCGTTGAATATCCAGATTAAACGCTTTGGCGATGTCAGCGGTCATCTCCATGCCTTTAATACCGAGCAGGCCACGTTTGATTTCGCCAAACTGAATCAGCTGCTTGGCGAGTGTAATCGCCATGTTGCTCGGAATGGCAAAGCCAATCCCGATGCTGCCGCCGCTCGGGGCGAGAATAGCGGTGTTGATCCCGACCAGTTCACCGTTGAGATTCAACAGCGCGCCGCCGGAATTACCGCGGTTGATGGAGGCGTCGGTCTGGATAAAGTTTTCCAGACCTTCGAGATTCAGGCCGCTGCGTCCGAGGGCTGAAATGATGCCCGACGTCGCGGTTTGTCCGAGGCCGAACGGGTTGCCGACGGCGACGGCAAAATCACCGACGCGCAGTTTATCGGAGTCGGCAATCGCGATTTGCGTCAGATGATCGGCCTTTTGCAATTGCAGTAGTGCGATATCGCTTTGGTCGTCGCTGCCCACAAGTTTGGCTTCAAACTCGCGGCCGTCGTTCAACTGCACGCTGATTTTCTGCGCCTGGCTGATGACGTGATTGTTGGTCAGGACGTAACCCTTCGCAGCATCAATGATGACGCCCGAGCCAAGCCCTTCAAAAGGCTGGGGCTGTTCATTCGGCGCATCTTCACCTAAATATTTTTTCAGCTCTTCCGGAACCTGTCCGCGTTCACTTGGGGAGGCTGTGCCTTCCACCTGAACACTCACCACCGCAGGCAGCACTTTCTCCAGCATCGGCGCAAGGCTCGGTATCTGAGCCTGGCCTGGAATCTGGGCAGGTAGAGAAGCCGACACTGGCGCTGCGACGCCAAGAGATAACCCAACACTTAACGCTAACGCACTTAATAATAAGGTTTGTTTCTTCATTGATGCTGGCTCTCATAACCTGAGGAATGTGAGGAAAATACGCCCTTAAACCGTTCGATGTTATTGAATTTTCGAACGTCTAACAATGAGGTGAATGATTAAATAATAGCTGGGTCAGGCAGGAAGTGACGGGCGCAGTGGTTGCGCCCGTAAATAAAGAGGATTAATCGCGTTTAGCCGCGCTGCGAAGCAGGCCAGAAGCACCGTCAGAATAGTCGCGTGGCATCTGTACCGGCGCCTGATCGTTGCTGGCTTCAGATTCAGCCAGACGATTGCGGAACGGATTATCTTCGGCGCTCATTTCCGGCAGCAGGCTGCTGGAGCTCTTCGCCATGTGCTGATAGAGCTGACGATAGTCATGCGCCATATTGTCGAGCAGCTCAGCGCTGTGAGCAAAGTGGCTGACCAGTTCTTCACGATACTCGTCCAGCTCTGCTTTATTTTTTTCCAGTTCGTACTGCAGGGCCTGCTGTTGACGTAATTTGCGGTTCCCAAATCGCATAGCGACGGCGCCAATGATGAGACCGACGACTAAACCAATTAGCGCATATTCCCAGGTCATGAACTTCTCCCGTTGTTTTGTGGTTCCGTTAGGGTGGCAAAAAGGCTGCTCGCCCGCGCCCGATATTGCCACTATAACCGCTATTTCCTTAGAAGTGGAATCCTGGCGTGTCATCGCGTACTGTAGAACGGCCTTTTTTTCGACAACCGTGAACTGCTGCACGTTGCTTTTCAGGAAATAACAACAACTTATGCAAAGCATGACCCCCACATCGCGATATCTTCAGGCCCTTAACGAGGGCAGTCATCAGCCCGATGACGTTCAGCGTGAGGCCGTCTCCCGGCTGGACACTATCTATCAGGAACTGATTCACCTTCCGGCGACAGCGGCTCCCGCCAGTGGTGGCCTGCGGGCAAAGTTCGGCAAACTGCTGGGTAAGCGTGAATCGACGACAAACGCACCGGTTCGCGGCTTATATATGTGGGGCGGCGTGGGGCGAGGGAAAACCTGGCTGATGGATATGTTCTATCAAAGTCTGCCGGGTGAGCGGAAACAGCGCCTGCATTTCCATCGCTTTATGCTGCGAGTGCATGAAGAATTGACGGCGTTGCAGGGCCACAGCGATCCGCTGGAAATCGTCGCGGACCGCTTTAAATCCGAAACCGACGTGCTGTGCTTTGACGAGTTCTTCGTTTCAGACATTACCGATGCAATGCTGCTCGGCGGCCTGATGAAAGCGCTATTCACCCGCGGAATTACGCTGGTGGCCACGTCCAACATCCCGCCTGACGACCTGTACCGCAACGGCCTGCAGCGCGCGCGTTTCCTTCCGGCTATCGACGCGATAAAAGAACACTGCGACATCATGAACGTCGATGCCGGTATTGATTACCGTCTGCGCACACTGACCCAGGCGCATCTGTGGCTGTCGCCGCTGAATGACGATACCCGCCAGCAAATGGACAAACTGTGGCTGGCGCTGGCCGGTGTGAAGCGTGAGCAGATGCCGGTGCTGGAAATCAACCATCGCCCGCTGCCGACGCTTGGCGCCGAAAACCAGACTCTGGCGGTGTCGTTTGCGACGCTGTGCGTGGATGCCCGCAGCCAGCACGATTACATCGCGCTTTCGCGTCTGTTCCACACGGTGATGCTGTCTGACGTGCCGGTGATGACGGCGCTGATGGAAAGCGAAGCGCGTCGTTTTATTGCGTTGGTGGACGAATTTTACGAACGCCACGTCAAGCTGGTGGTCAGCGCGCAGGTGCCGTTGTATGACATTTATAAAGGAGAGCGCCTGAAGTTTGAATTCCAGCGCTGCCTTTCCCGTTTGCAGGAGATGCAAAGCGAAGAGTACCTCAAGCGCAAGCATCTGGCGGGCTAAAAACCGTTTCTAATCACAAAAAGGGGTCGACCTTTGAAGTCGACTTCTCTATAATCCTGCGACCCCACGTTACAACTAAAGTTTTTTTCCCAAAACTTTTGTCGTGCCGGCATAGGCTATTCGAAGGGGTAGGTTTGCTGGACAATGTCGTGTGAACCTCAACTTTTAAACGTTTGGGTGTTCACCAACGTGTAACTATTTATTGGGTAAGCTTTTAATGAAAACTTTTACAGCTAAACCAGAAACCGTACAGCGCGACTGGTATGTTGTTGACGCGACCGGTAAGACTCTGGGTCGTCTGGCTTCCGAACTGGCTCGTCGCCTGCGCGGTAAGCACAAAGCGGAATACACTCCGCACGTGGATACCGGTGACTACATCATCGTTCTGAACGCAGAAAAAGTTGCTGTAACCGGCAACAAGCGTGAAGACAAGGTGTATTACCATCACACCGGCCACATCGGCGGTATTAAAGAAGCGACCTTTGAAGAGATGATTGCCCGCCGTCCTGAGCGTGTAATTGAAATCGCGGTTAAAGGCATGCTGCCAAAAGGCCCGCTGGGTCGTGCTATGTACCGTAAACTGAAAGTTTACGCGGGTAACGAGCACAACCACGCGGCACAGCAACCGCAAGTTCTGGACATCTAATCGGGATTATGGCAATGGCTGAAAATCAATACTACGGCACTGGTCGCCGCAAAAGTTCCGCAGCTCGCGTGTTTATCAAACCGGGCAGCGGCAAAATCGTTATCAACCAACGTTCTCTGGAACAGTACTTCGGTCGTGAAACTGCCCGCATGGTAGTTCGTCAGCCGCTGGAACTGGTCGACATGGTTGAGAAACTGGATCTGTACATCACTGTTAAAGGTGGTGGTATCTCTGGTCAGGCTGGTGCGATCCGTCACGGTATCACCCGCGCTCTGATGGAGTACGACGAGTCCCTGCGTGGCGAACTGCGTAAAGCAGGTTTCGTTACTCGTGATGCTCGTAAAGTTGAACGTAAGAAAGTCGGCCTGCGTAAAGCGCGTCGTCGTCCTCAGTTCTCCAAGCGTTAATTGTTTTTCTGCTTCGCGCAGAACAATTGGCGAAAAAACCCGCTTCGGCGGGTTTTTTTATGGATAAAATGGGCGTTATCCACAATCCCTGTCTCTCTTTTCAGCCTTTTTCAGCATTTCCAGAATAGCCTCACCACAAGGTCCGCAAAATCTGGTAAACTATCTTCCAATTTTCTGCCCAAATGCGGGCGATTGTTCATTTTTTGTTTGTTTCGTTTGTGAACAGGAATGTCGTTCGACGCTTACGGGGCTTTACCACTGGCCGGTCACATGTCGTGGCAGGTAGCAGTAAAAAATTCTGAATATACCTGGAGGTTTTCATGGCTGTCGCTGCCAACAAACGTTCGGTAATGACGCTGTTTTCTGGTCCTACTGACATCTATAGCCATCAGGTCCGCATTGTGCTGGCTGAAAAGGGTGTCAGTTTTGAAATTGAGCTCGTGGAAAAGGACAATCCACCTCAGGATCTGATTGACCTCAACCCGAATCAAAGCGTTCCGACACTGGTAGATCGCGAGCTGACCCTTTGGGAATCTCGCATCATTATGGAATATCTTGATGAGCGTTTCCCTCATCCACCGCTGATGCCGGTTTACCCGGTTGCTCGCGGTGAAAGTCGCCTGTACATGCAACGTATCGAGAAAGACTGGTATACGCTTCTGCATACCGTCCAGAACGGTTCCGCAGCACAGGCTGATGCAGCGCGTAAGCAGCTGCGCGAAGAACTGCTGGCAATCGCGCCAGTATTCACTCAGAAGCCATACTTCCTGAGCGATGAGTTTAGCCTGGTCGATTGCTATCTGGCTCCGCTACTCTGGCGTTTGCCAGTCATGGGCATCGAGCTGGTTGGTGCAGGTTCTAAAGAGATGAAAGCGTATATGACTCGCGTATTTGAACGTGATTCATTCCTCGCTTCCTTAACTGAACCCGAGCGTGAAATGCGTATCGGTCGAGGCTAATTGAATGGATGTGTCACAGCTGACTCCACGTCGTCCTTATCTGCTGCGGGCATTCTATGAATGGTTGCTGGATAACCAGCTGACGCCGCATCTGGTGGTGGACGTGACGTTACCGGGTGTGCGTGTTCCGATGGAATACGCGCGCGACGGACAAATCGTTTTGAATATTGCCCCGCGTGCGGTGGGTAATCTGGAACTGTCCAACGACGACGTGAGCTTTAACGCGCGCTTCGGCGGGGTTCCGCGTCAGGTTGAAGTGCCACTGGCAGCCGTGCTGGCTATCTACGCGCGTGAAAACGGCGCAGGTACCATGTTCGAACCGGAAACGGCGTACGACGAAGACGTGACTCACGTCAACGACGACGCAGGCATCGGCGCGGAAAACGAAACGGTGATGTCGGTTATCGACGGTGACAAGCCAGACAGCGATGGCGACAACGATCCCGACGATACGCCGCCTCCGCGCGGTGGCCGTCCGGCACTTCGCGTTGTGAAGTAAATCCATAATCCAACAGGTCCTTCGGGGCCTGTTTTGTTATCTGCCCCCACTTTCGCCAGCCTGAAAATCCTGTGTTACTCTATGGACTCGATGTCACATACTGTCACCTGGCCCCGATAACCGCTATGAACGCATTTGATCCTCAGGAAGAAGAGACTTCAGAAACCATTGGTCGCAGCCTGGGCCGTCGTCCGCTGGCGCGTAAAAAACTGTCGGAAATGGTGGAAGAAGAGCTGGAACAGATGATCCGCCGTCGCGAGTTTGCGGAAGGCGAACAGCTGCCCTCTGAGCGTGAGCTGATGGCCTTCTTCAACGTTGGCCGTCCTTCGGTGCGCGAGGCATTAGCGGCGCTCAAGCGTAAAGGCCTGGTGCAAATCAACAACGGCGAACGCGCCCGCGTGTCGCGTCCTTCCGCCGATACCATCATCAGCGAGCTTTCCGGCATGGCGAAAGATTTCCTCGCCCATCCCGGCGGCATCGCTCATTTCGAACAACTTCGCCTGTTTTTTGAATCAAGCCTGGTGCGCTACGCGGCTGAAAACGCCAGCGATGAGCAGGTCGAACGGCTGGCAAAAGCGCTGGAAATTAACAGCCAGTCGCTTGATGACAACACGCTGTTCATTCGCTCTGATGTGGATTTTCACCGCGTGCTGGCCGAAATTCCCGGCAACCCGATTTTCATGGCGATCCACGTTGCACTGCTGGACTGGCTAATTGCCGCTCGCCCGAAAGTAGCCGACAGCGAGCTGCATCATCACAACAATGTCAGCTACCAGGAACACATTGCGATCGTCGATGCGATTCGCCGCCGCGATCCTGAAGACGCCGATCGCGCGCTTCAGACCCATCTGAACAGCGTTTCTGCCACCTGGCATGCCTTCGGGCAGATCAAAAAGAAAAAATAACCCTCCGATCCTGGCGATCGTTTAGTGAAGCAGATCGCAAGATAAGCTTTCTCTATTTGGCTGACGCATAAATGAGCTGGTATAACAGGTATAAAGGTATATCGTTAATGTTACGTCACTCATCAGAGAGGTTTGTATGTCAGCCAATTTACGTGGAGTCATGGCCGCGTTGTTAACCCCGTTTACTCGCCAGCAGCAGCTGGATGAGCAAAGCCTGCGCCGTCTGGTGCGCTTTAATATTCAACAGGGGATCGATGGGCTCTATGTGGGCGGATCCACCGGAGAAGCGTTTGTGCAATCCGGGGCCGAACGTCAGCAGGTGCTGGAGATGGTGGCGGACGAGGCGAAAGGTCAGATCAAACTGATTGCTCACGTGGGCTGCGTCAGTACCGTAGAAAGCCAGCAGCTGGCACAGGCGGCGAAGCGCTTTGGTTATGATGCCGTCTCTGCGGTCACGCCGTTTTACTACCCGTTCAGCTTCGAAGAGCACTGCGATCATTACCGCGCGATCATTGATTCGGCGGACGGCCTGCCGATGGTGGTTTACAACATTCCTGCGCTGAGCGGCGTGAAGTTAAGTCTCGAACAGATAAATACGCTAGTGACCCTGCCGGGCGTGGGTGCGCTGAAACAGACTTCTGGCGATCTGTATCAAATGGAGCAGATCCGCCGGGCGCACCCGAATTTGGTGCTCTATAACGGCTACGATGAGATCTTCGCCTCCGGCCTGTTAGCCGGTGCCGATGGCGGAATTGGCAGCACGTACAACATCATGGGCTGGCGCTACCAGAATATCGTCAGCGCGCTGAAATCGGGTGACATGGCGCGGGCACAGCAGCTGCAAAGTGAATGCAACAAGGTTATCGATCTGCTTATTCAGACCGGCGTTTTCCGTGGCCTGAAAACGGTACTGCACTACATGGACGTGGTGGATGTGCCGCTGTGCCGCAAGCCGTTTGCCCCGGTGGATGAGAAATTCCTGCCTGCGCTGAAGGCGCTGGCCAGCCAGCTGCAGCAGGAGATGGCTCAGCAGCGCTGACAGGTTACCCGGCTCGCCGGGTAAAACACCAATGAATACAGCGTGGGCGAAGCCCAACGCGGGAGAGTGACATGAGTATGACTACCCAAAACATCCCGTGGTACCGCCATCTCGACAGGGCACAGTGGCGGGCATTCTTCGCCGCCTGGCTCGGCTATCTGCTCGATGGCTTCGATTTTGTACTGATGGCACTGGTGCTCACCGAAGTGCAAAGCGAATTTGGCCTGACGACCGTTCAGGCCGCGAGCCTGATCTCTGCTGCCTTCATTTCGCGCTGGTTTGGTGGTCTGATGCTCGGCGCCATGGGCGACCGCTACGGGCGTCGTCTGGCGATGGTCACCAGTATCGTCTTGTTCTCGGTTGGAACGCTGGCCTGTGGTTTAGCCCCAGGTTTCACCACGCTGTTTATCGCCCGCCTGGTTATCGGCATGGGCATGGCTGGTGAATACGGTTCAAGCGCCACTTACGTGATTGAGAGCTGGCCGAAGCAAATGCGCAACAAGGCCAGCGGCTTTTTGATCTCCGGCTTCTCGGTGGGCGCAGTGGTTGCCGCGCAGGTCTACAGTCTCGTGGTTCCTGTGTGGGGCTGGCGCGCGCTGTTTTTGCTCGGTATTTTCCCGATTGTGTTCGCTCTGTGGCTGCGTAAAAACATTCCTGAAGCAGAAGACTGGAAGCAGAAACACGCCGGAAAAGCACCGGTGCGCACCATGGTCGATATTCTGTATCGCGGCGATCACCGCTACATCAACTATTTTCTCACCGCCGTGGCGGCCACTTCGCTGTGGTTCTGTTTTTCCGGCGAATTGCGAAACGCAGGTATGATCCTGCTGCTGGGCTTAATCAGCGCCATCATTTTTATCAGCTTTATGGTTCAGAGCAGCGGTAAGCGCTGGCCTACCGGTGTGACGCTCATGGTGGTGGTGCTGTTCGCCTTTCTGTACTCCTGGCCGATTCAGGCGTTGTTGCCAACCTACCTGAAAACCGAATTGGCTTACGATCATTCCACCGTGGCTCGGGTCCTGTTCTTTAGCGGATTTGGCGCGGCGGTTGGCTGCTGCGTCGGCGGTTTTCTCGGTGACTGGCTTGGGACCCGTAAAGCCTACGTTTGTAGTCTACTGGCCTCACAAGTGCTGATCATTCCCGTGTTTGCGATCGGCGGCACCAACGTGTGGGTGCTCGGCCTGTTACTCTTTTTCCAGCAGATGCTGGGCCAGGGGATCTCGGGGATCTTGCCGAAACTGATCGGTGGCTACTTCGATACCGATCAACGCGCGGCCGGATTGGGCTTTACCTACAACGTCGGTGCGATGGGTGGGGCGATAGCCCCGGTGATCGGCGCCCTGATCGCGCAGAAATTGGATCTGGGCACCGCGCTGGGATCGTTATCGTTTGGCCTGACCTTCGTTGTCATTTTGTTGATTGGCCTGGATATGCCAACGCGTGTACAGCGCTGGATCCGTCCTGAAGCGCTACGCACGCATGATGCCATCGATGGCAAGCCTTTTAGCGGCGCAGTGCCTTTGCGCGGTGGTAAAAGCAGTTTGATTAAACACCATGGAGATTAGGATGTCGTTACTTGCACAAATTGAGTCCGCGATCGGTAAAAACGGCGGGCTGATTGTCTCCTGCCAGCCGGTACCGGGAAGCCCAATGGATAAGCCAGAGATTGTCGCTGCCATGGCGCTGGCGGCAGAACAGGCGGGCGCTGTGGCACTGCGTATCGAAGGCGTCGACAACCTGCGCGCCACGCGTTCTCAGGTGACAATTCCAATCATTGGCATCATTAAACGCGACCTTTCCGATTCACCGGTGCGGATCACTCCCTTTCTTGAGGATGTCGACGCGCTGGCTGAAGCAGGAGCCAGCATCATTGCCTTCGACGGAACGGATCGCGTCCGGCCCGTGGAAGTTAGCGCGATCCTGGCGAGAATCCACCATCACAATTTACTGGCGATGGCGGATTGTTCATCGCTGGAAGACGGGGTGAAACGCCATCGTGAAGGTGCAGAGATTATCGGATCGACGTTATCAGGCTACCTCGATGGCCCGGTGCCGGATGAACCGGATCTGGCCCTGGTGATTGCGCTCACCAAAGCAGGTTGTCGGGTTATTGCCGAGGGACGCTATAACTCGCCCGCGCTGGCCGCCCAGGCGATGCAGCACGGCGCATGGGCCGTAACGGTGGGCTCTGCCATAACCCGGCTGGAGCACATCTGCCAGTGGTATCGCGATGCGTTACTAGAGGCGCAGCAATGACGCTGCTGGCGGTGGATATTGGCGGCACCAAACTGGCAGCGGCGCTGATCGATGGCAACGTTCAAATAGTGGAACGTCACGAATGCCCCACGCCTGCCAGCAAAACACCTCAGGCGCTTACCGCGAGCCTGGAAACATTACTTTCTCCGTTGGCGCAACGGGCAAAACGTGTGGCGGTGGCGTCCACGGGAATTATTCACCAGGGGATTTTAACGGCCATCAATCCGGGGAATCTCGGTGGACTGCTGCATTTTCCCTTACAGGAGACGGTTTCGCGCATCACCGGTTTGCCTTGTCTGGCTTTGAATGATGCGCAGGCTGCGGCCTGGGCCGAATTCCAGGCGCTGGATGAGCCTACTGAAGAGATGGCGTTTATCACCGTATCGACCGGTGTGGGCGGCGGGATCGTCAGTTGTGGAAAGCTGTTGATGGGCAGCGGTGGTCTGGCCGGACATCTGGGTCACACGCTGGCGGACCCTAACGGACCGCGCTGTGGCTGCGGGCGTATCGGCTGCGTGGAAGCAATCGCCTCCGGGCGCGGAATTGCCGCCGCGGCGCAAGGCCATCTGGCCGGACTGGATGCGAAAGCGATATTTGCCAAAGCGCGTGAAGGAGATGTACAAGCGCAGAGCTTGATGCACCGCTCCGCTCAGGTGCTGGCGAGGCTGATTGCCGATGTCAAAGCCGTGACCGATTGTCAGCGTGTTGTGATGGGCGGTAGCGTCGGCCTGGCCGAAGGCTACTTAGCGCTGGTTGCTGACTACCTTTCACAAGAACCGTCGGTATATCAGGTCAAGCTGCAAGCCGCACATTACCGCCATGATGCCGGATTGCTGGGTGCAGCGATGCTGGCACAGTCATAAAAAAACCCGGAAGCTTGCGCTCACCGGGCTTTTATTGAATCCGTCGTGACTCTGGCGGATTACACTTCCAGGTAGTTCATGATGCCGTCAGCCGCTTTGCGACCTTCTGCAATGGCAGTCACCACCAGGTCCGAACCGCGCACGATATCACCACCGGCGAAGATTTTCGGGTTGCTGGTCTGGAAGGCGTTTTCGTTGCCTTCTGGCGCGATCACGCGGCCCTGCGAATCCAGTTCGACGCTGTGTTGCGCCAGCCATTCCATGCTGTGAGGACGGAAACCGAACGCCATCACCACCGCATCGGCAGGCACAACGTGCTCGGAACCGGCCACGATTTCTGCGCGACGACGGCCTTTGGCATCAGGCGCACCCATTTCGGTACGCGCCATTTTCACGCCGCTGACTTTACCGTTAGCGTTCACTTCCACGCCCAGCGGCTGCACGTTGAACTGGAATTCCACGCCTTCTTCACGCGCATTTTTCACTTCGCGGCGTGAGCCTGGCATGTTTTCTTCGTCACGACGGTAAGCACAGGTGACGTGCGTTGCGCCCTGGCGAATGGAGGTGCGTACGCAGTCCATCGCGGTATCACCCCCGCCCAGAACCACCACGCGTTTGCCTTCCATATTCACGTAAGGTTCTTCCGCGGACTCGCCGAAGCCCATCATCTGTTTGGTATTGGCAATCAGGAATGGCAGGGCGTCAAACACGCCATTTGCATCCTCATTCTCCAGTCCACCGCGCATTGACTGATAGGTGCCGACGCCGAGGAACACCGCATCGTAATCTTTCAGCAGATCGTCGATTTGTACGTCACGGCCCACTTCGATATTGAGTTTGAACTCAATGCCCATGTCGGTGAAGATTTCACGGCGACGGGTCATGACTTCTTTTTCCAGCTTGAAGGCCGGAATACCGAAAGTCAGCAGGCCGCCGATTTCTGGATGACGATCGAAGACCACCGCTTTCACGCCGTTACGGGTCAGCACGTCGGCACAGGCCAGGCCTGCCGGCCCCGCACCGATAATCGCCACGCGTTTGTCGGTTTGCTTCACGCCAGTCATGTCCGGACGCCAGCCCATTTCGAACGCTTTATCGTTGATATAGCGCTCGATGTTGCCGATGGTCACCGCGCCGAACTCGTCGTTCAGCGTACAGGAGCCTTCACACAGACGGTCCTGCGGGCACACGCGGCCGCACACTTCCGGCAGGGTGTTGGTTTGATGCGACAGTTCTGCCGCTTCAAAAATACGCCCTTCGTTGGCGAGCTTCAGCCAGTTCGGGATGTAGTTGTGGACCGGACATTTCCACTCACAGTAAGGGTTGCCGCAGGACAGGCAGCGGTCTGCCTGTGCTTTAGCCTGGCCTTCGGAGAACGTCTCGTAGATCTCAACAAATTCAATTTTACGGATCTTCAGCGGTTTCTTTGGCGGATCAACGCGCTGCAAGTCGATAAACTGATAAACATTCTGACTCATCGATTTTCCTTACTGCGCCTGCACGCGCAATTCTGCGGCGCTACGACTACGGTGACCCAACAGTGCTTTGACATCGCTGGACTTCGGTTTAACCAGGGCGAATTTCGCGGAGAACGCAGGCCAGTTAGCCAGAATTTCTTCGCCGCGCTGGGAGCCGGTGAGCTGTACATGCTCGGTAATCAGCCCGCGCAGATGCTCTTCGTGAATCGCGAGAGAGTCTACGTCCAGCACTTCGACCAATTCCGGGTTCACGCGTTTGCGGAAATCACCGTCTTCATCGAGTACATAAGCGAAACCACCGGTCATGCCTGCGCCAAAGTTGACGCCGGTTTTACCCAGTACGCAGACGATGCCGCCGGTCATGTATTCACAACCGTTATCACCGATGCCTTCAACCACGGTGATTGCCCCGGAGTTACGCACGGCGAAACGTTCACCCGCACGGCCCGCAGCGTACAGACGACCGCCGGTAGCACCGTACAGACAGGTGTTGCCGATGATGCTGGCTTCGTGGCTGCGGAAGGCGGAACCGACCGGAGGACGAATGGCCAGCAGGCCGCCTGCCATGCCTTTGCCGACGTAGTCGTTGGCATCGCCGGTCAGGTACAGTTCAACGCCGCCTGCGTTCCACACGCCGAAACTCTGGCCTGCGGTGCCGCTGAAGTGCGCTTTAATCGGATCGGAAGCCAGACCCTGGTCGCCGTGCGTCTGAGCGATGTAGCCCGACAGCGTAGCGCCCACGGAGCGGTCGGTGTTGCGAATATCAAACCAGAACGTTTTGCTCTGCTTCTCATCGACAAACGGCTTCGCCTGCTGCAACAGCTGCGCGTTCAGCACGCCGTTATCAAACGGCGGGTTGTGCTCAGTGCAGTACAGCGCTTTGCCCGGATGCGGCTCAGCGGTTTCCAGCAGTTTCGACAGGTCCAGCTTCTGCTGTTTGGCGGTGAAGCCCTCCAGCTCTTTGAGCAAGTCGGTGCGACCAATCAGGTCTACCAGACGCTTCACGCCCAGTTGCGCCATCAGCTCGCGGGTTTCGCGGGCGATGAATTCAAAGTAGTTGGTCACTTTGAACGGCAAGCCGTGATAGTGGTTCTTACGCAGTTTTTCGTCCTGAGTTGCCACGCCTGTTGCGCAGTTGTTCAGGTGACAAATTCGCAGGTATTTACAGCCCAGCGCTACCATCGGACCGGTGCCGAAGCCAAAGCTTTCTGCGCCGAGGATAGCCGCTTTGATGATGTCGAGGCCGGTCTTCAGACCGCCATCCACCTGCAAACGAATTTTATGACGCAGGCCGTTAGCGACCAGTGCCTGTTGGGTTTCCACCAGGCCGAGTTCCCACGGACAGCCCGCGTATTTCACTGAGGAAAGTGGGCTGGCGCCGGTACCACCGTCGTAACCGGCGATGGTAATCAGGTCCGCATAGGCTTTCGCCACACCGGTAGCGATGGTGCCTACGCCCGGTTCGGAAACCAGCTTCACGGAAATCATCGCCTTCGGGTTGACCTGTTTGAGGTCGAAAATCAGCTGCGCCAAGTCCTCGATAGAGTAGATATCGTGGTGCGGCGGTGGGGAAATCAGGGTCACACCCGGCACGGAATAACGCAGTTTGGCGATGTACGGCGTGACTTTATCACCCGGTAACTGACCGCCTTCACCCGGTTTTGCGCCCTGGGCGACTTTAATCTGAATCACATCGGCATTAACCAGATACGCAGGTGTGACGCCGAAACGACCGGAAGCCACCTGCTTGATGCGAGACACTTTGTTGGTGCCGTAACGCGCAGGATCTTCGCCGCCTTCACCGGAGTTGGAATTGCCGCCGATGCTGTTCATGGCTTCCGCCAGTGCTTCGTGGGCTTCCGGGCTCAGTGCGCCGATGGACATTGCTGCGGTGTCGAAACGTTTGAACAGTTCGGTCGCAGGTTCAACGTCGTTGATGCTAACAGCGTCGGTCCCAGGATTCACCGCCAGCAGATCGCGCAGCGTTGCCGCCGGGCGCTCATTTACCAGCTTAGAATACTGCTGATAATCGCTGTAATCACCGGTCTGTACCGCCTGCTGCAGGGTGCGAACCACATCCGGGTTATAGGCGTGATATTCGCCACCGTGAACGTATTTCAGCAAACCACCCTGATCGAGCGGCTTGCGCGCCAGCCAGGCACGTTTGGACAGGTTCAGCAGGTCCTGTTGGAAGTCCTCAAAGCCTGCGCCGCCGATACGACTGACCACGCCCTGGAAGCAGAGGTCTGACACGTCATCGTGCAGGCCAACGGCTTCAAACAGCTTCGAACAGCGGTAAGAGGCGATGGTCGAAATGCCCATTTTGGACATGATTTTGTACAGGCCTTTGTTGATGCCGTTACGGTAGTTAAGCATCACATGGCGGTAATCTTTTTCGATAGCTTTGCTGTCGACCAGCTTCGCCAGTGTTTCATAGGCGAGATACGGGTAAACCGCAGTCGCGCCGAAGCCTAACAACACGGCAAAGTGGTGCGGGTCGCGGGCGCTTGCGGTTTCTACGATGATGTTGGCATCGCAACGCAAGCTCTTATCAACCAGGCGAGTCTGAATCGCACCTACGGCCATCGGTGCCGGAACGGGCAGACGGTTTTTAGCGATGTTACGGTCAGACAGCACCAGTAGCACGGTACCGTTACGCACCATCTGTTCAGCTTTATCGCACAGCGCGTTGACGGTCGCTTCCAGGTTCGTTTCGGTCACGTCGTAGGTGATGTCCAGCGTGTCGGCCCGGTAGTGATCTTCCGTCAGTGTGGTCAGCTGTTTGAAATCGGAGTACAGCAGAATCGGCGATTTGAAGCTCAGGCGATGCGCCTGGCCTTCCGCTTCGCAGAAGACGTTCATTTCACGGCCGATGCTGGTGGCGAGCGACATCACGTGCGCTTCACGCAGCGGATCGATTGGCGGGTTGGTCACCTGCGCAAACTGCTGGCGGAAGTAGTCGTAAATGATACGCGGCTGGCTGGAGAGTACGGCAAACGGGGTATCGTCACCCATTGAGCCGACCGCTTCCTGGCCGTTTTCACCCAGCACACGGATAACCGAGTCCAGCTCTTCCGCGCTGTAGTTAAACTGTTTTTGGTAGCTGGCGAGCATATCGTCGTCCAGCTTGCGGCTGCCGACGTCGGAGTCTGGCAAATCTTCAAACGGCACCAGACGGCGGACGTTTTTCTCCATCCACTCTTTGTACGGATGACGGATTTTCAGGTCGTGATCGGTTTCTGCGGAGTGCAAAATACGGCCCGCGCGGGTGTCGATAACCATCAGCTCGCCAGGGCCAACGCGGCCTTTTTCCACCACTTCGTCTGGCTGGTAATCCCAGATCCCGACTTCAGAGGCGCAGGTGATGAGCTTGTCTTTGGTGATGACGTAGCGCGCCGGGCGCAGACCGTTACGGTCGAGGTTACAGGCTGCGTAACGACCATCGGACATGACGATGCCCGCCGGGCCGTCCCACGGCTCCATGTGCATGGAGTTGAAATCGAAGAACGCACGCAGATCCGGGTCCATGTCCGGATTGTTCTGCCAGGCTGGCGGAACAAGCAGACGCATGGCGCGCACGATATCCATCCCGCCGGCCAACAGCAGTTCAAGCATGTTGTCCATCGAGCTGGAGTCAGAGCCGGTTTCGTTTACGAACGGCGCGGCATCATGCAAATCCGGGATCAGCGGGGTCTGGAATTTATAGGTACGGGCGCGCGCCCACTGGCGGTTACCGGTAATGGTGTTGATTTCGCCGTTGTGTGCCAGATAGCGGAACGGCTGAGCCAGCGGCCAACGCGGCACGGTGTTGGTGGAAAAGCGCTGGTGGAACAAGCAAATGGCCGATTCCAGACGCAGATCCGCCAGGTCCAGGTAGAAGCGCGGCAAATCCGCCGGCATACACAGACCTTTATAGATATTGACCAGGTTTGACAGGCTACAGATGTAGAAGTCTTTGTCTTCCTGAAGACGCTTTTCGATACGGCGACGGGCGATGAACAGACGGCGTTCCATATCACGTGGACGCCAGCCAGCCGGAGCGTTAACAAAAATTTGTTCGATACGAGGCAGCGAGGAGAGGGCGATTTCACCGAGTACCCCTTCGTTGGTTGGCACGTCGCGCCAGCCGACAATGGACAGGGTTTCACGCTGAAGTTCTTCTTCAACCACACGACGCGAAGCTGCAGCGAGCTCGGCATCTTTATTCAGGAACAGCATACCGACCGCGTAGTTTTTAGCTAAGCGCCAGCCACGCTCTTCGGCCACGAGGCGGAAGAAACGATCAGGTTTTTGCAGCAGCAGGCCACAACCGTCACCGGTTTTACCATCGGCGAGGATCGCACCACGGTGCTGCATGCGGGCCAGTGCGTGAATGGCGGTACGCACTACCTTGTGGCTAGGTTCGCCTTCTATGTGGGCGATCAGGCCGAAACCACAGTTATCCCTCTCAAGGGATTTATCGTACAACATATCAGTGAACCTCCCCAGGCTCTACGAGACACACTCTGGACCGTTGCGCGCAGGCGTAGAAAGAGCAAGGCGGCGGGGCACAGGCCACGCATTCGCCCTCTCAAAATCCTTTCGCACAGGTCAAACAAGTATTGCGGACTTGCTTCAGAGGGAATCTCAATTACTGCATAAATATGATGAGCAGACTGCTCATCGAGAAAGCTTCCAGCGGATCCTCAAGTTATCGGGAATCCGCACACAGGTCAAATGGCAATCTTATTTATACAAAAATGTGCTATAGGTAGGTTAACTATATGATTGTTATTGATATTAGTGCTTTTTAACAATGCATTTACCCTTAGCGAACCGGCTGCTGAATGTGATCTCTCTCACTATATGAAAGCGCAATTATGGCGGTTCTGTGCTGAATGGTTTTTTTATCGCAGAATAATGTTCTGCCGTGGGGCGTGAATCCCCCTGATGACACTGTTTTTCATCTGGCACGGTAATAGTGAAAAATCGAGGGTCAACATAAGGAAAAGTAATCACCAGAGTGGTGAATGAAATTGCAGTTATCTTGAGTGGTTATGCAATAGGTGTGACATGTCCGGAGCGTTTGATCCAGGTCAGCGCCGAAAGAGACTAAAAATGGCAGGCTTTACACTTCTTCGAAAGGTGCGGTCTATCAGATTATGCAGTTACAGAAATTAGTCAATATGTTTGGTGGGGATCTTATGCGTCGCCATGGCGAAAAGGTGCATAAGCTGACCCTCCATGGCGGTTTTAGCTGCCCGAATCGCGATGGCACCATTGGCCGCGGCGGCTGCACTTTCTGTAATGTGGCGTCGTTTGCCGATGAGGCGCAGCAGCACCGCTCCATTGCGGATCAACTGGCGCATCAGGCGCATTTGGTGAACCGCGCGAAACGTTATCTCGCGTATTTTCAGGCTTATACCAGTACTTTTGCGGAAGTGCAGGTGCTGCGGTCGATGTATCAGCAAGCGGTCAGTCAGACGAATATCGTTGGGTTATGCGTGGGCACGCGCCCGGATTGCGTGCCCGAGGCGGTGCTGGATTTACTCAGTGAATATAAACATAAGGGTTACGAAGTGTGGCTCGAACTCGGTTTACAGAGCGCACAGGATAAAACCCTGCATCGCATCAATCGTGGGCATGATTTTGCCTGTTACCAGGCTACTACGCGTCTGGCACGCGAACGTGGGCTGAAAGTGTGTACGCATCTGATTGTCGGGCTGCCGGGTGAAGGGCAGTCGGAATGTATGCAGACACTCGAAAAAGTGGTCGAGACTGGCGTCGATGGCATTAAGCTTCATCCATTACACATCGTGACCGGCAGCATCATGGCGAAAGCCTGGCAAGCGGGCAGGCTGAAAGGCATTGAGCTGGATGAATACACCCTGACCGCGGGCGAAATGATCCGCCACACGCCGCCGGACGTTGTCTATCACCGCATTTCCGCTAACGCACGCCGCCCGACGCTGCTTGCCCCGCTGTGGTGTGAGAACCGCTGGACTGGAATGCTGGAACTGGATCGCTATCTTAACGAACAGGGTGTGCAGGGCTCGGCGCTTGGCCAGCCTTTCATCCCTTTCCCCGACGCATAACCCCAATTATCACCGCATTTTTCGCACAACCTTCAACGCGTTGCTCAGAATTGGGTATTATTGAGCGACGTTGTGGTGAAGGAAATCCCTATGAAGCAAATCCGAATGCTTGCGCAGTACTATGTCGACCTGATGATGAAACTCGGCCTGGTACGCTTCTCGCTGCTGCTGGCGTTGGCGCTGGTGGTGTTAGCCATCGTGGTACAGATGGCGGTGACTATGGTGCTGCACGGCCAGGTCGAGAGTATTGATGTTATCCGCTCCATTTTCTTTGGGCTGTTGATCACGCCCTGGGCGGTTTATTTTCTCTCGGTGGTGGTCGAGCAACTGGAAGAATCTCGCCAGCGTCTTACGCGTGTGGTCGAAAAGCTGGAGGAGATGCGCGACCGCGACCTGAAGCTGAATGTGCAGTTGAAAGACAATATTGCGCAGCTTAATCAGGAAATCACCGATCGCGAAAAGGCGGAAGCCGAGCGCCAGACCACGCTGGAACAGCTGAAAATCGAAATGAAAGAGCGCGAACAGACGCAAATTCAGCTCGAGCAGCAGTCGTCTTTCCTGCGTTCGTTCCTTGATGCCTCGCCGGACCTGGTGTTTTACCGCAACGAAGATAAAGAATTTTCCGGCTGTAACCGGGCGATGGAGCTATTGACCGGGAAAAGCGAAAAGCAGCTGGTAAACCTCAAACCACTTGACGTGTATTCCCCGGAAGCCGCAGCTAAAGTCATTGAAACCGATGAGAAAGTCTTCCGTCATAACGTTTCACTGACCTACGAACAGTGGCTGGATTATCCCGATGGTCGCAAAGCCTGCTTCGAGATACGCAAAGTGCCGTATTACGACCGCGTCGGGAAACGCCACGGTCTGATGGGCTTTGGGCGCGATATAACGGAACGTAAGCGCTATCAGGATGCCCTTGAACGCGCCAGCCGTGATAAGACCACCTTTATTTCTACCATCAGCCACGAGCTGCGCACACCGCTCAACGGCATCGTCGGCCTGAGCCGTATTCTGCTGGATACCGAATTGACGTCCGAGCAGGAAAAATACCTGAAAACCATCCACGTTTCGGCGGTCACGCTGGGTAATATCTTCAACGATATTATCGATATGGATAAGATGGAACGGCGTAAAGTTCAGCTGGATAACCAGCCTATCGATTTCACCGGTTTCCTGGCTGACCTGGAAAACCTCTCTGGCCTGCAGGCGCAGCAGAAAGGGCTGCGTTTCGTGATGGACCCGACGCTGCCATTGCCGCATAAAGTGATAACCGATGGCACCCGCCTGCGGCAGATCCTGTGGAATCTGATCAGCAATGCGGTCAAATTTACCCAGCAGGGTAACGTGTCGGTTCGCGTGCGTTACGATGCAGGCGACATGCTGCGCTTCGAAGTGGAAGACTCTGGGATTGGCATCCCGCAGGAAGAGCAGGACAAAATTTTCGCGATGTATTATCAGGTTAAAGACAGCCAGGGCGGAAAACCGGCAACGGGCACCGGGATTGGTCTGGCTGTTTCTCGTCGTCTGGCGAAGAGCATGGGCGGTGATATCATCGTTTCCAGCCAGCCAGGCAGCGGCTCAACCTTTACGCTAACCGTTCACGCGCCTGCAATCGCGGAAGAAGTGGAAAACACCCTGGCCGACGATGATATGCCGTTACCCGCCCTGCATGTGCTGCTGGTGGAAGACATAGAGCTGAACGTGATTGTGGCGCGCTCGGTGCTGGAAAAACTCGGCAACAGTGTAGACGTGGCGATGACCGGTAAAGAGGCGCTGGAGATGTTTTCGCCTTCTGATTACGATTTGGTGCTGTTGGATATTCAGCTACCGGACATGACCGGCCTGGATATTTCCCGTGAGCTGAAACAGCGTTATCACGCTGACGAGCTGCCGCCGCTGGTGGCGCTGACCGCCAACGTGCTGAAGGACAAAAAAGAGTATCTGGATGCGGGAATGGACGACGTGCTGAGCAAGCCGCTGGCCGTTCCGGCATTGACCGCCATCATCCAAAAATTCTGGGATACCCCTGACGACGAGGAAAGCAGCGTGACCATAACCGACAGCAACAAATCAAGCAGCGTACTGGACACCGACATGCTCCAGCAGTACATCGAGTTGGTGGGCCCGCAGCTCATCACCGACGGTCTGGCAGTGTTCGAGAAGATGATGCCGGGATATCTGGCGGTGCTGGAATCAAACCTGACCGCGCGCGACCAGAAAGGCATTGTTGAAGAAGGGCATAAAATCAAAGGCGCCGCGGGTTCGATTGGTTTACGTCATATTCAGCAGCTTGGACAGCAGATTCAGTCTCCGGATCTTCCGGCCTGGTGGGATAACGTGGGTGAATGGGTCGAAGAGATGAAAACAGAATGGCAGCAGGATGTCGCTACCCTGAAAGCGTGGGTCGCAAGCCGATAAAAAATGACCCCGGTCAAGCCGGGGTGCGCGAATACTGCGCCAACACCAGGGAAAACGTGGCTGCGCCTCGATAGTTTTAAGAGTGTTGAACAGACGCGGCCTGAGAATTTAGGCTGCACGTTCATTAAGATAGCAAAACTTAAATTATTTGTTACGTAAATCAGTTAAATGTGTGAAGCATGGCGGTTAAATCAAAATAACTGATGGGCTTCAAGCGGTTGCAAAAGGAACGCAGGATGAAAAAAATTGGCGTAGTGCTGAGCGGCTGTGGCGTATATGACGGCAGCGAAATTCATGAAGCGGTCATCACGCTGCTGGCTATTGCTCGAAATGGCGCGCGGGCGGTCTGTTTTGCGCCAGATAAAAGCCAGTCTGATGTGATCAACCATTTGGATGGTGAATCAATGGCGGGTGAACGTAACGTTTTGTTGGAAGCGGCCCGGATCACACGCGGTGATATTCAGCCGCTGGCGAGTGCGCGTGCCGATGAGCTTGATGCGCTGATTGTACCCGGCGGATTTGGCGCGGCTAAGAACCTGAGTAACTTTGCTTCCCAGGGCAATGAGTGCGTTGTGGATGCAGATTTAAAAGCGCTGACACTGGCTCTGCATCATGCGCGTAAGCCGCTCGGCTTTATGTGCATTGCTCCGGCGATGCTGCCGAAGATTTTTGATTTCCCTCTGCGCATTACCATCGGTACTGATATCGATACCGCCGAAGTGCTGGAAGCAATGGGTGCCGAACATGTGCCGTGTCCGGTAGACGATATCGTGGTGGATGAAGACCATAAAATCGTGACCACGCCGGCTTATATGCTGGCGCAGAATATTGCCGACGCGGCAACCGGAATTGAGAAGCTGGTGGCCCGCGTGATGGTGTTGTGCGAATGAGTCAGCGCCGTTCGCCGTTGGCCTGGATAAAGCGCATTCTGCTGCGGGTGGTAATTACACTTGCCGTTTTTTGGGCCGGGGGCATCGCAATTTTCAGCGTTCTGCCGGTGCCATTTTCAGCGGTGATGGTGGAGCGCCAGCTTGGGGAAATGTTTAGCGGTAACTTTCACTATCTGGCCCACTCTGACTGGGTAAGCATGGATGAAATGACGCCGTGGATGGGACTCGCCGTCATTGCTGCGGAAGACCAGAAATTCCCGGACCATTGGGGATTTGATGTGTCTGCCATTGAGAAAGCACTGACCCATAACGAGCAGAATGAAAACCGCATTCGTGGCGCATCCACGCTCTCACAGCAGACGGCGAAAAACCTGTTCCTGTGGGACGGCAGAAGCTGGCTGCGTAAAGGTCTGGAAGCGGGTTTGACGGTGGGCATCGAAACCGTCTGGAGCAAAAAACGCATCCTGACCGTTTACCTGAATATTGCCGAATTTGGTGATGGGGTATTTGGCGTCGAAGCAGCTGCGCAGCGCTATTTCCATAAACCTGCCAGTAAATTGACGATGTCGGAAGCGGCGTTGCTGGCGGCGGTACTGCCAAACCCTATTCGTTTTCGCGCCGATGCGCCATCAGGGTATGTTCGCAGCCGTCAGGCGTGGATTTTACGCCAGATGCGCCAGCTCGGTGGGGAAGGGTTTATGCGGGAAAATAAACTGTATTAAAGGTTTGCCCTCTCCTGCGGGAGAGGGCGTCAGACAGTCAGCGTAAACGCGGACTAATCTTCATCGAACCCGGCGTTAAATAGCGCGATTACCGCCGCCAGGGCTTCAGTTTCTTGCGGCCCGTTGGCTTCAATTTCAATCTGTCGGCCTTTGGCAGAATCCAGCATCAGTAACGCGATAACGCTGCTGGCTTCGGCTTCGGTGCCTTCGTCATTGCGCAGCCACACTTCGGCATCATAATTCTGTACCAGCTCAAACAGCTTCATCGCCGGGCGGGCGTGCATCCCCAGCTTATTCGTGATCTCAACCGTGTGCTTTACGCTCATGTTTTCCGTTTTTCCAGCGTCCGATGACGAGACTGAACGTTCTTCCCGCGCGAGCGGAAATAGTCAGCCAGCTGTTCGGCAATGTACACCGAACGATGTTTACCGCCAGTACAACCAATCGCGACCGTCAGATAGCTGCGGTTGTTGGTTTCCAGCATAGGTAACCATAGCTCAAGATAGCTGCGGGTCTGATAGATAAAATTGTGAACTTCTGTGTGACGATCGAGGAATGCGGCAACCGGTTTATCGAGGCCGGTCATTGGCCGCAGCTTCGGGTCCCAGTGCGGGTTTGGCAGGAAACGCACGTCAAACACGTAATCGGCATCAATTGGGATCCCGTGCTTAAAACCGAAAGATTCAAACACCATCGTCAGTTCGCGTTCACGTTTGCCAAGCAGGCGCGTACGCAGCATTTCAGCCAGTTCATGCACCGACATTTCTGAGGTGTCGACAATAAGGTCAGCACGGGAACGCAGCGGTTCCAGTAAATCGCTTTCCTGATCGATTGCGCTTTCCAGCGACAGATTTTTGCTGGAAAGAGGGTGCAGGCGGCGGGTATCGCTGTATCGGCGGATCAGCGTGTTGCGATCGGCATCAAGGAACAACAGTTGCGGAGAGAACGCATCAGGCAAATTGTCCATTGCCTGCTCGAAAATCTCCGGAGATTCCGGCATGTTACGCACATCGATGCTGACCGCGGCAGAAATTTGTCGGTCAGCAAGGCTTTTCGCCAGTTCGGGCAACAGCACGACGGGCAGGTTATCCACGCAGTAAAAGCCCATGTCTTCCAGCGCACGCAGGGCGACAGATTTACCTGAGCCCGAGCGACCGCTGACAATCATCAGTACCATCAGTCGTTTCTCCTTAAGACAACCGAGTTACCGTTAGGCATCTTCATCACTGTTATCGTCGCTGGTGATAATTTCATACAGTTCCTGATCGCTCTGTGCGCTACGCAACCGGCGGCAGATGGTTTTGTCTGCCAGACGCTTCGCCACCAGTGAAAGGGTGTGCAAATGCGTTTTGGTCTGATCGGCAGGCACCAGCAGGGCGAACAGCAGATCAACTGGCTGGTTATCAATGGCATCAAAGGCGATCGGTGTTTCGAGCTGCACGAAAACGCCGACGGCACGCAGAGTATCTTCTTCCAGCTTGCCGTGAGGAATAGCGATGCCGTTGCCGATACCGGTACTGCCCATCTTTTCACGGGTCAGAATAGCCTCGAATACCACCTGCGACGGTAAGCCAAGCTGTTTTGCGGCCAGTTCGCTGATGATTTCCAGCGCACGCTTTTTACTCTGGCAGTGAACTGCACTGCGGGTACATTCCTGGTTAAGGACATTGCTCAATTGCAGAGCGGAATCATTGTTCATCATAATTTCACCTGCGTGCCGTCCAACCCGACCCATCGGGTTGGACGTACGCCCGGACAATTAGTGTTGTTTCAGTTTATCTTTATGTTTGTTCAGCTGTCTTGCAAGCTTATCGATAAGACCGTCTATTGCGGCATACATATCCTGCCCTTCCGCACTGGCATGAATTTCGCCCCCGTTAACATGCAGGGTGGCGTCCGAGATATGACTCACCTTTTCCACTTTTAACACAATATAGACTTGATTGATCCGTTCGAAAAACTGCTCGAGCTTCGCGAATTTGGTGTTCAAAAATTCACGCAGTGCGTCAGTGATTTCGACATTGTGTCCTGTGATATTGAGCTGCATAGTGTCTTCCTTATCGGTTGTGTCAGACCAGCTGTTTACGCTGGTTTGACGGCGGAATGGATAAAGACTCTCGGTACTTTGCAACGGTGCGGCGTGCCACCATGATACCCTGTTCGGACAGCATGGTAGTCAGCTTACTGTCACTCAGTGGTTTCGCGGGATTTTCCGCGGCAATTAACTTCCTCACCAGTGCGCGAATGGCCGTGGACGACGCTTCGCCGCCGCCTTCGGTATTCACATGGCTGGAGAAGAAATACTTAAGCTCAAAAATGCCCCGTGGGCTGTGCAGATACTTTTGCGTGGTGACGCGTGAAATCGTTGATTCATGCATTTCGACGGCCTGGGCAATATCAGCCAGGACCATCGGTTTCATGAACTCTTCGCCCTGATCAAAGAACGCCTGCTGCTGTTCGACGATGCAGCGGCTCACCCGCAGTAGCGTGTCATTGCGGCTTTCCAGGCTTTTAATCAGCCATTTGGCTTCCTGCAGGTTGCTGCGAATAAATTGGCTGTCGGCGTCGTTGCGCGTGGTGCTGCACATGCCGGCGTAATGCTGATTGATTTGCAGGCGCGGGATACTGTCGGAATTAAGTTCAACCGCCCAACGGCCGCTGATTTTACGCACCAGCACATCGGGGATGACGTATTCCGGTTCGCCGGTCTGAATGGACTGACCCGGGCGCGGATCCAGAGACTGAATCAGCGACACGGCTTCTTTCAGCACATCTTCTTTGAGGCGAGTGACGCGCATCAGGGAGCGGAAATCATGATTGGCCAGCAGGGAGAGATGATCGCTGATAATCGTTTTGGCTTCCGTCAGCCACGGCGTCTCTTTGGTAAACTGGGAGAGCTGGATCAACAGGCAGTCGCGCAGATCTTTTGCGGCCACGCCTACCGGATCAAAACGCTGGATGCGTTTCAGCACCGCTTCGACCTCATCGAGATCGAGCTCTTCGTCGCCGATGCTTTCGAGGATCTCTTCCAGCGATGCGGTGAGGTAGCCGGTGTCGTCAACCGCGTTCACGATCGACGTGGCTATCGCGCGGTCGGTATCGGAAAACGGTGTCAGCCCAACTTGCCACATCAGATAGTCCTGAAGTGACTGCGTCGTTTCGCCCTGGTAGACCGGTAGTTCATCATCCTGATAATCGGTGCCGGTACCAGACGGTGTGCCTGCGGTATAGATTTCATCCCAGCTGGCGTCGAGCGGAAGCTCATCGGGCATCTCTTTCTGCTCGAGGGCATCAACGGTATCAAATTCGTCTTTGTCGGTTTCTTCTTGTGAATCGACTTCCTCGTGAAGGTCGGTTTGCTCAAGCAGGGGATTACTCTCCAGCGCTTGCTGAAGTTCCTGTTGCAGCTCGAGCGTAGAAAGCTGCAACAGACGAATGGCCTGTTGCAGTTGCGGCGTCATGGCGAGCTGTTGGCTGAGCCTTAATTGCAAACCTTGCTTCATAATCAGGGCAAATTTCTCCGGCCAGAATGTCTGTATTCACTACCCTATCAGAGTCTGAAGTCTTCCCCAAGATACACGCGCTTAACATGCTCGTCCTGGAGGATTTGTTCCGGCGTACCGTGAGCAATCAGATGCCCCTGGCTCACGATGTAAGCGCGTTCGCAGACTGCTAACGTTTCGCGAACGTTATGGTCAGTAATCAGCACGCCGAGGCCACTGTCGCGCAGGTGTTCGATAATACGCTTGATGTCGATAACCGAAATGGGGTCAACGCCCGCAAAAGGTTCATCCAGCAGAATAAATTTAGGATTAGCTGCAAGCGCGCGGGCGATTTCTACACGACGGCGTTCACCGCCGGAGAGCGCCTGGCCGAGACTGTCGCGCAGATGTTCAATGTGAAACTCTTCCATCAGCTCGTTCGCACGGTCAACGCGCTGCTCGTTGCTCAAATCGTCGCGGATTTGCAGCACCGCCATCAGGTTATCAAACACGCTCAGACGGCGGAAAATGGAGGCTTCCTGCGGCAGATAGCCAATACCCCGACGGGCACGGGCATGCAGCGGCAGCATACTGATATCGTCATCATCAATGATGATGTTGCCCGCATCGCGGGACACAATGCCGACCACCATGTAGAACGTGGTGGTTTTACCCGCCCCGTTCGGGCCCAACAGGCCGACGATTTCGCCGGAATTCACCGTCAGGCTAACGTCTTCAACGACCCGACGTCCCTTATAGGCTTTCGCAAGATTCTTTGCTGTTAAAGTTGCCATAACGTATTAGTTACTCTTTTTAGGCTGAGCCGGTTTGGTGTTGTTGCTCTTATCCTGCAGCTGCGATGGCACCAGAACCGTCGTCACGCGTTTACCTTTTTCGCTATACGCCTGCATTTTCTGCTCTTTCACCAGATAGGTAATCTTGTCGCCTTTAATGTTGCTGTCGACCTGCTCGAGATACGCGTTGCCGGTCAGCACGACAAGATCGTTAGCCACTTCGTAGTGCATTTTCGACGCATGGCCGTTAACCGGTTTGCCGTTGTCCTGCATCTGGTAAAACGTCGCCGGGTTACCGTAGCCGTCCATCGTCTCTTTACCTTTAACACCGGCCGGGCGAGTGACCACCACTTTGTCGGCATTAATTTTGATGGTGCCCTGCGTGACGATAACGTTGCCGGTGAACGTTGCTACGTTACCCTGCATGTCCAGAGACTGTTGATCGGATTCAATGTGGATCGGCTGATCGGTATCACCCGTTAAGGCCAGCGCAGGCAGGCTGGAAGCCAGCAACACGCTGGCAAGGGCAAGCTTAAAGCTGAATTTATTATTTCTGAATTTCATAGGAGGTTCTCACCTTTTCAATCAGCTCGGCGTGTTTGCTGCGTAAGTTGCCGCGCATTTTGAGGCCGCTGGAATTAAATGTTGTACCGTACAACGTCACCAAATCGTCTGAACTCACATCCTGAGTAACCAGATTCACAATGGCGTTATCCGTCGTGACTTTGCGCAGTTGAGAGTCGTCCGTCAGGGCGTTTATCTCAACGTGACCGTACAGATACAGCATACGGTCATTGGTCAGTTTGGCCTTGTCAGCCTTAATAGACCAGGTCGGCACCTTATTCACATCAAAAGTGGTCAGAACCGGTCGGGTGAACCACGAAATGGCCTGATCGGAGAAATACTCGACATGTTCTGAAATCAGCCGGTAGGTCAACGCCCCTTCTGGGTTGTAGACCACGGAGTCGGTATGCTCACTTTTATAAGTCGGGTCGTTATTGTTGACGACCGCCGGACCTGTGTCGTCTTTGTCCACCAGATTGAAGCCGATAAGCACCAGCGCCAGCAGCGAAAGCAGAATGATAACCCAACGTCTGGTTTTACTCATATTGATTGCCCTTTGGCTTCATCCAGCTTGCCCTGAGCCAGCAGCAACAAATCGCACACTTCACGGACGGCACCACGGCCTCCGGCGATACGCGTGACATAATCCGCGCGCGGTGGCAGCAGGGGATGTGCGTCTGAAACCGCAACGCTCAGACCCACCTCAGCCATCACTGGCCAGTCGATAAGGTCATCACCGACGTAGGCGACTTCATCCGGACGCAGGGATAGGGTTTCCAGTAATTCACGATACGCAATCAGCTTATCGGACTGTCCTTGCCACAGGTGTGTAATTCCCAGCGTTTTGCAGCGGTCTTCTACCAGTTTAGCTTTTCGTCCGGTGATGATTGCAACTTCTATGCCTGACGTCAGCGCACAGCGAATGCCATAGCCGTCGCGCACGTTAAAGGCTTTCAGTTCTTCGCCGTTATTGCCCATATATATCAGTCCATCAGACAGCACGCCGTCTACATCAAGGATCAGCAGGCGAATTTTCTGCGCTTTCTCCATGACCTCTGAACTGACTGGTCCATAGCAGGTCGTTACCGACGCGCCAGCATTACCCATTGTTTTTTCCTTACTTACACTACGCCAGCGCGCAGGAGATCATGCATATGTATCACACCCAGCAGATGGTCGCCATCGGCAACCATGACGCAGGTGATATGACGAGACTGCATTAGATTCAGTGCATCAACGGCCAGAATCCCTGGTCGGACACGAATACCGCCGCGGGTCATCACATCCGCGATGCTCATATCGCGAACGTCAACGCCCATATCAAACACCCGACGTAAGTCACCATCGGTGAAAATGCCTTCGATTTTCATTTGATCGTCGCAGATAACCGTCAGACCCAGATTTTTGCGTGTGATTTCCAGCAGCGCGTCGCGCAGTGAGGCATCAGGGCTGACGTGCGGGATTTCATCGCCGGTGTGCATGATGTCGTTTACGCGCAGCAGCAACTTACGGCCCAGCGCGCCACCCGGATGTGAAAGGGCAAAATCTTCGGCGGTAAAGCCGCGTGCTTTGAGCAGCGCAACCGCCAGTGCATCGCCCATTACCAAGGCCGCCGTGGTGCTTGACGTTGGCGCGAGGCCCAGCGGACACGCTTCTTTAGGCACGCTGACGCACAAATGGATATCCGCAGCCTTGCCCATGCTACTTTCCGGGCGGCTGGTCATGCAGATGAGCGGCACATGCAGACGTTTGAGCACCGGGATCAGCGCCAGAATTTCGTTGGATTCACCGGAGTTGGATAACGCGATGACCACATCCTGCGGCGAGACCATTCCGAGGTCGCCGTGAGCGGCTTCCCCAGGATGAACAAAGAACGACGGCGTGCCGGTGCTGGCAAAGGTTGCCGCCAATTTACGACCAATATGCCCGGACTTACCCATGCCCATCACGACGACTTTACCGCCGCAGTACGCTATTTTTTCGCAGGCGAGGGCGAAATCCTGATTAATAAACTGATCGAGCTGCGCCAGACCTTCACGTTCAATCTCCAGCACGTCGAGGCCTGCCTGCTGAAAGTCAAAACCCGGCTGCAAATCTATTTGCGACATAATGTTATCCCGATTCACTCTGCGAAAAACGGCGTGCCCCACCAAAGGAACGCCAGCCAAACAAGAAAGCACCCGGTCAGTATTGCCCCGGCACCTTTGCCAATTTGTGGTTTACGGCGCCAGCACAGTAGGGCAAAAATCATGCTGACCAGCACCATCACACCGTAATCACGACTAAACGCCAGCGGATTAAACGGCCCCGGCGCGACCAGTGCAGGAATACCCATCACGATGGCGATATTGAAAATGTTGGAGCCTATGATATTGCCAATGGCGATATCGTCCTCTCCTTTACGTGCCCCGGCGATGGCTGTGGCAAGCTCTGGCAGACTGGTGCCAATGGCAATCACCGTCAGACCGATGGTCAGTTCGCTTATCGCGAAGTAGTTCGCTAGCACGGTGGCGTTATCCACCACCATGCGCGTGGCCATTGGCATAATGATTAAGGCAACACCGAGCCATAAACAGGCGACGGGCAGCGTCCCTTCGCGGGGCAATTCTGCCAATTGTTCACGCGTCAGGCTGTCATTTCCCTGCCGTTCCGCCAGGCGGGCGATTTTAACAATATAAAACAGCCACAGCACAGCCAATGCGAACAGAAATAAGCCATCTATCCTTGTTAACTGCCCATCATACAGCACAAAACCCGCTAACAGGCTTACGACTAACATTAGCGGTAATTCCCGACGCAAGATATCGGAATGGACGGTAAATGAATGCAGCAACGCGGCCAGGCCAAGGATCAGCAAAATATTAATGATGTTTGAGCCGATCGCGGTGCCAATGGCGAGATCAATTTGTCCGTGAAAAGATGCGGTTACGGATACGATTATCTCTGGAAGCGAGGTGCCCACGCTAACGACTGTCATGCCGATAATCAGCGGCGGGATGTTCATGCTGCGGCATAGAATCGAGGCGGCAAAAACGAGACGATCGGCACTGTAGACCACCAGAAGTAAACCAATTATTAACAGAGCCGTCGCTAAAAGCATCTAAAGTCCTTTCTTCAGGTATAATCGTCAGCCGCTTTGCACCACCTGCATGGCGCGGACGAATTCTTAATTTTGACTTTATGCGTTGAAAAAGTAAAACAAATGCCTGCTTTCGCTAACTCTGGCAGGTAATATTCTGTAAAAATGATGGGTTAGGGGCGTCAAATCGCGCCATGCTTAACCCGAAGAGGTTTTTCCAGGGATAAACCTATGACCCAGACACTGGATAATTTAGTCGATGTTCGCGACGTGAGCTTCACGCGTGGCTCCCGAAGTATCTTCGACAACATCTCGCTGTCGGTGCCTCGTGGTAAAATCACGGCCATCATGGGACCGTCAGGGATCGGTAAGACCACGCTGCTGCGTTTGATTGGCGGACAGATCCCGCCTGACAGCGGTGAGATTCTGTTCGATGGCGAAGATGTGCCAACGATGTCCCGCTCACGACTGTACGCCGTGCGAAAGCGCATGAGCATGCTGTTCCAGTCGGGTGCGCTTTTCACCGACATGAACGTTTTCGATAACGTTGCTTACCCGCTGCGTGAACACACTCGCTTGCCTGCGCCGTTGCTGAAAAGCACGGTGATGATGAAACTGGAAGCGGTGGGGTTGCGCGGGGCGGCTAAACTGATGCCTTCTGAACTGTCCGGCGGGATGGCACGCCGTGCGGCGCTGGCGCGGGCAATTGCCCTCGAGCCGGATTTGATCATGTTTGATGAGCCCTTCGTGGGCCAGGATCCGATCACCATGGGTGTACTGGTCAAGCTGATTTCTGAGCTCAACAGTTCGCTGGGTGTCACCTGCGTCGTGGTTTCCCACGACGTCCCGGAAGTGCTGAGTATCGCCGACTACGCCTATATCGTGGCGGACCGAAAAATTGTCGCTCACGGTAGCGCACAGTCGCTACAGGAAAACAGCGATCCGCGCGTGCGCCAGTTCCTGGATGGCATTGCTGATGGCCCCGTGCCGTTCCGCTATCCGGCGGGCGATTATCATCACGATTTATTCGAAACAGGGAGTTAGTTGCTCATGCTGTTAAATGCACTGGCTGCGCTTGGACATCGGGGGATTAAGACAATCTCGACTTTCGGACGTGCCGGGTTAATGTTGTTCAATGCGGTGGTTGGCAAGCCTGAGTTCCGTAAACATGCACCTTTATTAGTACGCCAGCTTTATAGCGTGGGCGTGCTGTCGATGTTGATAATCATCGTCTCGGGCGTGTTTATTGGGATGGTGCTGGGTTTACAAGGTTATCTGGTGCTTACCACCTACAGTGCAGAAACCAGTCTCGGTATGCTGGTGGCGTTATCGCTGCTGCGTGAACTGGGGCCGGTCGTCGCCGCACTGCTCTTTGCCGGGCGCGCCGGTTCTGCGCTGACCGCCGAAATAGGCTTGATGCGCGCGACTGAGCAGCTTTCCAGTATGGAAATGATGGCGGTTGACCCGCTGCGTCGCGTCATTGCTCCGCGCTTCTGGGCGGGCGTGATTTCACTGCCGCTGCTGACGATTATTTTTGTCGCCGTTGGCATTTGGGGTGGTTCGCTGGTCGGCGTGAGCTGGAAAGGGATTGATGCGGGCTTCTTCTGGTCGGCGATGCAAAACGCCGTTGACTGGCGTACGGACCTGGTGAACTGCGTGATTAAAAGCGCGGTATTCGCCATTACGGTGACGTGGATTGCATTGTTCAACGGTTACGATGCGATCCCCACTTCCGCAGGGATCAGCCGTGCAACGACGCGTACCGTGGTGCATTCGTCGTTGGCGGTACTGGGGCTGGATTTTGTGCTGACTGCACTGATGTTTGGGAATTGAGTTCATGCAAACGAAAAAAAGTGAAATCTGGGTAGGTATTTTTATTCTGGTGGCTTTTCTGGCGGCGCTGTTCGTATGCCTGAAAGCAGCGGATGTGACCTCTTTACGCACGGAGCCGACCTATCAGGTTTATGCCACCTTCGATAATATCGGCGGCCTGAAAGCCCGCTCTCCGGTCCGTATCGGCGGGGTGGTGATTGGCCGCGTGGCTGATATTTCGCTGGACCCGAAGACCTATCTTCCACGTGTTACGCTGGATATCGAAGAACAGTACAACCAGATCCCGGATACCAGTTCGTTGGCTATCCGTACCTCCGGTCTGCTGGGTGAGCAGTATCTCGCGCTGAATGTCGGTTTTGATGATCCGGAAATGGGCACGGCGATGCTTAAAGAAGGCAGCACGATTCAGGATACGAAATCTGCGCTGGTGCTGGAGGACCTGATTGGTCAGTTCCTCTATAGCAACAAAGGCGGAGAAAATAAGAATTCAGACGAAGCGCAAAGCCCGGCGGAAGACCATACTGACGCTACGGCGCCTGCTGCAACGACGCACTAATCTCAGGAGAATTAACCCATGTTTAAACGCTTACTTATGGTTGCCATGCTGGTCATTGCCCCACTGACGGCGGCCACGGCGGCGGATCAATCCAACCCGTATACCCTGATGAACGAGGCGGCTCAGAAAACGTTTACCCGCCTCAAAAATGAACAGTCACAGATTCGTTCCAATCCTGACTATTTGCGTCAGATCGTAGATCAGGAATTGCTGCCGTATGTGCAGGTGAAATACGCGGGTGCACTGGTTTTAGGCCGCTACTACCGTGATGCAACCCCGGCACAGCGTGAAGCATACTTTGCCGCGTTTCATGAGTACCTGAAACAGGCTTATGGTCAGGCACTGGCGATGTACCACGGTCAGACCTATCAGATTGCCCCAGAGAAACCGCTGGGTGATGCCACCATTCTGCCTATCCGCGTCACAATCGTTGACCCGAACGGCCGTCCACCGGTTCGCCTCGACTTCCAGTGGCGTAAAAACACCCAAACGGGTAACTGGCAGGCGTTTGACATGATTGCTGAAGGTGTCAGCATGATCACCACCAAACAGAATGAGTGGAGCGATCTGCTGCGTACTAAAGGTATTGATGGTCTGACCTCGCAGCTGCAGGCGATTTCTAAACAGCCGATTACGCTGGAACAGAAAAAATAATGACCGACTCATTACGCTGGACGCGTGAAGGCGGGCGACTGTTATTGCAGGGGGAATTAGATCAGGATTTTCTGGTTCCTCTCTGGGACGCGCGGAAAGAGGTGATGCAGGGCGTCGAGACCATCGACCTGAGCGAGATAACTCGCGTGGATACCGCTGGTGTGGCACTGCTGATGCATCTGGTCGCACAGGTTCGCCAGCAGGGGTCTGCTGTCAGCATCGTTGGCAAAAGTGAAAAGATGAACACCCTTGTTCAACTTTATAATCTGCCGCCCGATCTGATCCCCTAAATTATTCAATGTATTACTCTTAAAAGCCTCTACGTTTTGTGCGTAGGGGCTTTTTGCTTGTTTAAGACAGCGGCACTTTCCTCTAAGATGTTGGGCTGTTTTCACTATCAGATGAAATTATCCCATGGAAAATCATGAAATTCAGACAGTGCTTATGAACGCACTCTCCCTTCAGGAAGTCCACGTCTCTGGCGATGGCAGTCACTTTCAGGTTATTGCCGTGGGCGAACTGTTTGCGGGAATGAGTCGGGTAAAAAAACAGCAGTCCGTCTATGCTCCACTGATGGAATATATTGCTGATAACCGAATTCATGCCCTGTCGATCAAGGCGTACACCCCAGACGAGTGGGCACGCGATCGCAAACTTAACGGTTTTATGTAACGGGTAACCGCCCGTTACACAGGTGAATTTTAAAAGAGATTTGAACGAATGGATAAATTTCGTGTACAGGGGCCTTCACGTCTCCAGGGCGAAGTGAGCATCTCCGGCGCCAAAAATGCGGCACTGCCGATCCTTTTCGCAGCACTGCTGGCTGAAGAGCCGGTTGAGATTAAAAACGTACCGCAGCTGAAAGATATCGATACCACCATGAAGCTGCTGAGGCAGCTGGGTACCAAAGTTGAGCGTAACGGTTCCGTGTGGATTGATGCCAGCGACGTTAACGTGTTCTGCGCCCCTTACGAGCTGGTGAAAACCATGCGCGCGTCCATTTGGGCACTGGGTCCGCTGGTGGCACGTTTTGGTCAGGGACAGGTTTCTTTGCCTGGCGGTTGTGCTATCGGCGCACGTCCTGTCGACTTGCATATAACTGGCCTTGAGCAACTGGGTGCAGAGATAAAACTGGAAGAAGGTTACGTCAAAGCGTCTGTGAACGGTCGCCTGAAAGGCGCGCACATCGTTATGGATAAAGTGAGCGTAGGCGCCACTGTGACCATCATGAGTGCAGCAACGCTTGCTGAAGGCACCACAATCATCGAAAACGCTGCGCGTGAGCCAGAAATCGTTGATACCGCCAACTTCCTCAATGCTCTGGGTGCAAAAATCACCGGTCAGGGTAGCGATCGCATCACTATCGAAGGCGTTAAGCGTCTGGGCGGAGGCGTTTACAGCGTTCTGCCTGACCGTATCGAAACCGGCACTTTCCTCGTGGCTGCGGCCATTTCCGGCGGAAAAATTGTTTGTCGCAACGCGCAGCCGGATACGCTGGATGCGGTGCTGGCAAAACTGCGTGAAGCGGGTGCGGATATCGAAGTGGGTGAGGACTGGATTAGCCTCGACATGCACGGTAAGCGTCCAAAGGCGGTGAATGTGCGTACTGCGCCGCACCCGGGCTTCCCGACTGACATGCAGGCCCAGTTCACCCTGCTGAACCTGGTCGCTGAAGGCACCGGTGTCGTAACCGAAACCATTTTCGAAAACCGCTTCATGCACCTGCCGGAACTGATCCGTATGGGCGCGCATGCTGAAATCGAAAGCAATACGGCGATTTGTCACGGTGTGGAGAAGCTGTCCGGGGCGCAGGTCATGGCGACCGATCTGCGAGCGTCTGCAAGCCTGGTGCTGGCAGGTTGTATCGCGGAAGGCACCACCATTGTGGAGCGTATTTACCACATCGACCGTGGTTACGAGCACATCGAAGACAAACTTCGTGCGCTGGGCGCGACCATCGAGCGTATCAAAGGCGAATAATTTCGCTTCCTGCTAAGGCATCCCCGCGTCAGCAAGACTCGGGGGTGCTTATCGGTTTTACTTCTTCTTCGGCTGTCTTATCTGCTGCGTTCTGTCGATAAATTCATGCGTGATTCTATCGTGGTAGCGCGATGGCCAGATAATCCACGGCTCCGTGCCTAACACCGCAGCAATGATTGCTTCCCCCTTTGGCCAGGGTCGGGTGAGGGCATTTGCCAGCGTCGACGAGCTAAGCCCATTTTTACGAGACTCAGCTGCCAGTGATGTTCCTTGTTTGCGCAATCCGGCAATGATATCTGCAGGATGCCAGTCGATAAATTTATCCATACTTTCTCCCTGTTGATAAACAAACCACCTTCGCCTGGTGGCGGGTGTACTATAACGCCGAAAGTGATTAAGTTCTAAAAAGTTCAAGTAAAGGGAAGCGATATTCGGATTAAATCAAGGTTGTAGGGTAGGAGAGGCTTTTATTAGAACGTTCCCGCGCAGTGCGCGGGACGTGATCAGTGGTCGCGTTGAACAGCAATATGGGCGAGTGCGATGAGTGCTTCGCGCCATGGGGTATCAGGCAGGCATTGCAGCGACTGGATTGCTTTATCCGCTTCTGCTTCGGCGCGCTGACGCGTCCATTCCAGCGATCCACTGGCGGCCATCGCTTCGAGAACAGGTTCCAGTAAATGCCGACCGTTGCCATCCTCAATTGCCTGGCGAATCATCGCCGCTTGTTCCGGCGTACCGTTGCGCATGGCGTGCAGCAGGGGGAGCGTCGGCTTGCCTTCGTTCAGATCATCGCCCACGTTTTTACCAAGCGTTTCACCGTCGGCGCTGTAATCGAGGAGATCGTCAATCAACTGGAACGCGGTACCAAGGTAGCGGCCGTAATCCTGAAGACCTTTTTCCTGTTCATCAGAACAGCCAGCCAGAAGGCCGGAGCACTGTGAGGCCGCTTCGAACAGGCGCGCAGTTTTGCTGTAAATCACGCGCATATAGTTTTCTTCGGTGATATTCGGGTCGTTGACGTTCATCAACTGCAGAACTTCACCTTCCGCAATGACGTTCACCGCCGAGGACATCACCTCAAGAATTTTGAGCGACCCCAAACTGGTCATCATCTGGAACGCGCGAGTATAGATAAAGTCGCCTACCAGAACGCTGGCTGCGTTGCCAAATGCGGCGTTGGCCGTGGCTTTGCCTCGGCGCATGTCGGATTCATCCACCACGTCGTCGTGCAGCAACGTCGCTGTGTGAATAAACTCAATTAGCGCTGCGATGGTGACGTGAGCGTTCCCCTGATAGCCGACAGCTCGCGCTGCCAGTACCGCGATCATTGGACGAATGCGTTTTCCGCCTCCGCTGACGATGTAATACCCTAACTGATTGATCAGTTGGACGTCAGAATCGAGTTGTTCAAGGATTGCCGCATTGACACCCGCCATATCTTGCGCGGTTAACTCATTGATTTTTTCTAAATTCATCGCAAAAGCCGGGCTTTATGTCCTGTTTACCGCTTATCCATAAGGGATAACGAAGAGTCTGGGTTACAATTGTAGCTCTGATTGTACTGAAAAAACGACGCAGATAAACGTCACCGTGTGCGTTGTGTTTTTTTTCTGCATTGATTGATGATCCCACTTGTCAAAGGCTCACGTTTTGCGTAATATTCGCGCCCTATTGTGAATATTTATAGCGCACTCTGAATCACACGAAGATGTGCGCGGAAGCGGAGTTTTATATGTACGCGGTTTTCCAAAGTGGTGGTAAACAACACCGAGTAAGCGAAGGTCAGACCATTCGCCTGGAAAAGCTGGACATCGCAACCGGCGAAGCTGTTGAATTCGCTGAAGTGCTGATGATCGCAAACGGTGAAGAAGTCAAAATCGGCGTTCCTTTCGTTGATGGCGGCGTAATCAAAGCTGAAGTTGTTGCACACGGTCGTGGCGAGAAAATTAAGATTGTTAAGTTTCGTCGTCGTAAGCACTACCGTAAGCAGCAAGGCCATCGTCAGTGGTTCACTGATGTGAAAATTACTGGCATCAGCGCCTAAGACCTGAGGAGTAGATTAAATGGCACATAAAAAGGCTGGCGGCTCAACTCGAAATGGTCGCGATTCAGAAGCTAAACGTCTGGGCGTAAAACGCTTTGGCGGCGAAGCAGTTCTGGCAGGTAGCATCATCGTTCGTCAACGTGGTACTAAATTCCACGCTGGCAACAACGTTGGTTGTGGCCGTGACCACACTCTGTTTGCTAAAGCAGACGGTAAAGTGAAATTCGAAGTTAAAGGCCCGAACAACCGTAAATACATCAGCATCGTTGCTGAGTAAGTTTTTCGGTCCGGTAACGGATGAAAGCCCCGCAACGTGTTGCGGGGCTTTTTACATTAGAAGTCCGGTAAATTTCTTACAGGGATAAACGGGCATGAAACAGCAGGCGGGCATTGGTATTCTTTTGGCGCTCACCACCGCAATATGTTGGGGTGCGTTGCCAATTGCAATGAAGCAGGTGCTGGAGGTGATGGAGCCTCCGACTATCGTGTTCTACCGCTTTCTGATGGCCAGTATCGGCCTTGGCTCGATTCTCGCCATAAAAGGTAAGTTGCCACCGCTGCAGCTTTTCCGTAAACCACGCTGGCTGGTGCTGCTCGCCATTGCCACCGGTGGGTTGTTCGGAAACTTTATTCTGTTCAGTTCGTCCCTGCAGTATTTAAGTCCTACCGCTTCGCAGGTGATAGGACAGCTGTCGCCCGTAGGCATGATGATTGCCAGCGTCGTTATCCTCAAAGAGAAGATGCGCGGGACACAGGTGGTTGGTGCGATAATGCTGCTCTGCGGTCTGGTGATGTTCTTCAACACCAGTCTGGTGGAAATCTTTACTCGCCTGACGGATTACACCTGGGGCGTCATATTTGGCGTTGGGGCAGCAACGGTCTGGGTGAGTTATGGCGTCGCACAAAAGGTGTTATTGCGACGACTGGCCTCACAGCAGATCCTGTTTTTGCTGTACACTTTATGTACGATAGCATTGCTGCCGTTAGCGAGGCCGGGTGTGATTTCCCAGCTGAGCGACTGGCAGCTTGCCTGCCTGATTTTCTGCGGGCTAAACACCCTGGTGGGTTACGGTGCGCTGGCGGAAGCCATGGCGCGCTGGCAGGCGGCACAGGTGAGCGCGTTAATCACGCTGACTCCCTTGTTCACGCTGTTATTTTCAGATTTATTATCAATAGCCTGGCCCGATTTCTTCGCCAGACCGATGCTAAACCTTATAGGTTATCTCGGTGCGTTTGTCGTGGTTGCGGGCGCGATGTATTCCGCCATTGGTCATCGTCTATGGGGACGGTGGCGTAAGCGTGAAGCGGTTGTAACGCTACCCCGCTCAGGCGAATGATTTACGGAGAGTAAAATGAAGTTTGTTGATGAAGCAACGATCCTGGTTGTGGCAGGGGATGGCGGCAATGGTTGCGTTAGCTTCCGCCGCGAAAAATATATTCCACGTGGTGGCCCAGACGGCGGCGACGGTGGAGACGGTGGTGATGTCTGGCTGGAAGCGGATGAGAACCTTAACACCCTGATCGACTATCGCTTTGAGAAAGCTTTCCGCGCCGAGCGTGGGCAGAATGGCCAGAGCCGTGACTGTACCGGTAAACGTGGTAAAGACGTCACTGTCAAAGTGCCAGTCGGTACGCGTGTTATCGATCAGGGCACTGGCGAAACCATGGGTGACATGACCACTCACGGTCAGCGTCTGATGGTGGGGAAAGGCGGTTGGCACGGTCTGGGTAATACCCGCTTTAAATCCTCTGTTAACCGTTCTCCACGTCAGAAGACAATGGGTACGCCTGGCGACAAACGCGACCTGCAGCTGGAGCTGATGCTGTTGGCTGATGTCGGGATGCTGGGTATGCCGAATGCCGGTAAATCAACCTTCATCCGTGCTGTTTCTGCGGCGAAGCCGAAAGTGGCTGACTATCCGTTTACCACACTGGTGCCAAGCCTCGGCGTGGTGCGTATGGATAACGAGAAAAGCTTCGTTGTTGCCGATATTCCAGGCCTGATTGAAGGCGCCGCGGAAGGTGCAGGTTTAGGGATTCGCTTCCTTAAGCATCTTGAGCGCTGCCGCGTTCTGCTGCATCTCATCGACCTCGAACCGATCGATGGTTCTGACCCGGTAGAAAACGCGCGCATCATCGTGGGCGAGCTGGAAAAATACAGCGAGAAGCTGGCTGAAAAACCACGCTGGTTAGTGTTCAACAAAATCGACCTGATGGATAAAGACGCGGCGGAAGAGAAGGCCAAAGCGATCGCGGAAGCGCTGGGTTGGGAAGATAAGTTCTACCTGATTTCTGCTGCCAGCCAGCAGGGTGTGAAAGATCTTTGCTGGGACGTGATGACCTTCATCATTGAAAACCCGGTGGCGAAAGCCGAAGAAGAGAAGCAGCCTGAGAAAGTCGAATTCATGTGGGATGATTATCATCGCCAGCAGCTCGAAGAGACTGAAGTCGAAGACGATGAAGATTGGGACGACTGGGATGAAGACGATGAAGAAGGCGTAGAATTCATCTACAAGAAATAAGTCGCTACACCTCACGCTAAAGGCTCCCATTGGGAGCCTTTAGCGTTTCTAGTTGTTCTGGTAAATGTCTTTGTAGAGTCGGCTTTCGAAGCGAACCAGCGGTATTCGACGGTTGCGCTGATCGGCAGGTTCTACTGCATAACCCGAAAGATACTGCACGAAGGCCATGCGTTGGCCGCTGGCGGTGGTAATGAAGCCTGCGAGGTTGTACACGCCCTGCAATGAGCCTGTCTTCGCCGAGACCTTTCCGTCTACGCCGGCCTGGTGCAGGCCCGCACGATACTGCAGAGAGCCGTCATAGCCCGCTAACGGCAGCATAGAGATGAAATTCAGTTCGGTATCGTGCTGCGCGATGTATTGCAGTACCTGCATCATAGTGGCGGGCGCAATCAGGTTATGACGCGACAGGCCAGAGCCATCGGCAATAATGGTGTTACCTAAATCGATGCCCGCCTGCTGACGCAGGATCTGACGCACGGCATCGGAACCTGCACGCCACGTGCCCGGCACGCCGAAACGGGCATGGCCAATGGAACGGAAAACGGTGTCAGCAATCATGTTGTCTGATTTTTTCAGCATGATTTTCAGTAAATCGTGTAATGGGGCAGAATGTTTGCTGGCAATGACGGTACCCGGTTCATTGGTCAACGTCTGGCGCAGCAACGTACCGGTATAGGTGATACCCGCCTGCTTCAGTTCGTCTTTGATAATCGCCCCTGCGTAGCTGGCGCCGTCCTGAATGGCAAAGGCCAGTGGTAGCGGGTCCGCACGCTGCGGTAGACAGCCAGTAAGCGTAAAGCGGTTCAGGTCGCCAGGAACGACGTCCAGTTCACAATACTGCGCTTCGCCTGAGCCACGCTGTAAGGTGCGTACCTGGCTGAACATGGTAACCGGATAGTAGGACGCGACGCGAATAAACGCTAAATCGCCGGGTTTTTGCGCGCTATAAAGCGAAACCGAGAAACAGTTGCGGTCGATAATTGCCGCGGCCGGTGGGGCGCTAAAACACTGCGTCAGATCGTTCCACGGCCAACCAGGCGCTTTGTCGTGACTAGCGAAAATGGAGGTGTCGATTAGCACATTGCCATCTATTTTCTGTACGCCTGATTTTTTCAAAACGGCGACCATATTGCGAATATCCTGACGTTTTAGCGTCGGATCGCCGCCAAATCGTGCAACAAGGTCACCCTTCAGAATTCCATTCTCAACGCTACCCTTACTTTCCAGCGTAGTGGTAAAGCGAAAATCGGGGCCCAGCTGTAGCAATGCCGCCAGGGCGGTGATCACTTTCTGGGTACTTGCCGGCAACGCCATCTGCTGGCTGTGATAGTCTATGTCAGGTGCCTTAGCGCCGATTTTCTGAACCATAAGGGCCAGATTGGCACCCGCCGGGAGCTGGGTGACATACTCGTCCACGTTCGCCGCCTGGACGCTAAAGGCTAAACTGGTGGTCAATCCGATGATAAATCTGGAAAATCGCATAATCTCGCGCTAACAACCTGGAATCAAAACGCCATACTACGGCGCAAAGCCCTGTAAAGTAAACGATGACCCATAGTGAACTTCAGGGTAAAATACGCATCAAACAGAAAAATTGCCGCTGGCCTGGAATTTTTGTTCCGGGTCAGTTTTCTTTTTGCTTAACTTCTGGCTCCCTGATGGGCTGCGGAAGGAAGTGCAGGGCTGCAGCGCAAGCTGAGCCTGAAAGAATGATGAAAGAGGTATAACTCATGCAAGCTATTCCGATGACCTTACGTGGTGCCGAAAAACTGCGCGAAGAACTGGAGTACCTGAAATCCGTTCGTCGCCCTGAAATCATTGCGGCGATTGCCGATGCTCGCGAGCATGGCGATCTGAAAGAGAACGCGGAATACCACGCCGCTCGTGAGCAGCAGGGCTTCTGCGAAGGTCGCATCAAAGATATTGAAGCGAAACTCTCGAACGCTCAGGTTATCGATATCAGCAAAATGCCGAAAACCGGCCGCGTCATTTTCGGTGCGACTGTACAGGTGTTGAATCTGGATAACGACGAAGAGACGAGCTGGCGCATTGTTGGTGATGATGAAGCTGATTTTAAGCAGAACCTCATCTCCGTAAACTCCCCAATCGCCCGTGGCCTGATTGGCAAAGAGCCAGACGATGTGGTGACTATCCAAACGCCTGGCGGCGAAGTGGAATACGAAATTATCAAAGTGGATTACCTGTAATCCCCATTGTTGACACAATGTAAAGATAAGAAAAAGGCCGCATAGCGGCCTTTTATCAACGTTAAGAGCGTGGCATTTTGCTCACCTGCCCGCGGAAACCCCTCGTTTTACACATCAAATGTGTTCAATTCAGGTTACTCTTAACGTGGCAGCGAGATTTTACGCTCTGCTGTTGGGCGATACAGAACCAGCATTTTACCGATGACCTGTACATTACAGGCGCCGGTTTCGCGAACGATAGCTTCCACGATAAGGACTTTAGTCTCGCGATCTTCCGAAGCGATTTTTACCTTGATGAGTTCGTGGTGGTTCAATGCTTGTTCGATCTCGGCCAGTACCCCTTCGGTCAAACCATTATTGCCAAGCATAACTACCGGCTTGAGCGGATGTGCCAGACCTTTCAGGTGCTGTTTTTGTTTAGTACTCAGATTCATCGTATATTTTTGCTTACGTTGGGATTGAAAACGGTTCATTCTACCGCCATCTCTCAACTATCGCCAAATCGGCCGTTAAAATTTATGCAGCCGACTATGATGGTCTGCCCCGATGGGAATGTTAAATGACAGGTAAAAAGCGTTCTGCCAGCTCCAGCCGCTGGCTCCAGGAACACTTTAGCGATAAATATGTTCTTCAGGCACAGAAAAAGGGGTTACGTTCCCGTGCCTGGTTTAAACTTGATGAAATACAGCAAAGTGACAAACTTTTTAAGCCGGGAATGACCGTTGTCGATCTCGGTGCAGCGCCCGGCGGATGGTCACAGTATGCAGTGACACAGATCGGGGGTAGCGGCCGCATCATCGCTTGCGATCTTTTACCAATGGATCCAATCGTTGGTGTGGACTTCCTTCAAGGCGATTTTCGTGATGAATTAGTCATGAAAGCATTACTTGAACGTGTGGGTGACAGTAAAGTCCAGGTTGTCATGTCCGATATGGCTCCAAACATGTGCGGAACACCAGCGGTGGATATTCCCCGTGCCATGTATCTGGTAGAACTGGCGCTTGAGATGTGTCGTGATGTTTTGGCACCGGGCGGTAGTTTTTTAGTGAAGGTGTTTCAGGGCGAAGGTTTCGAGGAGTACCTTAAGGAAATTCGCTCCCTGTTTACGAAAGTTAAAGTTCGTAAGCCGGACTCTTCGCGTGCACGTTCGCGTGAAGTGTACATTGTAGCGACCGGGCGAAAACCATAACCCGACCGTTTTAAGCCTTTGCCGCTTCGGTGGCGGTTTGAATTGTGTCGGATGTATAGTAACCTGACGCTGTTATTAACACAGTTGTAATAAGAGGTTAATCCCTTGAGTGACATGGCGAAAAACCTAATACTCTGGCTGGTCATCGCAGTCGTGCTGATGTCAGTATTCCAGAGCTTTGGGCCCAGCGAGTCAAATGGCCGTAAGGTGGATTACTCTACCTTCCTGCAAGAGGTCAATCAGGACCAGGTTCGCGAAGCGCGTATCAACGGACGTGAGATCAACGTTACCAAGAAAGATAGTAACCGTTACACGACTTACATTCCGGTTAACGATCCTAAACTGCTTGATAACCTGCTGACCAAGAACGTGAAAGTCGTAGGTGAACCGCCTGAAGAACCAAGCCTGCTGGCTTCAATCTTCATCTCCTGGTTCCCAATGCTTCTGCTGATTGGTGTCTGGATCTTCTTCATGCGACAGATGCAGGGCGGCGGTGGTAAAGGCGCTATGTCGTTTGGTAAAAGCAAAGCGCGCATGCTAACCGAAGATCAGATCAAGACCACTTTTGCTGACGTTGCAGGTTGTGACGAAGCTAAAGAGGAAGTGGCCGAGCTGGTTGAATACCTGCGTGAGCCAAGCCGTTTCCAGAAACTGGGCGGTAAAATTCCTAAAGGCGTTCTGATGGTGGGCCCGCCGGGTACCGGTAAAACGCTGCTGGCGAAAGCAATCGCCGGTGAAGCGAAAGTGCCTTTCTTCACAATTTCAGGTTCTGACTTCGTTGAAATGTTCGTGGGTGTCGGTGCATCTCGTGTGCGTGACATGTTCGAGCAGGCTAAAAAGGCAGCACCTTGCATCATCTTCATCGATGAAATCGACGCCGTAGGCCGCCAGCGTGGCGCAGGTCTGGGTGGTGGTCATGATGAACGAGAGCAAACGCTGAACCAGATGCTGGTTGAGATGGATGGCTTTGAAGGTAATGAAGGCATCATCGTTATCGCGGCAACTAACCGTCCAGACGTACTTGACCCAGCGCTGCTGCGTCCAGGCCGTTTCGACCGTCAGGTTGTTGTTGGTCTGCCGGATGTACGTGGCCGTGAGCAGATCCTGAAAGTGCATATGCGTCGCGTACCGCTGGCACCCGATATCGACGCGGCAATCATCGCGCGTGGTACACCAGGCTTCTCCGGTGCAGACCTTGCTAACCTCGTCAACGAAGCTGCTCTGTTTGCCGCTCGCGGTAACAAGCGCGTCGTATCGATGGTTGAGTTCGAGAAAGCGAAAGACAAGATCATGATGGGTGCGGAACGTCGCTCCATGGTGATGACTGAAGCGCAGAAAGAGTCCACGGCATACCACGAAGCCGGTCACGCTATTATCGGCCGCCTGGTTCCGGAACACGATCCGGTCCATAAAGTGACGATTATTCCGCGTGGTCGTGCATTAGGTGTGACCTTCTTCCTGCCTGAGGGTGACGCAATCAGCGCCAGCCGTCAGAAGCTGGAGAGCCAAATCTCCACGCTGTATGGTGGTCGTCTGGCTGAAGAAATTATTTACGGTGCAGAACATGTGTCTACCGGTGCGTCCAACGATATTAAAGTTGCGACCTCCATCGCCCGTAACATGGTGACCCAATGGGGCTTCTCTGAAAAACTCGGTCCGCTGCTGTACGCGGAAGAAGAGGGTGAAGTGTTCCTGGGCCGCTCAGTGGCGAAAGCGAAACACATGTCCGATGAAACGGCTCGTATCATCGATCAGGAAGTGAAGCTGTTGATTGAGCGTAACTATGCTCGTGCTCGCCAGCTGCTGAATGAGAACATGGACATTCTGCACACCATGAAAGACGCGTTGATGAAGTATGAAACCATCGATGCGCCGCAGATTGATGACCTGATGTCGCGCCGTGATGTTCGCCCACCTGCGGGTTGGGAAGACAATAACGGTAGCAGCAACAATTCTGACAATAATGGCACCCCGCGTGCTCCGCGTCCGGTCGATGAACCGCGTACGCCGAACCCGGGTAACACCATGTCAGAGCAGTTGGACGACAAATAAGTTATCCGTTGCTGATGACGCTGCTTTAACTGAAAACCCTGGGGCGACTGCTCCGGGGTTTTTTTATTTTGCTAACACTCACAATACCAGGGATTCTTCATGAAACTCTTCGCCCAGGGCACCACACTCGACCTCGCTTATCCACATGTGATGGGCATCCTGAACGTCACCCCAGACTCATTTTCTGACGGCGGGACGCATAACACCCTGGTCGAGGCTGTAAAACACGCCAACCTGATGATTAACGCCGGTGCGACGATTATCGATGTGGGCGGCGAATCAACTCGTCCAGGTGCGGCAGAGGTGAGCGTCGACGAAGAGTTATCGCGCGTAATCCCAGTGATAGAAGCAATTGCTCAGCGTTTTGAAGTGTGGATTTCGGTTGATACCTCGAAGCCAGAAGTCATTCGTGAATCGGCCCGCGTCGGGGCGCATATCATCAATGATATCCGCTCGCTGACTGAGCCCGGTGCTCTCGAAGCTGCCGCCGAAACGGGTTTACCCGTCTGCCTGATGCACATGCAGGGTGAGCCGAAAACCATGCAGGAAGCACCGAAGTATGACGACGTGTTTGCGGATGTGAATCGCTTCTTTATTGAGCATATCGCACGCTGTGAAGCTGCTGGTATCACAAAAGACAAATTGTTGCTCGACCCGGGATTCGGTTTCGGTAAAAATCTCACCCACAATTACGCGCTGCTTGCTCGCCTATCAGAGTTTCATCATTTTGACCTGCCGCTGTTGGTGGGGATGTCTCGAAAAGTGATGATTGGCCAATTGCTGAATGTCGGACCGTCAGAGCGCCTGAGCGGCAGCCTGGCCTGTGCAGTGATTGCCGCGATGCAGGGGGCGCAAATTATTCGCGTTCACGATGTGAAAGAGACCGTTGAAGCGATGCGGGTGGTAGAAGCCACTCTGTCTGCAAAGGAAAAAAAATACTATGAGTAACCGTAAATATTTTGGTACCGACGGCATTCGCGGTCGCGTGGGAGATTCCCCGATCACCCCAGATTTCGTCCTGAAACTCGGTTTTGCTGCTGGCAAAGTGCTGGCTCGTCACGGTTCGCGTAAAGTCATCATCGGCAAAGATACCCGTATTTCAGGCTACATGCTGGAATCAGCGCTCGAAGCGGGTCTTGCCGCAGCGGGTCTTTCTGCGTCCTTTACCGGTCCAATGCCCACCCCTGCGGTGGCGTATCTGACCCGAACGTTCCGGGCTGAAGCAGGGATCGTTATTTCTGCGTCCCATAATCCGTACTACGACAACGGCATCAAATTTTTCACCATAGACGGTACCAAACTGCCGGATTCCGTAGAAGAAGCGATTGAAGCTGAACTGGAAAAAGAACTCACCTGCGTTGATTCCGCAGAACTGGGTAAGGCCAGCCGGATCGTCGATGCTGCAGGGCGTTACATTGAGTTTTGCAAGGCAACCTTCCCGAATGAGCTGCGCCTTAATGAGCTGAAAATTGTTGTCGATTGTGCCAACGGCGCAACTTATCACATTGCACCGAATGTGTTCCGTGAGCTCGGTGCACAGGTGATCACCATCGGCTGCGAACCGAACGGTTTGAACATCAATGAAGAAGTCGGCGCAACAGACGTCCGTGCGCTGCAGGCTCGTGTGCTGGCAGAAAAAGCCCATTTAGGTATCGCTTTTGACGGCGACGGTGACCGCGTGATTATGGTCGACCATGAAGGTAATAAAGTCGACGGCGATCAGATCCTCTACATCATCGCCCGTGAAGGGCTGCGTCAGGGCCAGCTGCGCGGTGGCGCGGTTGGGACGTTGATGAGCAACATGGGTCTGGAAGTGGCGCTTAAACAGCTGGGCATTCCGTTTACCCGCGCGAAAGTGGGCGACCGCTACGTGCTGGAAAAAATGCAGGAAAAAGGCTGGCGTATCGGGGCGGAAAACTCCGGCCACGTTATCCTGCTGGATAAAACCACCACCGGAGACGGTATCGTAGCGGCGTTGCAGGTTGTGGCGGCGATTGCGCGTAATCATCTGACTCTGCAAGATTTGTGCAGTGGTATGAAAATGTTCCCGCAGGTACTGGTCAACGTCCGCTACACCGATGGCGGCGTAAACCCACTGGAACACGACAGCGTGAAAAGCGTAACGGCAGACGTGGAAGCCGCGCTGGGCAGCCGTGGTCGTGTCCTGTTGCGTAAATCGGGTACCGAGCCGTTGATTCGCGTCATGGTTGAAGGTGAAGACGAAGCGCAGGTGAATGCCTTTGCCAACCGCATCGCCGATGCGGTTAAGGCTGTGTAATTCGCGTTAACTGTCTAAAAAGGCGGCTTTTGTCGCCTTTTTGTTGAACAGTAGATCGGTTTTTGCTGTTTTTTTCTGCACTTGATACAATGCATCAAAATTGCCCTTGCGAAGCCGATTCGCTTTGGTTAGTATTCACACCCGCTTCAGTGGGAAACATTAAAACGTCCCGCTTTTGGTTGAAGCAATTGGTATGCGGTAGTACCGCAAGGAACAGGTTGATTATGTACGAAGCTCTTCTGGTCGTTTTCCTTCTTGTTGCGATTGGCCTCGTTGGTCTGATCATGCTGCAGCAGGGTAAAGGCGCTGATATGGGAGCCTCCTTCGGAGCAGGCGCATCCGCTACACTGTTTGGCTCAAGTGGTTCTGGTAATTTCATGACCCGCATGACCGGAGTTCTGGCGACGCTGTTCTTCATCATCAGTCTGGTACTGGGTAACCTCAATACCAATAAGACCAACAAAGGAAGCGAGTGGGATAACCTGACTGCACCTAAATCGGAGCAGACTCAGCCAGCAGCACCGGCACAGCCGAGTAGCGATATCCCGCACTAAGTATCTCAGTACCGAGGTGGTGGAATTGGTAGACACGCTACCTTGAGGTGGTAGTGCCCTAACGGGCTTGTGGGTTCGAGTCCCATCCTCGGTACCAATATTCCAGAAAAAAGACGTCGAAAGACGTCTTTTTTTGTTTTTGTCCTTTTTACTTCCTTAGTTTTTTTATAAACAAATCTCTCCTGTTGAGTTCTTCCAATAATAGCTAAAGTCGGCTTCGTCTATTTTTACATCAAATGCAGGAACGAAGACGTCATGAATATATCCAGAATCGTGACCCTGACGGGAATATTAATGCTGACCGCGTGCAGCAGTTCGTCCTCTTTAACCTCTGTGAAAGAAATACAGGACATGTCGGTGCCTGTCGTCCAGGCGCCAAATAACCCGGCAACTGATACCACTGCCGTGAATAATTGTTATAAAGAAAACGCGACGCGACTGAGTGAGTTACAATACACGTTGAAGACAAATATGGGCGATGATGTCAGTCCATCCGAAGTTTTGGATACTCACAGTGATGCTCATCGGGTATTTGCGGCGTTATCTAAACTGGAACAAATTTCCGCGATGAATGAAACCTATCGTAAAGAAGGGAATGTCGTAGGATTGAAAGCCATCAATGAGATGTTGAAACCACTGAGCGGTACTGCCTGAGAAGGGTGGGTGAAATGGAGATTGCCGGTCGCCGGCAATCTCTGAAATCATTTAGAAGCTGAAGTTAACACCGGCATAGGCGCCGTCAGCTAATTTGTTGTCACGGTGTCCGTTCTTACCCGCCATATCCATATAGCGATACCCGCCCTCAATACTCACCGATTTAATGATGCGCACACGCACGCCTGCGTTCGCTTCGACGTAGTCATCCACGCCGCTTGAGAGTGAATCTGGAGAGTAGTAGTAGTCGCCAAACACGGTGATGAAGTCGCCCAGAGGAACCTGTGCGCCGCCGCCAACTGCGACCGCATAACCTTCGTCACCGTCCTTCGGGTTCAGGTACAGTGCTTTACCGCCTACGGTAAACAGCACAGGACCTAACGGCAGGTTGAAGCCCATTCCCAGGCCGGCAACATCGCCATCGTCGTCGCTGTGGGCCCAGTTGCCATTGAACGTCAGGCCGGGATCGTTCGCACCGAAACTGGCGGACAGATTAGTAAATTCAGTTCCGGCTTCACCGTGGAGATTGATAGATGCATTGGCAGCCACAGCGGTGCCGAGTGCGGCAACCAGCAAAGCCGCTTTTAGCTTTAACATACGCATGGGTGATCCTTCAGCTATAAAAAAGCCCGATACGTATGATCGGGCAAATAAATCAAGTGTTTGCTATCGCGAGTAATGCTTACTGACCGGAGATCTGTACCACTACACGGCGATCTGGGGACAGGCAGTTGATCAGCGCATTGCCGGACTGGTTGTCACACGAGTTACCGGTTACAGAATCGCTGGCGCCACGGCCTTCGGTCTGAATGTTTGCTGCAGGCATGCCATCGGCTACCAGCTGGTCAGCAACGGCCTGTGCACGACGTGCAGAGAGCTGCTGGTTGTATTCAGCCTGACCCGTACGGTCGCTGTAGCCGATTACGGTGGTGTTTTTGTCTTTAGCAGCCTGCATTTCTGGAGAGTTATACAGTTGGTCGATTGCAGCTTTGCCTTCGTCAGTCAGCGCGGCGGAATCGTAACCGAACATCACGTCAGACTTCAGGTTGAAGGTTTTAACTTCTGGAGCGGGTGCGGCAGCAACGACTGGTGCTACGTCGTCGTTCTGGCCGAAGCGATATACGATGCCAGCGGTCACGGAGTGAACGTCTGAGCTCAGACCGATCTGGTTAGAGTTGCCGACGTTGCTAACCCACTGGTATTCCAGACGGCCAGCCCAGTTTTTGGTGAAGGCATATTCGGTACCAGCAGCAACCACTGGACGCACGCCAGTTTCGAATTTGTTCTTACCAGCAACGTCTGTCTCAGCACGGTAACCCATCGCACCGAAACGACCGTACAGATCCCAGTCATCAGTCAGAGCGTAGCTGGTTTTCAGAGACAGCTGCAGGCCCTGGCTCTTCATTTTAGCGCCGTTTACGCCGTTGTTACCGTTGAACTGCATGTTGCCCAGGTAGTCGTAACCACCTTCAACTGCCAGCCAGTTGGTGATCTGGTAGCCACCAAATACACCGCCGCCAACGTTATCGTGATCAACGTTGAAGTCGTTAGAAGCCGCCAGGCTGTCGTTGAAATCTTTGTTGCCGCTGACGTCAGCGTAATGAGACCAACCGAATTTAGCACCGGCGTACCAGGTATTTGCGTTACCAGCTGCGAATGCGGAAGAAACTGCGCACGCGTTTAAAACAATCAGAGCGACAAGCGTCTTTTTCATTTTGAACCTTAATCCTATTTTGAAGTCAAAAACTTAAAAGTTGATGAATAGCGTAGGTCGCTAAGATATAGATGATTTTTATTTTCTGTTAATTTTAAGAAGTTTAAATTTAAATCCAGGCTGGATTTTAGACGATTTATTGTCGAGAGATTTGCAGATGTTTTGAAATGTAAAAAACCCTCGGCTGTTATTTATATGGCCGAAGGTTTCTGTGTGATTAGAATTTCTCTGGCAGGGATTCAATATGCTGCAAATATCCGCCGCGAATAAATTGAATGTATTTCCCTTTCTTCAGGGCGGATAACACGTTCAAAATACTGCTGCGCGAGAGATGTGTCCTGTCTTGTATATAATCGAGAATCGAAATTCTCATTCGCATATCTTCAGGAAGGAGAATCATTTCCATCAGATGATTGCGAATAACCGCATAGGTTCGCTGCTGTAAAACCAGTGCATCGCGGTAAGCGAGATACGCAGTATGGTATGCCAGCAGAGATGTGACATCTTCCCAAAGGTTTTGTTCCCGGAAAATGCGAAGTGCTTCTTCGGCATCAATGCGCGAGAGCGAACATTCGGTCTCTGCGCGCAGAACATGACCCCGCATTGGCTGCAAAATTTCTGCCGCGCCAAAAATGTGTCCTTCATAGACCGTAATCATCAGCAATCCATCGGACGCACGGAGGATTGAGACTTCCCCTTCCTTACAGAGCCAGACTTGTTGTTTGCCTTTGTAATGCCAGTTCAGTTTTTTTCTTGGGACCACGTTAACAGGCGTAGCGAAGGGTTCAAGTGCCTCAAGGAGTCGATTTATTGCCTCCTGGGGGCGAATAGGTGGTGTAAGGTGCATAGAGATCCTCATGAATAATGACGATTTCTTCCGTCAGAAGTTATAGAAGACATGGTAATGCACTCGCAGGGATACCGACAGGTAAAATAGACTCAAACATGCGTTATGGATGAAAAAAGTCAGGCGTTGGCAATCTTTTTTCGGTACAAAAATAATAAAGGCCGGATATCCGGCCTTAGAGAGGGTCTTATTTCTTCGTCTGGCTATCCAGATTCTCTACCTGTGGAAGCCCATTACCGGAAGAGGCGGACAGCAGGCCGCTCTTCGCGTAACCCAGCAGCTTCTCGCGGGTATCGGTAATATCCAGATTACGCATGGTCAACTGGCCAATACGATCATCAGGCGAGAACACGGAGTCACCTTTTTCCATCGTCAGACGTTCTGCTTTATAGGTGAGATTGTCAGAAACGGTATTCAGGATGGAATAGTCGTTACCACGACGCAGTTCCAGCGTGACTTCACCGGTAATGGCGCTGGCAACCCAACGCTGAAGTGCATCACGCAGCATCAGCGCCTGGGAATCGAACCAGCGGCCCTGGTACAGCAGACGACCTAACTGACGGCCATGAGCGTGATATTGTTCAATAGTATCTTCGTTGTGAATACCAGTCAGCAGACGCTCATAAGCAATGTGCAGCAGAGCCATGCCCGGCGCTTCATAGATCCCACGGCTCTTGGCTTCAATGATGCGGTTTTCAATCTGATCGCTCATGCCCAGACCGTGACGGCCACCAATGCGGTTGGCTTCCAGCATCATCTCCACGTCATCTTTGAAGGTTTTGCCGTTCAGCGCTACTGGGTGACCCTGCTCGAAGCGGATAGTGACTTCTTCTGCCGGGATCTTAACGTTCTCGTCCCAGAACTTAACGCCCATAATCGGGTTCACAATTTTGACGCTGGAGTTCAGGAATTCCAGGTCTTTGGCTTCGTGAGTCGCGCCCAGCATGTTGGAATCGGTAGAGTAGGCTTTTTCGACCGACATTTTGTAGTCGAAACCGCAGGCAATCATAAACTCGGACATTTCCAGACGGCCGCCGAGCTCGTCGATGAAATCGGTATCAAGCCACGGTTTGTAAATTTTCAGCTCGGCGTTGGTCAGCAGGCCGTAGCGATAGAAACGTTCAATATCGTTGCCTTTATAGGTGCTGCCGTCGCCCCAGATGTTGACGCCGTCTTCTTTCATTGCAGAGACCAGCATGGTGCCAGTCACCGCGCGTCCGAGAGGCGTGGTGTTGAAATAGGTCAGTCCGCCAGTGGTGTTATGGAATGCACCACACTGGATAGCGGCAATGCCTTCTGCCACGAGCTGCTTACGGCAATCGATAAGGCGTGCATTTTCAGCGCCGTATTCCATCGCGCGACGTGGGATAGCATCGTAGTCTTCTTCATCGGGCTGACCGAGGTTGGCGGTGTAAGCGTACGGGACCGCTCCTTTTTTTCGCATCCACAGCAGTGCGGCACTGGTGTCCAGACCACCGGAGAAAGCGATACCAATACGTTGACCAGATGGAAGATGCTTGAGAATCGTCGTCATAAAGTAAAACCCTGCTTGCCAGACTGTGAGAAGGTAAGTGTTTACGCTTTACTGCATGTTTATGCAAAATAAGTGAGTTTTCATTTAATCATCTTTTTTCTGGAACAGGAAGTGATTCATGCGTGTTAGCGGAAAAAATCCCTGCGAACGCCTATAACATTATGCATAACAGCAGGGTTTTTATGCTTCATCAAATGTCAATATGAATGAGTTGACATAACCGATGAAAATTCAATATACTACAGGCCGGTTTTACGTCCCGTCCTCGGTACCAAATCCCAGCAGTATTTGCATTTTTTGCTCCGAATGAGTAAAATATGCCACGTTTCAGGCGCGGGGTGGAGCAGCCTGGTAGCTCGTCGGGCTCATAACCCGAAGGTCGTCGGTTCAAATCCGGCCCCCGCAACCACTTTCCCTTTGAGTTTTTTTTCAAATATACTCTTCGTATTCGTCGCTGGATTTGAAAGAATTCTCACGGAAAGTACTCCAGACCGCATTTGCGGTTGTAGGGTTCAGTTATCTAAAGCCCCGATTTATCGGGGTTTTTTGTTATCTGACTAAAGAATAACTGGGCTTTATGCCCTTTTTTTACGTCTTGGGGGTGGGCTTGTCCACATTAGAACAGAAATTAACAGAGATGCTTAAAGCGCCGGTTGAGGCTCTGGGCTTCGAGCTGGTCGGCATCGAATTCATTCGCGGTCGCACATCTACGCTGCGCATCTATATTGATAGTGAAGATGGCATCAATGTTGATGATTGTGCTGATGTGAGCCACCAGGTCAGTGCCGTCATGGATGTCGAAGACCCCGTTACCGTCGCTTACAACCTGGAAGTCTCCTCACCAGGGCTCGACCGTCCTATGTTCATCGCTGAACATTACACGCGTTTCCTCGGTGAAGAGGTCACGCTCGTCCTGCGCATGGCGGTCCAGAATCGTCGTAAATGGCAGGGCATTATCAAAGCGGTAGACGGTGAGATGATCACTGTTACAGTCGAAGGCAAAGATGAAGTGTTCGCGCTGAGTAACATCCAGAAGGCGAACCTGGTTCCCCACTTTTAACAGTCTGGATTGAGGTGAAAGGCCCCGATGAACAAAGAAATTTTGGCTGTTGTTGAAGCCGTTTCCAATGAAAAATCGCTGCCGCGCGAGAAGATTTTCGAAGCGCTGGAAAGCGCCCTGGCAACGGCGACAAAGAAAAAATACGAACAAGAAATTGAGGTTCGCGTTAGCATCGATCGTAAGAGCGGTGACTTTGACACTTTCCGTCGTTGGGTGGTGGTCGAAGAAGTTACTCTGCCAACCCGCGAAATCACGCTGGAAGCTGCTCGCTACGAAGATGAAAGCATGAACGTGGGCGATTACGTTGAAGACCAGATTGAATCTGTGACCTTCGACCGTATCACCACTCAAACCGCGAAGCAGGTTATCGTGCAGAAAGTCCGCGAAGCGGAACGCGCGATGGTTGTTGATCAGTTCCGTGAACACGAAGGTGAAATCATCACCGGCGTGGTGAAGAAAGTGAACCGCGATAACATCTCTCTGGATCTGGGCAGCAATGCTGAAGCCGTGATCCTGCGTGAAGATATGCTGCCGCGTGAAAACTTCCGCCCAGGCGACCGTATTCGCGGTGTACTGTACTCCGTACGTCCAGAAGCGCGTGGTGCTCAGCTGTTCGTCACCCGTTCTAAGCCGGAAATGCTGATCGAACTGTTCCGCATTGAAGTGCCAGAAATTGGTGAAGAAGTTATCGAGATCAAAGCGGCAGCGCGCGATCCGGGTTCCCGTGCGAAAATCGCGGTGAAAACCAACGATAAGCGTATCGATCCAGTTGGTGCTTGCGTCGGTATGCGTGGCGCACGTGTTCAGGCAGTTTCGACTGAACTGGGCGGCGAGCGTATCGATATCGTGCTGTGGGACGATAACCCAGCGCAGTTCGTTATTAACGCGATGGCTCCGGCCGATGTGGCGTCTATCGTTGTTGACGAAGACAAACACACCATGGATATCGCGGTAGAAGCGGGCAACCTGGCGCAGGCAATTGGTCGTAACGGCCAGAACGTGCGTCTGGCGTCTCAGCTGAGCGGTTGGGATCTCAACGTAATGACAGTTGACGATCTGAATGCAAAGCATCAGGCGGAAGCGCACGCGGCTATCGATACCTTCACCAAATATCTCGAGATTGATGAAGATTTCGCGACCGTGCTGGTAGAAGAAGGTTTCTCCAGCCTGGAAGAACTGGCCTATGTGCCAATGAAAGAACTGCTGGAAATTGACGGCCTAGATGAACAGACCGTTGAGGCACTTCGTGAACGTGCGAAAAACGCACTGACTACGCTGGCGCTGGCTCAGGAAGAAAGCCTCGGTGATAATAAACCGGCTGACGATCTGCTGAACCTTGAAGGTCTCGATCGTACAATGGCATTTAAGCTGGCTGCCCGCGGTGTTTGTACGCTGGAAGATCTCGCCGATCAGGGCATTGACGACCTGGCTGATATTGAAGATTTAACCGACGAGAAAGCCGGTGAGCTCATCATGGCCGCACGTAATATTTGCTGGTTCGGCGACGAAGCGTAATAAACTGTAGCAGGAAGGAACAGCATGACAACAGATGTAACCGTAAAAACGCTGGCCGCAGAGATTCAGACTTCCGTGGACCGCCTGGTACAGCAATTCGCTGATGCAGGCATCCCGAAGCAAGCTGATGACTCTGTGACCGCACAAGAAAAACAGACCTTGTTGGCACACCTGAACCGTGAACACGGTTCAGCACCTGACAAGCTGACGCTGCAACGTAAAACTCGCACTACCCTGAGCGTTCCGGGTACTGGTGGTAAGAGCAAATCGGTGCAGATTGAAGTCCGCAAAACGCGTACCTTTGTAAAACGTGACCCGCAGGAAGCCGACCGTCTGGCTGAAGAAGAAGCGAAGCGTGAAGCGGAAGAACAAGCCCGCCGTGAGGCTGAAGAAGCAGCCAAGCGTGAGGCACAGGCAAAAGCTGAACGTGAGGCCGCAGAACAAGCTAAACGTGAATCCGCTGATAAAGCGAAACGTGAAGTTGCGGAAAAAGACAAAGTGAGCAATCAACAGACCGACGATATGACAAAAACCGCCCAGGCTGAAAAAGCCCGCCGTGAAGCAGAAGCTGCAGAGCTGAAGCGTAAATCGGAAGAAGAAGCGCGCCGTAAGCTTGAAGAAGAAGCGCGTCGCGTTGCGGATGAAGCCCGCCGCATGGCCGCTGAAAACGAGAAAAACGGTGTTAATACAGCGGCTGAGCCGACTGAAGACAACAGCGATTATCACGTGACCACTTCTCAGCATGCGCGCCAGGCTGAAGATGAAAACGATCGTGAAAGCGAAGGCGGCCGTAGCCGTACCCGTACTGCTAAAGCGCCTCGTCCTAAGAAAGCCAACAAACACGCTGAATCCAAAGCCGATCGCGAAGAAGCTCGTGCTTCTGTTCGTGGTGGTAAAGGCGGCAAGCGTAAAGGTTCCGCGCTGCAGCAGGGCTTCCAGAAGCCAGCTCAGGCCGTTAACCGTGACGTTATCATCGGTGAAACCATCACCGTTGGCGATCTGGCAAACAAAATGGCCGTTAAAGGCTCTCAGGTCATCAAAGCAATGATGAAGCTGGGCGCAATGGCGACCATCAACCAGGTCATCGACCAGGAAACCGCACAGCTGGTTGCCGAAGAGATGGGCCACAAAGTTATCCTGCGTCGTGAAAACGAGCTGGAAGAAGCAGTAATGAGCGACCGTGACACTGGTGCAGCGGCTGAACCGCGTGCACCTGTTGTGACCATCATGGGTCACGTTGACCACGGTAAAACGTCTCTGCTCGATTACATTCGTTCTACTAAAGTCGCTTCCGGCGAAGCGGGTGGTATTACCCAGCATATCGGTGCTTACCACGTAGAAACTGACAACGGCATGATCACCTTCCTGGATACCCCGGGCCACGCCGCGTTTACCTCCATGCGTGCTCGTGGTGCGCAGGCGACGGATATCGTGGTTCTGGTGGTTGCCGCAGACGATGGCGTGATGCCGCAAACTATCGAAGCAATCCAGCACGCGAAAGCGGCGCAGGTGCCGGTAGTGGTAGCGGTGAACAAAATCGATAAGCTGGAAGCCGATCCGGATCGCGTTAAGCAGGAACTGTCCCAGTACGGCATCATGCCGGAAGAGTGGGGCGGCGAGAGCCAGTTCATACACGTTTCTGCGAAAGCAGGTACCGGTATCGACGATCTGCTCAACGCTATCCTGCTGCAGGCTGAAGTTCTCGAACTGAAAGCGGTTCGTAACGGTATGGCAAGCGGTGCAGTCATCGAATCCTTCCTGGATAAAGGTCGTGGTCCGGTTGCTACCGTTCTGGTTCGTGAAGGTACTCTGAACAAAGGTGACATTGTTCTGTGTGGCTTCGAATACGGTCGTGTTCGTGCGATGCGTAACGAACTGGGTCAGGAGGTCGTGGAAGCAGGTCCGTCCATTCCGGTTGAGATCCTCGGCCTGTCTGGTGTACCGGCTGCCGGTGACGAAGTAACGGTTGTTCGTGACGAGAAGAAAGCGCGTGAAGTTGCGCTGTATCGTCAGGGTAAATTCCGTGAAGTTAAACTGGCTCGTCAGCAGAAATCCAAGCTGGAAAACATGTTTGCCAACATGACCGAAGGCGAAGTTCACGAAGTGAACGTCGTTCTGAAGGCGGACGTACAGGGTTCTGTAGAGGCAATCTCTGATTCTCTGCTGAAACTCTCTACCGACGAAGTGAAGGTGAGAATCATCGGTTCTGGCGTAGGTGGTATCACCGAAACCGACGCAACCCTGGCTGCTGCATCCAACGCAATTCTGGTTGGCTTCAACGTACGTGCTGACGCTTCTGCGCGCCGTGTTATTGAATCCGAAAGCCTGGATCTGCGTTACTACTCCGTCATCTATCATCTGATCGACGAAGTGAAAGCGGCAATGAGCGGTAAGCTGTCTCCAGAACTGAAACAGCAGATCCTCGGTCTGGCTGAAGTTCGCGACGTGTTCAAATCGCCGAAATTTGGTGCCATCGCAGGTTGTATGGTTACCGAAGGTGTGGTCAAACGTCACAACCCAATCCGCGTCCTGCGTGACAACGTGGTTATCTATGAAGGCGAGCTGGAATCCCTGCGCCGCTTCAAAGATGATGCCAACGAAGTCCGTAACGGCATGGAATGTGGTATCGGCGTTAAGAACTACAACGACGTACGCGTCGGCGATATGATCGAAGTGTTCGAGATCATCGAGATTCAGCGCAGCATCGACTAATCGTTGAAATGCCCGGTGGTACTACGTTTACCGGGCCTACGGCCTGGGTTTGTAGGCCTGATAAGCGTTAGCGCCATCAGGCTTCGAAGCGCCACCCGGCAATAATTCTAAAAAGGGGCTTTGGCCCCTTTTTTGTCTTTTATCTGGAGAATTTATTATGGCGAAAGAATTTGGTCGCCCGCAGCGCGTATCCCAGGAGATGCAGAAGGAAATTGCTATCATCCTGCAGCGCGAAATTAAAGATCCACGTCTGGGCCTGATGACCACCGTATCCGGTGTTGAAGTCTCCCGTGACTTGGCTTATGCCAAAGTATTCGTAACCTTCCTGAACGACAAAGATGAAGCCGCTGTGAAAGCGGGCATCCGTGCGTTACAGGACGCGTCTGGTTTCATCCGTACGCTGCTGGGTAAAGCCATGCGTCTGCGTATCGTGCCGGAACTGACCTTCTTCTACGACAACTCGCTGGTCGAAGGTATGCGTATGTCCAACCTCGTGACCAACGTGGTAAAGCATGACGAAGAACGTCGTGTGAACCCGGATGACACCAAGGAGGACTGATGAGTCGTCCTCGTCGTCGTGGTCGCGACATTCATGGCGTACTGCTGCTGGATAAACCGGAAGGTGCGTCCAGTAATGACGTTCTGCAAAAGGTGAAGCGCCTTTATAATGCAAACCGCGCAGGGCACACAGGCGCTCTGGATCCGCTGGCGACCGGTATGCTGCCGGTATGTCTTGGCGAAGCCACCAAGTTTTCTCAGTATTTGCTCGATTCCGACAAACGCTACCGCGTGATCGCGAAACTGGGGCAGCGTACTGATACGTCAGATGCCGATGGCCTGGTTGTGGAAGAGCGTCCGATGACGTTCAGTGCCACCGAACTTGCCAGCGCACTGGAAAGTTTCCGGGGAGACACAATGCAGGTGCCGTCGATGTACTCTGCATTAAAATACCAAGGCAAAAAGCTGTACGAATACGCTCGGCAGGGTATTGAAGTCCCGCGTGAAGCACGCCCGATAACAGTGTATGAACTGCTGTTTATTCGCCACGAAGGGGATGAACTGGAGCTGGAAATCCACTGTTCGAAAGGCACTTATATCCGCACCATCATTGATGACCTGGGCGAAAAGCTCGGCTGTGGGGCGCATGTTACGATGCTGCGTCGTCTGGCCGTCAGCCGCTACCCGGTCGACAGAATGGTGACGCTGGAGCATTTGCAGGCGCTGGTTACGCAGGCTGAAGAGCAGGATATTCCTGCGGCGCAGCTGCTGGATCCACTGTTGATGCCAATGGACAGCCCGGCTGAAGATTTCCCGGTTGTGAATTTGCCCCTGACGTCCTCTGTGTACTTCAAAAATGGCAATCCGGTTCGTACTGCTGACGTGCAGGTCCACGGGCTGGTGCGCGTGACGGAAGGCGAATACGGCAAATTCATCGGTATGGGCGAGATTGATGACGAAGGCCGTGTCGCGCCGCGTCGTCTGGTCGTCGAGTACCCGCAATAATCGCCTGTCTTGCGATAACATGTCGCTACGGGTAGAATATTGCCGCTTAACGTCTGAACTAAGGTTCGCCTGCGTGAAGACGTTAATCCTGGGGTCGCTGAATTAGAGATCGGCACCCTTTTTACTTTTTAAATCTGGAGTTTAAAATGTCTCTAAGCGTTGAAGCTAAAGCAAAAATCGTTTCCGAGTTTGGTCGTGGTTCTAACGACAGCGGCTGCACCGAAGTTCAGGTTGCTCTGCTGACTGCACAGATCAACCACCTGCAGGGTCACTTCTCTGAGCACAAAAAAGATCACCACAGCCGTCGTGGTCTGCTGCGTATGGTTTCTCAGCGTCGTAAACTGCTCGACTACCTGAAACGTAAAGATGTAGCACGCTACACCGCGCTGATTGAGCGTCTGGGTCTGCGTCGCTAGTTCTGGCGAGTTTCAGAAAGAGGGGCCTTTATGGCCCCTTTTTTCAACCAGATGGCAGCAATTAACATGAAACTCATGTATTGTTTGTATTGCTGAAACAAATGATCTTCATTGCAGCGTTTCGCGCGGCTAATGAGAGACTTAACCGATGGTTAGGATTGTCATTAGTCGCGAGGATGCAAGAGGATCGGGTCTTTGAACGGCACATCCAATGGTGTCCCGTTACTCATCTAGAAAGGATAAAATTTTGCTGAATCCGATCGTTCGTAAATTCCAGTATGGCCAGCACACGGTCACACTGGAAACCGGCATGATGGCGCGTCAGGCGACTGCTGCCGTTATGGTTAGCATGGATGACACCGCGGTATTCGTTACCGTTGTGGGTCAGAAAAAAACTAAACCAGGACAGGACTTCTTCCCGTTGACTGTTAACTATCAGGAGCGTACTTACGCTGCTGGTAAAATTCCTGGTGGCTTCTTCCGTCGTGAAGGCCGTCCAAGCGAAGGCGAAACCCTGATTGCGCGTCTGATTGACCGCCCGGTTCGCCCGCTGTTCCCAGAAGGCTTCATTAACGAAGTTCAGGTTATCGCGACCGTTGTGTCCGTAAACCCGCAGGTTAACCCAGATATCGTGGCAATGATTGGCGCTTCCGCTGCACTGTCCCTGTCCGGCCTTCCGTTCAACGGCCCAATCGGTTCTGCGCGCGTGGGTTACATCAACGACCAGTACGTACTGAACCCAACCCAGGAAGAGCTGAAAACCAGCAAACTGGACTTGGTTGTTGCGGGTACCGAAGCCGCTGTACTGATGGTTGAATCTGAAGCTGAACTGCTGAGCGAAGACCAGATGCTGGGCGCCGTGGTGTTCGGCCACGAACAGCAGCAGGTAGTTATCCAGAATATCAACGACCTGGTGAAAGAAGCCGGTAAACCACGTTGGGATTGGCAGCCAGAAGCCATCGACGAAGCGCTGCATGCGCGCGTTGCCGGCCTGGCACAGTCTCGTCTGAGCGATGCATACCGCATCACCGACAAGCAGGAACGTTACACTCAGATTGATGCTATCAAATCTGACGTGATCGCTTCCCTGGTTGCAGAAGACGAAACGCTGGACGCTAACGAACTGGGCGACATCCTGCACGGTATCGAGAAAACTGCAGTACGTAGCCGCGTATTGGCTGGCGAACCGCGTATCGATGGTCGTGAAAAAGACATGATTCGTGGTCTGGACGTGCGCACTGGTGTTCTGCCACGTACTCACGGTTCCGCTCTGTTCACCCGTGGTGAAACTCAGGCGCTGGTTACTGCAACTCTGGGTACCGCACGTGACGCACAGAACATCGACGAACTGATGGGCGATCGCACTGACAGCTTCCTGTTCCACTACAACTTCCCTCCGTACTCCGTGGGCGAAACCGGTATGATTGGCTCACCGAAGCGACGTGAAATTGGTCACGGCCGTCTGGCGAAGCGTGGCGTGTTGGCAGTTATGCCCACCACTGACGAATTCCCGTACACCGTTCGTGTGGTTTCTGAAATCACCGAATCTAATGGTTCTTCTTCCATGGCTTCCGTGTGCGGTGCTTCCCTGGCACTGATGGACGCAGGCGTACCGATTAAATCTGCAGTAGCAGGTATCGCGATGGGTCTGGTGAAAGAAGGCGAGAACTTCGTGGTTCTGTCCGACATCCTCGGCGATGAAGATCACCTGGGCGATATGGACTTCAAAGTTGCGGGTTCCCGTGAAGGTATCTCTGCTCTGCAGATGGATATCAAAATTGAAGGTATCACCAAAGAAATCATGCAGGTTGCTCTGAACCAGGCTAAAGGTGCGCGTCTGCACATCCTGGGTGTGATGGAACAGGCAATCAACGCACCGCGTGGCGACATCTCCGAATTCGCACCGCGTATTCACACCATCAAGATCAGCCCGGACAAGATCAAAGACGTTATCGGTAAAGGCGGCTCTGTTATCCGTGCGCTGACTGAAGAAACCGGCACCACCATCGAAATCGAAGATGACGGTACTGTGAAAATCGCAGCGACCGACGGTGACAAAGCGCAGTACGCTATTCGCCGTATCGAAGAAATCACCGCTGAAATCGAAGTGGGCCGCATCTACAACGGTAAAGTTACCCGTATCGTAGACTTCGGTGCCTTCGTGGCTATCGGTGGCGGTAAAGAAGGCCTGGTACACATTTCTCAGATCGCTGACAAGCGTGTAGAGAAAGTGACTGACTATCTGCAGATGGGTCAGGAAGTACCGGTTAAGGTTCTGGAAGTTGATCGCCAGGGCCGTGTCCGTCTGAGCATTAAAGAAGCGACCGAGCAGACTCAGCCTGCGGCCGCGCCGGAAGCTCCGGCAGCGGAACAGGGCGAGTAAGGTTGCCTATTAGCCCTCCGCCTTTGCGGAGGGCGCATTCCGGGCAGGACGCTTGTTAGCAGCCGGGGAACAGGACGTTCATCCAATTGTTGTCTTCGGGAGTGGGAAATGAAGCCTTTTTTGCGCTGGTGTTTCGTTGCGACAGCACTCACGCTGGCAGGATGCAGCAACTCCTCTGCCTGGCGTAAGAGTGAAGTCCTGGCGGTGCCATTGCAACCGACATTGCAGCAAGAAGTGATTCTGGCACGTATGGAACAAATTCTTGCCAGTCGGGCTTTATCCGATGATGAACGCGCACAGCTTTTATATGAGCGCGGAGTGTTGTATGATAGTCTCGGTTTGAGGGCATTAGCGCGTAACGATTTCTCGCAAGCGCTGGCAATCAGACCCGATATGCCTGAAGTATTCAATTACTTAGGCATTTATTTAACGCAGGCAGGCAATTTTGATGCTGCCTATGAAGCGTTTGATTCTGTACTTGAGCTTGATCCAACTTACAATTACGCATATCTGAACCGCGGCATCGCACTTTATTACGGTGGTCGCGCTAAGTTAGCGCAAGATGATCTGCTGGCGTTTTATCAAGACGATCCCAATGATCCTTTCCGTAGTCTGTGGTTATACATCGTTGAGCGGAAGCTCGATGAGAAGCAGGCTGTTGTAGCACTCAAGCAGCGCTATGAAAAATCGGATAAAGAGCAATGGGGATGGAACATTGTCGAGTTCTATCTCGGTGACATTAGCGAAGCAACGCTGATGGATCGCCTGAAGACGGACGCAACGGATAACACCTCGCTCGCTGAACATCTCAGTGAAACAAACTTCTATTTAGGTAAGTACTACCTAAGTCTGGGGGACAAGGACAGCGCCACGGCACTGTTCAAACTGGCGGTTGCTAACAACGTTCATAACTTTGTTGAGCACCGATACGCATTGTTGGAATTAGCGCTCTTGGGCCAGGAGCAAGATGACCTGGCAGAATCGGACCAGCAATAGCTGACGAACATACAAATCAGACCATATTCTTTTTTGATTGCCATCATCTTCACGGGTGAGGGCTTTATTGTTCGTTAATTACCCAAATTTGAGCCGGTTCACACTTTTCAATGAAAATTGCAGGTCAATTTCACGATGAGTTATGTAGACTGGCCGCCATCTACGAGGCACGTGTACTACATGACTGATATCATCGAGACTACTACTATCGAAACTACTTTTACCGATCTGGGTCTTAACGACTCTATCCTTAAAGCCCTGAACGATCTGGGTTACGAAAAACCATCTCCAATCCAGGCAGAGTGTATTCCACATCTGCTGGCTGGCCGTGATGTACTGGGTATGGCCCAGACGGGTAGCGGCAAAACTGCAGCGTTCTCTTTACCGCTGCTGCACAACCTTGATCCAGAGCTGAAAGCACCACAAATCCTGGTGCTGGCACCGACCCGCGAACTGGCGGTTCAGGTTGCTGAAGCCATGACGGATTTCTCTAAACATATGCACGGCGTAAACGTTGTGGCCCTTTACGGTGGCCAGCGTTATGACGTACAGCTGCGCGCCCTGCGTCAGGGACCACAAATTGTTGTCGGTACCCCAGGTCGTCTGCTCGATCACTTAAAACGTGGCACGCTGAACCTGTCCAGCCTGAAAGGTCTGGTCCTGGATGAAGCTGATGAAATGCTGCGTATGGGCTTCATCGAAGACGTTGAAACCATTATGGCTCAGATCCCAGAAGGTCATCAGACCGCTCTGTTCTCTGCAACCATGCCAGAAGCGATTCGTCGTATTACCCGTCGCTTCATGAAAGAACCGCAGGAAGTTCGCATTCAGTCTAGCGTAACGACCCGTCCTGACATCAGCCAGAGCTACTGGACTGTCTGGGGCATGCGTAAGAATGAAGCGCTGGTGCGTTTCCTGGAATCAGAAGATTTTGATGCGGCGATTATCTTCGTACGTACCAAAAATGCGACCCTGGAAGTGGCTGAAGCGCTGGAACAGAGTGGCTATAACAGTGCCGCGCTGAACGGTGACATGAACCAGTCCCTGCGTGAGCAGACTCTGGATCGTCTGAAAGATGGTCGTCTGGACATCCTGATTGCGACCGACGTTGCGGCCCGTGGCCTGGACGTTGAGCGTATCAGCCTGGTTGTTAACTACGACATCCCAATGGACTCCGAGTCTTACGTTCACCGTATCGGCCGTACCGGTCGTGCAGGTCGTGCAGGTCGTGCGCTGCTGTTCGTTGAGAACCGCGAGCGTCGTCTGCTGCGTAACATTGAACGCACCATGAAGCTGACTATTCCAGAAGTTGAACTGCCGACCCGTGAACTGCTGAGCGAGCGTCGTCTGGCTAAGTTCTCTGCTAAAATTCAGCAGCAGCTGGAAAGCAGCGATCTGGATATCTACCGCGGTCTGCTGGCAAAAATTCAGCCTTCTGCTGAAGAAGAGCTGGATATGGAAACGCTGGCCGCAGCACTGCTGAAAATGGCTCAGGGCGAACGTCCTCTGATCCTGCCACCAGATGCACCGATGCGTCCTAAGCGTGAGTTCCGCGATCGTGACGAGCGTTTCGACCGTAATGATCGTGCTCCGCGCGGCGATCGTAACGACCGTGGCCCACGTGGCGACCGTCCAGAGCGTAGCGGTGAAGACCGTCCACGTCGCGAACGTCGTGACGTTGGTGATATGCAGCTGTACCGCATTGAAGTGGGTCGTGATGATGGCGTTGAAGTTCGTCACATTGTTGGCGCTATCGCTAATGAAGGCGATATCAGCAGCCGTTACATCGGTAACATCAAGCTGTTCGGTACCCACTCTACTATCGAGCTGCCGAAAGGTATGCCGGGCGAAGTGCTTCAGCACTTTACTCGCACCCGCATCCTGAACAAGCCGATGAACATGCAGTTGGTCGGTGATGCAGTGCCGCACACCGGTGGCGGTGAGCGTCGCGGTGGTCCAGCGGGTGGTCGTGGCGGTTTCGGTGAGCGTCGTGAAGGCGGTCGCAGCGAAGGCGGTCGTGGTGGTGAAGGTCGTCGCTTCAGCGGTGAACGTCGTGAAGGTGGTGCAGGCCGTTTCAGCGGTGAGCGTCGCGAAGGTGGCCGTGCGCCACGTCGTGATGATGCGCCAGTGCGTCGTCGTCCTACCGAAGCGTAATTGCCAGATAAAAAACTGCGTTTACTGACGTAAAGTAAACGATACAGCCCCGGTATTGATTATCGGGGCTTTTTTTATTTCAATTGTACTCGTGTACTGGTACAGTGCTGCGCATAAAACCTATTTAGATTATTATCTTCTGGAGAGCAGGCGCTATGGCGACATTGACCACCACAGCAACCCGGCCGTCATTGATTGGCGGGGTGGTGATTATCGGCGGAACGATTATTGGTGCAGGGATGTTCTCGCTGCCGGTGGTCATGTCCGGAGCGTGGTTCTTCTGGTCGCTGGCGGCATTGGTGTTCACCTGGTTCTGCATGCTGCATTCCGGGCTGATGATCCTTGAGGCAAACCTCAACTATCGCATTGGCTCGAGCTTCGACACCATCACCAAAGACTTGCTCGGCAAGCGCTGGAATATCATCAACGGGCTGTCGATTGCGTTCGTGCTCTACATTCTGACCTACGCCTACATCTCGGCGAGTGGCTCGATTCTGCACCACACGTTCAGTGAAATGTCTCTGAATGTGCCGCCGCGTCTGGCCGGATTGGGCTTCGCGCTTCTGGTCGCGTTTGTGGTATGGCTCAGTACCAAAGCCGTCAGCCGAATGACGGCGATTGTTCTCGGCGCGAAAGTGATCACCTTTTTCCTGACCTTTGGCAGCCTGCTAGGCCACGTAGAAGCCCCAACGCTGTTTAACGTGGCGGAACAGCACGCAACTTATCTGCCATATCTGTTGATGACGCTGCCGTTCTGTCTGGCGTCATTCGGTTATCACGGCAATGTGCCAAGCCTGATGAAGTATTACGGTAAAGATCCTAAGACCATCGTGAAGTGCCTGGTGTACGGCACGCTGCTGGCGCTGGGCCTGTATGCGGTGTGGCTGTTGGGAACGATGGGGAATATCCCGCGCCCCGAATTTATCGGCATTGCGCAGAAGGGCGGTAATATTGATGTGCTGGTGCAGGCGCTGAGTGGCGTGCTGAACAGCCGCAGTCTGGATCTGCTCTTGGTTGTGTTCTCAAACTTCGCCGTCGCGAGTTCATTCCTCGGCGTGACGCTGGGCCTGTTCGACTACCTGGCGGATCTGTTCAAGTTTGACGATGCGCCTTTCGGACGTTTTAAGACTGCGCTGCTGACCTTCGTTCCGCCGGTGATTGGTGGCCTGCTGTGGCCAAACGGTTTTCTGTATGCGATTGGATATGCCGGACTGGCTGCGACCATCTGGGCGGCGATTGTGCCCGCGCTGCTGGCACGTAAATCACGCAAGCGTTTTGGCAGCCCGCAGTTCCGCGTATGGGGTGGTAAGCCGATGATTGCGCTGATCCTGCTGTTCGGGGTCGGGAATGTGGTGGTGCATTTCCTGTCGAGCTTCAATCTGTTGCCGGTGTACCAATAATCGTTAGTGCCCGGCGGCGCAATGCTTGCCGGGCCTGTGTGACCATAAACCTGTAGGCCTGGCAAACGCAGTGCCGCCGGGCAACAAACTAAAATTATCCCAATAACTCCTCTTTTACCTGCATCGCCAAATCGAACGAATGCAAGCGTGCCTGGTGATCGAAAATCTGTCCGTTGACCATGATTTCGTCAGCCTGCGTTTCACGCAGCACCGATTCAAGCCCATGACGAACTTTCGTTTTATCCCCCACCAAAGACATGCCGAGCGCCTGATCGACGCCGTACTTCTCTCCCGGGGTCCAGAAGTGGTCCATGTTCTGAATCGGCGGCGGCAGTTGCCCGGTTTCGCCCCTACGCAGTTTCACAAACGCCTGCTGCATGGTCGTGAACAGGAATTCCGCATCCCGGTTGCTGTCGGCTGCAATGATATTGATGCAGACCATCGCGTACGGTTTTTCCAGACGCGCTGACGGTTTGAACTGAGTGCGATAGAGCTGCAATGCCTGGAATAGCATATCGGGCGCAAAGTGTGAGGCGAAGGCGAACGGCAGCCCCAGCTGTGCAGCAAGCTGGGCGCTGTACAGACTTGAGCCCAACAGCCACACCGGAATTTTTTCACCGTAGCCCGGGACCGGACGCACTTGCGGATTGGGGTCACGCGCATCAAACCAGTCAACCAGTTCGGCGACATCGCGCGGGAAGTTATCAATATCACCGCCCATATGACGGCGCAGGGCGCGCATCGTCGGTTGATCGCTGCCTGGCGCACGCCCCAGCCCCAAATCGATACGGCCTGGATAAAGCGTGTTCAGGGTGCCGAACTGCTCGGCAATCACCAATGGAGAGTGGTTGGGCAACATCACCCCGCCAGACCCGAGATGAAGCGTCGAGGTGTTAGCGGCCAGATAGCCAATCAGCACCGAGGTCGCGGCGCTGGCTATCCCGCTCATGTTGTGGTGTTCGGCCAGCCAGTAGCGGTGATAACCGCGCTTTTCCGCGAGTCGGGCGAGGTCGAGCGAATGGGAAAAGGCTTCTTTCGCTGAAGAACCCTGAGGGATCGGCGCCAGATCCAGCACCGAGAATGCACAATTTTTGTCAGTCATAACGGCTCACTTTGCTACAGCATTGTCATCAGATTGAAGGTCTTCTTCCAGCCTCGCGCAGGAGAATTGTGTCGGCCAGAAAAGCTGCATCTTTAATACTGCATTACAAACCGATAACCGTCGTTAACAAAGTGAGCTTTTTTATGCCTGAAGTTCGAGTCCAGCCAGACGTTTCCAGTAGCCGTTACAGTCACTGTGCGCTTCGAGCACGAGCGGAGCGGCACCGTTTTCATTGGCACGGAAGGCATCAATCATCGCGAAGGTATTGGTGCCCATCGGCGACAAGCGAACCATATCCACCAGGGCGTCCATCGATTTCAGCTCATTGCCGAGGTTGTAAACGTAGCCGCTCATGGTCTGAATGCCGTTCAGCACAAACACCTGCTGGTTTTCCTGTGACAGCATATCGCGCCCGTTAGGGTATTTGATGCAGCAGGTCTCGCACTCGTCCTTCGGTTTGTCTTCCGAGCGCGCGGTAAAGCAGCGGGCGGAATACGCCAGCGGCAGGTGGCCGTAGCTCAGAACTTCCACTTCAAACTTATCGCGAATGCCCAGTTCTTCGCACTGTTTGAGCATGTTCACCAGCCAGTCACGGGAAAGCTCGACTGGCATACACCAGCGCATCATGCCCTGTTTTTGCAATAGACGCAGGGTCACGGCGTTATAGCAATTCAGGGCGTGTCCAGCGACGAATGGCAGATTACGATCGGCGCACAGGTTCACCACGCCAAGGTCGCTGGCCTCAATCAGGAAATCCCCGTTATCAACGTAGCGTTTCAGCTCATTGAGTTCGGAAGAGGCCTGAACCAGTGCCAGCGTCGACAGCACGACCTGTTTGCCGCCGCTCGCCAGGTTTTTCGCCATATCCAGCCAGTCGCCCACTTTGGTGGCGCGACGTTTGCTGCACACTGCTTCACCGAGATAGATGGTATCAGCACTGCTGTGGGCCGCCTGCTGGTAAAAGTCTTCCAGCGTCTCTTTTGACCAATAATAGAGCACTGGCCCTAATGAATATTTCATCACGTTCCTTACTGCCATTTACGGTGATACGCACCAAGCGTGGTCTGGGTGCCTTCGGACATCGCGCCGAGCGTGTCCATCCAGGTGGATTGCGGCACAAAGTTTTGCGGGTCGGCCATGCAGCGGTCGATGGCCTGACGCCACACTTTCGCCACCTGGCTGACATACGCCGGGCTGCGCTGGCGGCCTTCGATTTTCACCGACGCAATGTTTGCCGCGAGCAGCTCCGGCAGCAGTTCCAGGGTATTGAGGCTGGTTGGCTCTTCGAGCACGTGAAAACGCTGCCCGTCGACCATGTACCGACCTTTGCACAGCGTTGGATAACCGGCATTTTCACCATCCTGATAACGGTCAATCAGCACATCGTTGAGGCGAGACTCCAGCCCCTGCGGCGTTTGCTGCCATCGCACATACTTGGCCGGAGAACACGCGCCCACCGTATTTGGCGACTCCCCCGTTAACCAGGAGGAGAGAAAACAACGGCCTTCAGCCATAATACACAGGCTGCCAAAGGCAAATACTTCCAGTGGAACTGGCGTGGTGCGCGCCAGTTGCTTAACCTGATGAATAGAAAGCACGCGTGGGAGCACCACTCGGGCGACGTCAAAGTTACGATGATAGAAGCGGATCGCCTCTTCATTGGTCGCAGAAGCCTGCACGGAAACGTGACGCTCAATGTGCGGATAGCGCTCGGCGGCGTACTCCAGCATCGCGATATCCGCGAGGATCAGCGCATCGGCACCGAGCTGAGCAGCCATATCGACCGCGCGCTGCCAGCGAACATAACCGTCTGGATGCGCAAAAGTATTGATGGCGATATGTAGCTTCCGGCGGTGCTGATGTACAAAGCTGACCGCTTCCTGCAGTTTTTTTTCGGTAAAGTTAAGGCCGGCAAAATAACGGGCGTTGGTGTCATCTTTCAGTCCGATGTATACCGCGTCGGCACCGTTTTCGATGGCCGCCTTAAGCGCCGGGAGGTTTCCGGCAGGGCAGAGCAGCTCCATAATATTTCCTGAGGCAGCGACCCGCAGGGCCGCGATTGTTAACGAACTGGGATTTTAGTTAACCCATCGTCGACTATTTTTGATTTGAGGCAGTTAAAAGCGGATTGATGGTGCCAATAATGCGGCATAGCCTCTTACAGAATTGTTGATTTACGCCGCTATGTTGTTTCGCGGTTGTGGCAGAATAACCGGACTATTGCATTGAGGGAGTAAAGCTCGTGTTGGATAAACTGCGTTCACGCCTGGTACAGATGGGCCCGACTCTGATGAGCGTCCCGGTGAAAGTCACCCCGTTCGCCTTAAAACGTCAGGTACTGGAACAGGTGCTAAGCTGGCAGTTCCGCCAGGCGTTAGCGGAAGGCGAACTGGATTTTCTGGAAGGCCGTTGGTTAAGCATTGATGTGCGCGATATTGGCCTGCGCTGGTTCACCTCCGTAGAAAATGACCGCCTGATTGTCAGCGATTGTGCAGATGCCGATGTGAGTTTCAGCGCAGACGCCAGCGATTTGCTGATGATTGCGGCACGCAAGCAGGATCCGGATACGCTCTTTTTCCAGCGCCGATTAGTGATTGAGGGTGACACGGAATTAGGGCTGTACGTCAAAAACCTGATGGACGCCATTGAGCTTGAGCAGATGCCAAAGGCGCTGCGTATCATGCTGCTGCAACTGGCGGACTTTGTTGAGGCGGGGCAGCAGAACCCGCCACAAACCAGACACACATCGGTAGGTGAGCCATGCTGATTCGAGTGGAAATTGGGATAGACGCACCGGGCATTGATGCCCTGCTGCGCCGTTCGTTTGAGAGCGACGGTGAAGCTGAATTGGTGCAATCCCTGCGGGAAGACGGGCTGATTACATTGGGTCTGGTCGCTACGGATGACGAAGGACAGGTAGTCGGCTACGTTGCCTTCAGTCCGGTAAGCATCGAAGGCGAAGAGTTGCAGTGGGTCGGACTGGCGCCGCTGGCCGTTGATAAAGCGTATCAGGGGCAGGGCATTGGCCGCCAACTGGTCTACGAAGGGCTCGATTCACTGAACGAGTTCGGCTATGCCGCCGTTGTCACGCTTGGCGATCCTGCGCTATACGGTAAACTGGGCTTTCAACCAGCGGCCCGTTATGATTTACGCTGCCGTTGGCCTGGCACTGAAGCTGCGTTCCAACTGCGCCCGCTGGCGGATGACGCGCTGAATGGCGTGCACGGCCAGGTAGAATACTGCGATCACTTTAATCGTCTCTGAGGTGCTCTAGCAGCGCGTCAAACGAGGCATCCCCGGCGACGAGGCGCTCTTTGTGGCGCTTCGTCAGCTGTTTAATCTGATATTCCACGCGCAATGCAAGTGAGTGGTCACCAACCTCTCTGGAGAAGGCCAGCACCAGTTCTCCCTTTCCCCGTAATGCTTTCGCACCCTTACCGCTCTGATGCTGCGCCAGACGGCGTTCCACGTCGGTTGTAATGCCCGTATAGAGACGGTTATCAGGGCTTCGAATCAAATAGACAAACCAGCACACGTTCCGGCTCCTGTGTTAAGGTGAGCGCACCATAGCACGCGGGAGAGCAAAAATGGAGTCACTGGCCGCTATCAGTCGATGGCTGGAAAAACAGCATGTTGTCAGCTGGAGCGTAGCGGAGGACGGCGAGTTGTGGGCTGCTTGTGCATTTTATCTCTACGACCGTGAAAAGGTCGCGTTCTATCTTCTCAGCGAAGAAACCACCCGACACGCGCAAATGAGCGGCCATTGCGCACCCGTTGCAGGTACCGTCAATGGCCAGCCGAAAACGGTGGCGTTAATTCGTGGCGTGCAGTTTCGGGGTGAAATCCGACTGCTTTGCGGAGAGGAAAGCGAAACTGCCCGTCAGCGCTACAACCGCCGTTTTCCCATCGCCAAAATGATGCCCGCCCCGGTGTGGGAAATTCGTCTTGATGAACTCAAGTTCACCGACAATACTCTGGGTTTCGGTAAAAAACTCCACTGGTTACGGCAGGAATAACAATGGCAAGCGTACTGATCACCGGAGCGACTGGTTTGGTTGGTGGGCACTTACTGCGGATGATGGCACTGGAACCGCGCATCACGCAGATTACCGCCGCCACCCGACGCCCGTTGCAAGAGGTGCCCGACGGCGTGATTAACCCTCACGCTCCGCAACTTACGGATGCGCTGGCGACGGTCACTTCCCCGGTAGATATTGTGTTTTGCTGCCTCGGTACCACCAGGCGTGAAGCGGGTAGCAAAGAGGCGTTCGTGCATGCCGATTACACGCTGGTGGTCGATACCGCGCTCACCGGCCAGCGGCTGGGTGCGCGCCACATGCTGGTGGTCAGCGCCATCGGCGCTAACGCCAGGTCGCCGTTTTTCTACAATCGCGTGAAGGGCGAAATGGAAGAGGCGTTGATCGCGCAGAACTGGCCGCATCTCACCATTGCACGTCCGTCGATGCTGCTGGGCGACAGGGAAAATCGACGCCTGAATGAATCGCTGATGGCGCCGCTGTTTACGTTTCTGCCCGGAAACTGGAAATCCATCGACGCACGCGACGTCGCAAAGGCCATGCTGATAGATGCGCTCTCGCCCGCAAAACAGGGGCTGAACATCATCACCTCAGCAAAATTACGTGAAATGGCGACGGGCCAAGCGTAACATCCTGCGTCACATCGTTTTTCCTTCCTGGAGCATGGTATGGCTGGTCAGTCTTCCTCACAGGCATCTTCCCCACTGGCGTGGTGGAAGCCTGCACTCTTTTTCCTCGTTGTTATCGTCGGTCTCTGGTACGTGAAATGGCAGCCGTATTACGGCAAAGCATTCACCGCAGCGGATACACGCAACATTGGTAAATCGATTCTGGCGCAGGCGGCAGACAGCCCGTGGCAGGCCGCGCTGGATTACGCGACGGTCTACTTTCTTGCAGTCTGGAAAGCCGCGGTGCTGGGTGTACTGCTCGGCTCGCTGATTCAGGTGCTGATCCCACGTGACTGGCTGTTGCGTACCCTCGGACAACCGCGTTTTCGCGGCACGCTACTCGGTACGCTCTTTTCTCTGCCCGGCATGATGTGCACCTGCTGTGCGGCTCCAGTGGCGGCGGGAATGCGTCGTCAGCAGGTATCCATGGGGGGGGCGCTGGCTTTCTGGCTGGGAAACCCATTGCTGAACCCGGCGACGCTGGTATTCATGGGCTTTGTGCTCGGCTGGCAGTTCACGTTGATTCGGCTGGTGGCTGGTTTAGCGACGGTGCTGGTGGTCGCCACGCTGGTACAAAAATGGGTGAAAGAGCCGACCAGCGCCGAGCCTGTACCGGTTGATATGCCAACGGAGGTCAATTCCGCCCCGTTCTTCTCCCGCTGGGTTAAAGCCCTGTGGACGCTGTTCTGGAACACCATCCCGGTGTACATCATTGCGGTGCTTATTCTCGGTGCGGCCCGAGTCTGGCTGTTCCCTCATACGGATGGCATCGTCGGCAACACGCTGTTTTGGGTGATTGCGATGGCGGTGGCCGGCTGTTTGTTTGTCATTCCGACAGCGGCGGAAATCCCGATTGTTCAGACCATGATGCTCGCCGGAATGGGCGTAGCGCCAGGGCTGGCGTTGCTGATTACGCTACCTGCACTCAGTCTTCCGTCACTGGTCATGCTGCGTAAAGCATTCCCGGCGAAAGCCTTGTGGCTGTCGGGTGGATTGGTAGTGCTGAGTGGGGTGATAACCGGCGGGATAGCGTTGATATAAAAGAGCCCGGCAGGTTGCCGGGCCTGGTCTTTACTGGATGAAGGTAAAGGCGGTAGTGACGTGTTTCACTCCGCTGACGCGGCTGGCGATATCCGCCGCGGCTTTGCCTTCACGGTCGGTCAAGGTCCCCATCAGGAACACTTCACCGTTTTCGGTTGTGACTTTCACTGCAGAGGATTTCACCTGGTCGCTGCCCAACATCTGCGAACGGACTTTGGTGGTAATCCAGGTATCTGAAGACGCTGTGCCCAGCCCAATCGGCTGGCCCTGACGGATTTCGTTAAACACTTCCGTCGTGCCGTCGACACCCATCGCTATCTGCTTGGCCTGCGATGCCAAATCAGTAGACGGTGCCTGGCCGGTCAGCAGGACTTTACCTTGCCAGGCCATAACGTTCACGCGCGCTTCTTTCTTCAGTTGTTCATCTTTGTTCAGGGCGCTATTCACGCGCAGTTCCAGCGTGCTGTCATCGACCTGCGTGCCTACTGTGCGTGGGTCCGTGGCGGCCTTAGTGCCGACCGCAGCCGTACCGACCACTGCCGCAGCAACACATCCCTGAAGCAGCAGCGCGGAAATAAGGACCGCGAGGGGCGAAAATGCCTTCATGAGTACTCCTTAATCGTCCTGGTGTGGGAAAAGGGTGTTATCAATCAGATCGCATAAACAGTTAACTGTCAGCATGTGCATCTCCTGAATGCGCGCGCCGCGGTGCGAGGGGATGCGGATTTCCACATCCTGCGGGCCCAGCAGGCCAGCCAGCTCTCCCCCGTCATAGCCCGTCAATGCCACGATAGTCATATCGCGCGTCACGGCAGCTTCTACCGCTTTGACGATATCGCGGCTGTTTCCCCGCGTGGATATCGCCAGCAGCACGTCGCCTGCATGACCCAGCGCACGTACCTGTTTTGCATACACTTCATCGTGAAGACGATCGTTTGCAATCGCTGTTAAGACCACATTATCGGTATTAAGTGCAATGGCAGGTAAACCAGGGCGTTCTGTTTCAAAACGGTTAATCATGCAGGCAGCAAAATGCTGTGCGTTGGCGGCTGACGTGCCGTTGCCACAACAGAGGATTTTGTTGCCATTAAGTAAGGACTGCACCAGCGTCATGGCGGCCCGGGAAATAGCGTCCGGAAGCGCTTCTGCTGCTGCAATTTGGGTCTGAATGCTTTCCGTAAAGCAGGCTTTAATTCTGTCGAGCACGATGTCCCTTAAATTCTTGAGTGACGCTATTCGCCAAAGGCGTTTGTTAACCATTCGATCTGACTACCGGTGAAGGCTATCACATCGAACCGACAATCCGTAGTCTCAAAACTCCCGTTGTGGCGGGCAAGCCACAAGCGCGCCGTCTGTAATAATTTTGTTTGTTTGCTGCGTGTCACACTGGCGGTTGCGCCGCCATACTGCGCGCTGCTGCGATAACGAACTTCAACAAACACCGTTACCGCACCGTCTTTCATTATCAGGTCGATTTCGCCGCCGCGCGAACGCACATTGGCGGCGATAAAGCGCAGTCCTTTGCGTTCCAGCCAGTGACGCGCTTCCTGTTCCCACGCGTCACCGGTCTGCTTCCGGCTTAGTTTGCCGGCACCATCTGTCCTTGCTGGTATTTGAGCCATGACAACTTCCTGTTGATCACACAATCTTGAGTGGCGGTCAGATCGCCCGTGTTACCGTTCAGCTCGAAGCCTGGCACCTGACGCATCTGTGAGTAGTGATTCGCCAGCGCCCAGGCATCAGCGCCCATTGCGTACAGACGAGCCAGTGAGTAATCGTTATGTACCGCACCAAGCGCCTGCTGCATCAACGCCGGGTTGCTACCCGCCAGCATTGGGATTTCGCTGAACTGTAAGCCGTCCATTTCCAGACGGAAGTCCGGGCCTGCGGTACCCTGCGCGCTGCGCGAGCTGGCGTATAACGTTGCGCCGCTCTGGCTGCCGTTACGCATGGCGATCATCGGTTTGATGTAGGCGATTTCGTCCGGCGTGGCGACAATATACGCCGCATCCACTTTACCGCCGCTGGAGATCTGCGCATCGCTCGGTGGCGCCGGGATCGTCAGGCCGCCGATTGTCACCGCTTGCTGCTGCGGCAGGCTGGCACTGATTGGGCTGCCGGTCAGGGCGATACCGCCGCCGCCGTTCACGTTGCCGCGCAGTTCATTCACCGAACCAAATTTCTGCTCCAGCACCACGCCGCCGCCGATTTTTTGCCATTCCTGCGCAAAGGCGTTAGCCACGCGATCGCCAAAGGCGCTGCGCGGGATCAACACCAACGGCGCCTGTTTGCCCTGATCGTGAATATGATGTGCCGCATCGCGGGCCTCATCTTCAGGGGAGAGGGCGAAGTAGCAAATATTCGCGCGGTTCTGCACGCTTTCAGGCTCATTGAGCGCCAGCACGTTCAGGCTGGTGTTGCTCTTAGCCAGCGATTCCACTTCATTTTTCAGCAGAGGGCCAACAACCAGCGTCGCGCCATCCTGCTGAGCCTGATTAAGCAGCTGATCCAGCGGGGCGGTGGTGGTGTCGTAAACCTTAATGTCCGCTGACGGATTCGCCGGAACAGAGGCTACAGCGGGTTGTACAGCAGGCTGCGCAACGGGCTGAGGTGCAGCCGCCGCATCTGTACTGACAGGTGCCGTTTCTGCTGGCGCTGTTGCCGCTGGAGCAGGTGCGCTGACAGGCTGCTGAGTGGCAGGAGCCTGGACGTCAGATTGAGCCGGAGTCGCAGCAGGCGTTGCGGCCTGTCCGGTGCCCGGAGCCTGAACCGGCCTTGCCTGCGAACCGATCGCTGGCTGAGTCTGCGTATCTGCCGCCGGTTGGCTGGTGGTTAAATCACTCACTTCAGCCTGTGAAGGGCTCACCACGGCGTTACTGTCCTGAATGGATGCCGCCTGCGCCGTTTGTTCCGGCACCGCACTGCCGCTGACTGCGCCAGCGCTGCCATTCTTCGCCGCTTCAAAGCCCTGCTGAATAGTACGACCATACACCGCTGCCTGACCATTTAACGGTAAGAACAGGGCGATTTTCGCGGTAGAAGCGGGTTTAAAGTTCTGCACGTTGACCAGCTGCGTCGGCAGCATTTTCGCGCCAGGGTTTTGCGGGTAACGGGTTTTCCAGTCCTGGATCCCGGCTTTCATCATGTCCGGATCGTTTCGGTTATCAAACCATACCCGCTGGAGATCCAGCCAACCTTGCAACACGTTTTCGTCGGCGTTAATCACCAGCGCCGCGGCCTGCTCTTTGGTCATGGACGAGAGCGCCTGCCAGGTGGCATCAATATTTTTCTGCTTATCCTGTACGGAAGCCAGCTGCGGCTCTTGAGCAATCAGGGCGCGCAGCAGCGTCAGCGATGGTTGGCCTTGCTGGGCGACAATCACATCCTGCCAGTAACGGGCCTGCTGATTGCTATCAAGGGTTGCCACGTCAATCTTAGCGAGCAGTGCTTGCGCACCGGCAAAGTCTTTCTGCGAGAGCTTGATTTCAGGCGCCAACAGCGACTGCTCCTGACGCTGAGAGGCGTTCAGATCCTGCGGCAGCTGACCATATAGCTCCAGCGCCTGCTGGTTCTTGCCTTCTTTCAGCAGTGCACGAATGGCGAGTAATTGCCAGGTGGTCTTGCTATCATCTGAACTTTGCTGCATCTGCTGCAGGTAGTAACCGGAATCGGCCTGCGCGCTCCCTTCGAGGTGAGCGGTGCTCTGATCGGCGCTATGCTGGGTGCCACAGCCGGCGAAAAGTAACGCAGCCAGCACAACAGGCAGACAGCGCGCGGCTTTAGAACGAAGAAATGTTGACGGTACCATACGTATCCAGTGATATTTTTTTAGCTCAATGCTCAATATTAAATCGGCAATACGGACTAAACAATGAAACAACGCGAATCAGCGGACAATTCTCAGGGGCAGCTCTATATTGTACCCACGCCAATCGGTAATCTTGGCGACATCACCCAACGTGCGCTGGAAATACTTCAAGCTGTTGATCTCATTGCTGCGGAAGATACTCGCCATACCGGTTTACTGCTGCAACATTTTGCCATAAACGCCCGTTTATTTGCCCTTCATGACCACAATGAACAGCAAAAGGCTGAAACACTTCTGGCGAAGCTGAAAGAAGGGCAGAATATCGCGTTGGTTTCCGATGCCGGAACGCCACTGATTAACGATCCGGGTTATCACCTGGTGCGCACCTGCCGTGAGGCGGGCATTCGTGTGGTACCGCTGCCTGGCCCATGTGCGGCTATCGCGGCGCTGAGCGCGGCGGGTCTGCCTTCCGATAAATTCTGCTACGAAGGTTTCCTGCCAGCCAAATCAAAAGGCCGTCGCGATGCGCTGCGTGCATTAGAAAACGAACCCCGCACCCTGATTTTCTACGAATCCACCCATCGACTGCTGGAAAGCCTGGAAGATATCTGCACGGTACTGGGCGAAAGCCGCTACGTGGTGCTGGCCCGTGAGCTGACTAAAACCTGGGAAACCATCACTGGCGCACCGATTGGCGAACTGCTGGCGTGGGTGAAAGAAGACGAAAACCGCCGCAAAGGCGAAATGGTGCTGATCATTGAAGGTTTCAAAGTGCAGAGCGACGACGCGCTGCCTGCGGAAGCACTACGCACCCTGGCGCTGCTGCAGGCCGAACTGCCGCTGAAGAAAGCCGCTGCCATCGCCGCTGAAATCCACGGCGTGAAGAAAAACGCGCTGTATAAGTACGCGCTGGAACAGCAGGGCGAGTGACACGATGAGCCGCTGTCCTTGGATGGGTAGCGGTTGAATCAAAAAGGTATTGCCAGCCGAAGCATGTCTTCCGACAGTCGTGGCGGAAGACATGACGGAAGAAAATCAGGTAGCGCTTTCGGATCATCCATCCTAAATCAAACGGTTCGCAGTTCGACTCCCGTTTTTTCCAGGGCTGCGACGTCTTGTTTACTGATACTGCTGTCAGTAATGACACAATTAATCTTGTTCATCGGCAGCACCTGGTTGAATCCACGACGGTTGAATTTAGTCGCGTCCAGCACGGCGATAACGTTGTGTGCGGCTGATGCCATTACACCGCTTATCGAATAACCCTCGTTAAAGGTGGTAATCCCGTTAGTGGCATCAATGCCGTCAGCGCCAACAAACATCAAATCGGCGCTTATGCCATGTAATGACTGCTCTGCAACGGTGCCGTGCATGGAGTGGGTTTTATGCCGGACCGTGCCGCCGCAAACAACCAGCGTGATGTCTTTGTTTTCCGCCAAGGTAAACGCGGCTGGCAGACTGTTGGTTATCACGGTGATGTTGGTTTTCTTGACCAGCTCTTCGGCAATCAGCAGGGTTGTGCTTCCACTGTCGAGAATGACCGTCATACCTTCAGCAATCATATTTGCTGCGGCTTGCGCAATACGCTTTTTAGGATCGCTGGCGAGCTTGTAGCGATCTTCCAACATAACTTCCTGAGTGTCAGCTTCTGCTAAATTACTTCCGGGTTTTGCCGCTCCGCCATGGAAGCGTGTGACTAACCCTTTATCTTCCAGCAAACGCAGGTCTGCACGAATAGTTACCTCTGAGGTTCCAAAGGCATTCGAAAGATCCAGAACCAATACGCTTCCCTGAGAGTGAACCAGTTCGACTATTTTGTTCCTACGTTCAAATGAGTTCATCTTGATGTGCCTGACAATTAATTGTGGTTAGTGTAATCGAAGGGTTGTGAAAGGTGAACGATAAATTTCGAAAGTGAACGTGAGCCAGCGTAGATCGCTGGCTCACGTTTTTAAGGCAGACTAAGCAGTATTTTTCCCTGCATCGGCGCACCGTTTAACGCTTCAATCGTGATGGCGTAACTTTCCATATCGCCCCGATGAGCAATCAACGGATCAAGCTGGAGGCGTTTCTCTGTCAACAGCCTGGTGGCTGTTTCCCATTCTGTTCCCGGCCATGGGCTGGAGTAATTCATCCAGCTGCCGAGCAGCGTGAGTTCTTTTCGCAGAATCTGTCCGAAGACGGTGGATGCCAGCATCAAATCTCTATGCAGTGTTCCTACCAGCGCAACCTGGGCCCGTGGCCCGGCGATTTCAATCGACAGTACGACGGTCTGCGGCGTACCTGCCGTTTCGAGAATGAGTTGATCAAACTGATGCTCTGTGAGCACAGACTGAATATCATCCGCACTCATTTCACGACTGTTTAATGCGTGAGTCGCGCCCAGGGTTTTGGCTAATTCAAGTTTTTCTGGGTTGATATCTATCGCGGTAATGCTTTTCGCACCCAGTTCACGTGCGCACTGCATTGCCAGCAAACCGATGGTTCCTGCCCCGACGATGACCACGTTTTTCCCATCGCAGCCCTGAGCCAGGTTGAAGGCATGCAAGCCGACGGTGATAGGCTCGATGAACGCGCCATCCTCCACGGGCATTGTCGACGGCAGACGGTAGAGGTTCGCGCGTTTGACCACGACGTATTCTGCATTTCCGCCTTCGCTGCGTGAGCCGACAAACTGGTACTGCTTGCAGAGTGAGAAGAATCCATGTTTGCACTGCGGGCATGTAAAGCACGGCAGGAGAGGCACGCAGGCAACGGCGTCGCCGGGTTGCAGGTCGCTCACCTCAGAGCCATAAGATTCAACATAACCGCTAAATTCATGTCCTAACGTTATCGGATAATAGTGCGCACCTTGGGCGAAAATACGCGGAATATCTGACCCGCAGAGCCCGGAACTCACGATTTTGACCAATACGTCATCCTTGGTTTTTAACTGTGGAATAGGACGTTCTTCAACGCGCACTTTTCCCTCAGCGTGGATCACCACTGATTTCATACGATTCTCCAGAAAGGTGCGGGGGAGTGCAGGCTCCCCCAAAGTAATTAAGAGAGGTTTTCGGCCTGTTGAAGGGCAGCGGCTTTTTCAGAGGCGATATAGTTACGCGCGCGACGCCAGGTTAGCAGCACGCCGGTCAGGTAAACCACGGCGATAATGACGAAGCCGGTGATGTTCTGCCAGGTGAAGAGTTGGATAAGCAGCCAGGTAATCGGCGAACCGCCCTGGTCCATTGAGGCCACCATGCCCCCGGCTTTCAACGCTCCGGCGTTTTGCGCCAGCTGGGTATGTAAGCCGATGGTTTGTGTGGCAATCCATAGCGTGATCCCCATAATGATGACGCCTGAAATTAGCGTGCGGAACAGGTTGCCCTGATGAACCGCAACCGCCATAGCCACGAAGAAACCGATAGTTGCCAGGTCGCCAAACGGCAGAACCTGATTACCCGGAACCAGAACGGCAATCAGAATGGTCAGCGGAATGAAAATCAGGCTCGCAGAGACCACCGAGGTGTGCCCCAACAGCAGCGCAGGATCCAGACCAATCAGGAATTCCTGACCGCCAAATTTAGCCTGCAGACGTTTACGCGCATGTTTCGCAATAGGGGTTAAGCCATCCATAATCGGTTTGATCACTCGTGGCATCAGCAGCATTACAGCAGCCGTTTTCACCGCCAGTTGCAGAACAGCTTTGGTGTCATAACCTGCAAGTAAGCCAATCGCCAGCCCCATCACAAAGCCCACGGTGACCGGTTCACCGAAGGGGCCAAAGCGTTTCTGTACATCATCGGCGCTGAAATGGATGCTATTCAGGCCTGGAATTTTTTCAATGACCGTATCGACCAGTACGGCGATTGGCCCGAGATAAGCAGAAGACCCATGCGGGATAGCGATACCTTCCAGCCCGAAGAAGTCTCGGGTATCTTTGGCAAACCAGTCACCCAGTTTGTAGACGAACGCGGCGTGAAGCACGACCCCGAGAATACCAATCCAGTATGAGCCAGTAGCCAGGTGCAACATCGCGCCGGTAAAGGTCATGTGCCAGATATTCCAGATATCGACGTTGACGACGCGGGTCATGCGGGTGACGAGCATGAGGATGTTAACGCCAATAGCAATCGGAATGGCAACAAGCGCAATTTGCGAAGCCCAGGTCATTGGAGATGAACCCGGCCAGCCGATATCCACCACGTGCAGGTTTATCTGGAACTGTTCCGCCATGGATTTTGCCGCAGGTCCAATGGAATCGAGCATCAACCCGATCACCAGCCCAATACCGACAAAACCAATGCCGATATGCAGCCCTGATTTGAAACAATCGCCGAGCTTCATCCCCAGAGCTTTAGAGAACACGATGATCACCAGAGGCAACATCACCGTTGGTCCTAAATCGAGGATATAACGCATTATTTCGCTAAACATGGCGTTACCCCACGAGGATGGTCAGGATTTTTTGTTGCAAGGCTTCGATACCGACGCCGGAGACAAACGGCATGCCGTGAACCACCGGGATATCTCCAAAAGTACGATCAACGCGTGCGGTGGTGCAGATAAGATCTGCGCCATCCATATAAGTTTCGATTTCCGTTACCCGACATTGCACTAAATCGAGAGTGATATTGTTCGACTCGCAAAGCTCTTTGATCTCTTCTGCCGCCATGGTTGACGTTGCTACTGCACCACCGCAGGCCACAATGATTTTACGTTTCATAGGGTATTCCTTTTATTATCAGTTTCTTATTGGTTCTGGACGCAGAGTTGCGGTTCCAGAACCGTTTCCCGGAATAGCGTGGCCAGTTCGGTATCAGGGGCGTTTAGCAACGCTTCAAGGGTGTCCGGGTTTTGCAGCTCACCAAAAAGACGACGCAGCAGCTTCAACTGTGCCGTTGGGTTTTCAACGATCAGGGCGATGATTAAGGATGCGTGGATCTCCGCGTCATCGTCAGCCTGCTGAAATTTCACCGGGCTGGTGGGACGAATCAAATACAACGCCGGTGATTTTGCATGTTCAGCCTCGCAGTGAGGGATAGCGATGGCATGCTGTTCAAGCGCAATGCCGGTTGGGAATACGGCTTCGCGTTCCAGTAATGCCGCCGGCCAGGTGTCATGCACGACACCTTTGGCCAGCATTTCTTCACCAATATGCGCCAACACTTGCTGGCGCGAGCTGAAGGTAATTCCGGTTCGAACAAAGAGTTGGCTCATAAAATCTCCGGATTCAGGCTGCTTGTGCCGTACAGCCAAAACGATAGGCCCTGAGTACGTCCTGAATTTTGTCGATAATCAGGTTGTGCGGGGTAAGAGTGAGAGAACCTTCCGACAGGCGTTCAAGCTGAACCGGCATAAACTGGCTGATTAATCCCAGTGGAAGAGAGACCTCATTCAGATTGGCCGTCAGTTTCTCCACGCTCTGTCTGATACGCGGATGAGGCCAGTAATAGCGGGTCCGGTCAGAGAGACTGAAGTGAATATCGACCATCGCCTGGCTCCAGGTCGGGTGATAATACTTCTTCCAGTAACCCGGTTCGTTGAGCATCACCTCATCAATCACTTCCAACACGCGGCTGCGACGCTCAGTAGAGACCAGCTCGTTTTCCATTTGTGCCAACGCAAAGATCGCTTCTCGTAATGCAAAGGTGAGTGCTGGACCTACTTTCAGGATTGCATAGTGGTCGCGAACCAGAGCGTGGTATGCCTGACGAGTTTGATAGTCCGTAGAGTGAGCCTCATAGACCATTGGCGTTTGCTTTATCCAGCCAGATAACGCTTCGGCGGCATGCGGTTGATAGTGAATGATCTGGGTATGATCGAATTCCACCCCTGGCTGCACGACAATCGCAATCACCCGGCTTAAGGCTTCTTCCAGCCCTAATGCACAGAAGGCAACTTGATGGGTTTCGAGGGTGTGGGCCGCGTCTTTCTCACGTGTAATATGGACCGTTCCGATGGTGCTGGCTTCCCCGCCGGGGACGGGAACTTCGGTGCCGATGACATACGTCAGAGCGCGTTTTTGTTCGTCCGTTGCTGTGTTTTCTGCGGCCTTGCAAAGGATGGCCGCACGTTCAGCGACGATCATTGGATCCAGCGGCGTAGGGTCATCAGCACAAGACATCGACGCATCAAGGTGGATTTTGCTGAACCCAGCAGTGACATAGGCCTTAATCAATTCAACGGATTTTTCCATGGCGACTGCGGCGGCTTCGTTTTGCCAGCAATTTGGCCCAAGATGATCGCCGCCGAGGATCAGCCTTTCTGGTGGGAAACCGACGTCTTTTGCAATCTCATAGACAAAGTCCCGAAAGTCAGCGGGCTTCATTCCGGTATACCCCCCAAACTGATTTACCTGATTCGAGGTCGCTTCGATGAGCACTTTATTGTCGCTATCCAGATCGAAACGTAAGGTGGCTTCAATGACCAGAGGGTGGGCCGAACAAACGGAGCAAATCCCCAAATGTTCACCGCGTTTATGTCGAGCGATTATCTCTTTCACTACGTTCTCCGAAAGTGGTTAATGCTTTGAATTAAAATGATTAAATTCAGTCGCTACAGCTTTCCTTCACTGCCGCAATCAAAAATAACTTTCTGCACGACCTGCTTCATCGCTGATTTGGCGGGGATCATGTAATGCCGCGGATCGCTGGTATCGGGGTGAATACTCAAATAGTCTTTAAGCGCATTAGCGAATGCTATTTTGAGCTCGGTCGCGACGTTTACCTTGCAAATACCCAGCGTAATTGCGCGGTGAATATCCTCTGTCGGAAGCCCTGATGCGCCATGCAGAACCAGTGGGATATCGACCTGCTGTCGGATTTCTGCCAGACGATCAAAGTCGAGTTTTGGTTCACCCACGTACAGCCCATGGGCGGAACCAATGGCGACCGCCAGTGAATCAATACCGGTTTTTTCAACGAATTCTCGTGCCTGAATCGGATGGGTATACAGCGTGTCTTTGGCGTCAACGGTCAAATCGTCTTCCTGACCGCCCAGGCGACCCAGCTCGGCTTCCACGCTGACGTCATAGCGATGGCAGTCGTCGGCAACGCTTTTCACTAACGCGATATTTTCGGTAAATGCGTGGTGGGAACCGTCGATCATCACCGACCGCACACCGGCTTTCACCTTTTGTTCAATGTCAGTTCCGCTTTCATGGTGATCGAGGTGGACCGCGAGAGGGTGGTTGTAGCTTCTGGCGAGCTCTGCGGCGATCGCCACGATATTCCCTGTTCCTGCATAGCTGAACGTTCCCGGCGTACCGGCCACAATCAGCGGAGAGCGGAGCTCAGATGCGGTTTCAACCACCACCTGCAGGGTCTCGAGATTGTGGATGTTGAAAGCAGGGACGGCATAACCTTCACGCTGGGCCTTCTTTAACATCGCTTTGGTCGAAATGATGAACATTTTCCCTCCGAATTCTTTCGTTTTTTTTCTTCGAAATAAAATATAGGCTTTCGGAATGTTGTTTTGTGATTGAGATCGAATAAACGAAACAATCGAAAGGAATGGAAGGGTTTTGAAAGTGATTGGGTTGGAGAGAGTCATCAAGGGCAAATCATGTTCACCCTTAATGGAAAGGAGAGTTACAAACTCTGATTCACCAGCCAGCGGGCGAAATCATCCATCGCCGGGGTTTGTGGTCGGGCCTGCATACGCGTGAGCCAGTAACTTCCGAGATTAATCTCGCATTCAAAGGGTTGCGTGATGCGCTCGCTGTTGAACAAGTGGGTGAACATATTCACCGGCGCGATGGCAACACCCATTCCGGCTTGGGCGGCTTCCAGCATCGTCACCGACGAATCAAAGACCATCACCCGATGTGTGGGCGACGGAGATTGTTCGCCTGCCGCCTCGAACCAGGAATTCCATTCATCGCGTCGATATGAGCGCAGCAGCGTGAATTGCAGAATATCGTCCGGCGTGCGCAGCGCCGCAGCCAGTTCGGGGCTGCACAGCGGTGCCAGCGGGGCCGAGCATAAAAACGTGGCGTCCGTATCGTGCCAGGCGCCGTTGCCGTAGCGAATGGTGTAGTCCAGCCCTTCAGCGGCCGGGTCGACCCGGTTGTTGTGCGTGGATAACTGCAAATCGATATACGGATAACAACGCCGGAAATCCTCCAGCCGGGGAAGCAGAAACCCGGTGGCAAACGTACCCACCACGCCGACCTTCAGTTTTTCTCGCTCATGGGAAACCGCGAACCTGTCCAGCATCCCCGCGATGCGATCGAACGAATCATTCAGCACCGGCAGCAGGCTTTCGCCTTCCGTCGTCAGCCGTAATCCACGCGAAACGCGAACAAACAGCGGGCAGTTCAGATGTTCTTCCAGCGCTTTGACCTGCTGGCTGATGGCCGAATGGGTGACGTTGAGCTCGATGGCGGCGTGAGTAAAGCTAAGGTGTCGCGCCGCGGCTTCGAACGCCCGCAACGAATTTAGCGGGATGTAGCTACGAGTCATGTTTTTTCCGTTAGAAAATCTTAAGGCTACTGCTAAATTTAATCGTTTGTTCGCCACAGTCAAATCCCGCAGGCTGAGCGCGTCTGATGTGCCGGACTCTCTGTCATGTTACTTATGGAAGAATTTCAATGATGAAAAAAACACTCTGCTGTGCGCTGGTTCTGAGCGTCTCCTTTTCTGCCTTTGCCACACAAAAAACATTAAGTGACAAACAGTTAGAAGAGGTGGTCAACCAAACGCTTAAACCGATGATCAAAGCGCAGGCCATTCCCGGCATGGCAGTGGCGGTGATTTATCAGGGCAAGCCACACTACTTTACCTACGGCGTGGCCGACATCGCGAAAAAGCAGCCGGTGACGACGCAGACGATTTTTGAGCTGGGCTCCGTGAGTAAAACTTTCACCGGCGTGCTGGGCGGCGATAGTGTGGCGCGCGGGGAAGTGAAGCTCAGTGATCCGGCTACGAAATACTGGCCAGAACTGACGGGCAAGCAGTGGCAGGGCATCACTCTGTTAGATCTGGCGACCTACACCGCGGGCGGCTTGCCATTGCAGGTGCCGGATGAGGTCGATAATCAGGCCGCGCTGCTGAAGTTTTACCAGAACTGGCAGCCGGACTGGGCGCCGGGTACCCGTCGTCAGTACACTAACTCAAGCATTGGCCTGTTTGGCGCGCTGGCGGTGAAACCGTCCGGGATGACGTTTAACGATGCGGTGCGCCAGCGCGTTCTGCAACCGCTGAACCTCAATCATACCTGGTTCACCGTTCCGGCCAATGAAGAAAATCATTACGCCTGGGGCTATCGTGACGGTAAAGCCATGCACGTTGGGCCGGGCATGCTGGATGCCGAAGCCTACGGCGTGAAATCCACCATCGAGGATATGGCGAGCTGGGTGCAATACAACATGAACCCGCAGCAGGTGAAACAGCCGACGCTGCAAAAAGGGCTGGAGCTTGCGCAGTCGCGCTACTGGCGCAGCGGCAGTATGTATCAGGGCTTAGGCTGGGAAATGCTGAACTGGCCGGTTGCGGCGGCGACCGTCATTAACGGCAGCGATAACAAAGTGGCGCTGGCGGCTTCACCTGTGACGGCGATAGATCCGCCGGTTGCGCCAGTGAAAGCCTCTCTGGTGCATAAAACCGGGTCGACTAACGGCTTTGGCGCATACGTAGCGTTCATTCCTGAAAAATACATCGGCATTGTGATGCTGGCCAACAAAATGTATCCGAATACCGAGCGAGTGAAAGCGGCAAATACCATCCTCAACACGCTGTAAATAGGGATGTGGCTCGAAGGGTGACATTGCCGCGCAAACCCTCTATACTTCGCGCCGAAGCTGACCAGACAGTCGCCGCTTCGTCGTCGTCCTCTTTCGGGGGGAGACGGGCGAAGGGGAGGAAAGTCCGGGCTCCATAGGGCAGGGTGCCAGGTAACGCCTGGGGGGGAAACCCACGACCAGTGCAACAGAGAGCAAACCGCCGATGGCCCGCGCAAGCGGGATCAGGTAAGGGTGAAAGGGTGCGGTAAGAGCGCACCGCGCGACTGGCAACAGTTCGTGGCACGGTAAACTCCACCCGGAGCAAGGCCAAATAGGGGTTCACAAGGTACGGCCCGTACTGAACCCGGGTAGGCTGCTTGAGCCAGTGAGCGATTGCTGGCCTAGATGAATGACTGTCCACGACAGAACCCGGCTTATCGGTCAGCTTCAACTCATTCATAAACGCCCTGCACTGTGAAAACAGTGCAGGGCGTTTTGCTTTGTAAAACACGGCCCGGCGGCGCAGTGGACTGCACCACCGGGAAAAAACACCCGGATCGCTACCTGTATATACTAAATGCATCCACGAAAATTTAATTTAATATTTTTAGCCATGAAACGATAACGCCGGTTTATTATTAAACCACTTACTAGTGGCGTGTTTTGTGGTACGTGGTAATCTTATTGATGAAATACCATCAGGTTTTGCTATGTGCATTATTCCTCCTCCCTGGTGGTAACTCTATTATTCGTTAATTACCTGTATCTTCCGACAGCTCCCCATGGTTCCCTATGATTTTTCGTTATTTTAAAACATCATCTTCTCTGACCGGAGCTGTCAGAACCCTCTTTATTGCATTTTATTGCATGGTGTTTGCTATTGTTTCAACGGTAGTCTATCTCGATCGCCAGAGTCTACTGGACACCATCAGCCACAACCTGTTTGTTTCCAAGACCAGCCTGCTTAAATCGGTGGTTGAGGACTACATTAATATTCCGCGCCAGGCCGATTCGGTATTGAGAGACACGTTCAAACATTATCAGACTGACAATATCGCAGTCAGCGATGTATATGACGATATCATGAACGTGATGAACGATGTCTTCCAGAGCAATATCGACCTGAATGTGCTGCAGTTTGGTAATCTTAAGGGCGATTACATCGGTATCAGCCACCGAAGCGATGGCGGTAAAGAAGAGTATCTGACCTTAAAAGACCCCTCTACGCACGACGTTTTGGTCTCGTACGCCGGGTCGACAACGCGTTCGACGGTGGTCATGCAGAACCCGCATTACACGATGCATAACCGGCCATGGTATCAGCCGGTGAATGAGTATAAGAAGCCGCTGTGGACACCGGTGTATCGTGACCTCAGTACCGAAAAAGAGGTCGGTATTGCCTACAGCGTGCCCGCATTTAATAGCAAGGGGCAGTATATTGGCGTAATTTCCAGTGAACTGCATTTGCAAAATTTGAGCAAAATGCTGCGCCGCCAGCGCCCTTACCGGGAGAGTCATTTACTCATCCTGGATGAGCGCGATCAGATTGTGGCCTCATCGTCGCACCGCCTCGCACCGCCCGTTAATTCAGAAATGGTGCTGCCAACGCTGACCAATAATACCTCGCCGATGATTGAGAAAATCGGAAAGTCGCTTCTGGCTGCTAGCCCGAATGAGGTGATTAATCTTAAGCTTGAGGGTGACCGTTATTACGCCACGCGTTTTCCTGTTAACGATGCGTCCGGCGAATTGAAATGGCAGGCGGTGGTCATTATCCCTGCATCGGCGATTAACGCGACCGTAAAGCTGCATGATAATTTCATGATTGTGGCGTTGATCCTGACCTTCCTGCTCAGCGCGGCGCTGGTCCACGTGGTGCTGACCCGCATTACCTCGCCGCTACGCCAGATTGCCCAGCGTACCAAAGATCTGGAGTCCGGACAGTGGACAGAAGGCAACTGTGGCTACCAGTTCCAGGAAATTGCCGAGCTCGAATCCGGCTTTAAGCATTTGTCGCAGCGATTGACTGACAGCTTCGAACAGATGCGTAAGAAAATAGAATTTGACCCGTCCTCCGGTCTTTATACACGCAGTGGATTATTAAATGATGAACGGATTTATCACCATCATAATTTAGTCGCGCTGGTCCACGTGACCAACATGAAGTCGATCATGAACACGCTGGGTAATAAGTATGCGGATGCGTTTATTGCTGAGTTTATGCGACAGGCGGAAGCCGTTCTGCCAACCAATATTATTGTGGCACGCGATAATATTGATAAATTCATTATTGTTTTCCCGGGTGTAAACCAGGAGAGCGATTATATTAAATATCAGAATATTATTAACTCGCTATTCTCGTTGAATAATAAATCAGGAAAGAATGGAAAGGGGAATATTCTTTTTGCCGGTAACGCGGGTATGGTATTGCAGGATATTACGCCAGAGACGATAACCGATATCTTAATGCATGCCTGGATAGCCCTGCGTCACGCTGAAAAGTCGGGGAATGCACAAACGCGGTTATATCTGCCTGAAATGCTGGAGACGGAGCTGACCAATATCCGCCTGCATGATTCACTCGGCAGCGCGATGGCCAGCAATGAGCTGTTCCTGGTGATTCAGCCGATTGCCGGACCGGATGACAGCGCAACGTGTATGGCCGGTGAGTGTCTGGTGCGGTGGCACTCTGAAAAGCTGGGTGAAATTCCGCCAGAGGATTTCATTCCCGTCGCCGAAGAAAGCGGGCTGATCATTCCGCTAGGTCGCTGGATTATTGAAGAAGCGTGCCGCGAACTGTCCGCGATGATTAAGCGTGGGGCGCCGAAGGATTTCCGCCTGCACATCAACATTTCGGCAATTCAGCTGCTGCAAAACGGTTTTGCCTGGCATCTGATGGATACCATCCAGCTGCATGGCCTTAAAAATGAAAACATCTGCATCGAGATCACGGAAGGTGGGCTGGATCGCGACATGGCTCAGGCTTCCCAGGTGCTGAACTATCTTCGACGCCACCAGATCAGCATCTGCCTGGATGACTTCGGCGCCGGCTTCTCCAGCATGTCTTATTTGCATTCGATTCCGTTCGACAGCATCAAAATTTCAAAGCATTTGATTTCGAATCGACTGAATAATGAGAAAAGCATTTGCGTCTTTAACTCATTGTTAACGTTGGCGAAAGGTTTCAAGGTGCCGCTGATTGCTATCGGCATTGAGGATGAAGATACCCGGAAGCATTTCTTCGCCCTCGGCTGCGATCAAGTGCAGGGCTACTATCTTGCCCATCCGGCTCCGTTTTCCTCTTTGTTTTATGGTTCTGAACAGGTCGCCAGCGATAAGGACGCTGCAGCGCTGACCGTCAACATGACAGCGCCGGTCAGGAGACTCTCTGATGTTCCGCATGCTTAAAAAACGCTCGATATCCTTCGCGAGTACGCTCATTCTCAGCCTGATGGTCTGCACGGTCATCATGATGTTGCTATTTTTTTTCCTCCAGCGCAGGGATATCAGTAACTGGTACACGGAAATAGCGCAAAAAACGCTGACCCAAAAAAGCCAGTATCTCAGCCACCGAATCAATATGTATCTGAACGAGCCCCAGCGCGCGGCCGAGTTGATGTCTGATTTGGTCAATGCGTCTTCGGGCATTGATTCCCCTGCCGTTGAGCAGCAGCTGAAGCATGTGCTGGGCCATGACTTCGTCTCTCCTGATACCATTTCACGGGTAGGTCTGGCGACGGCGGACGGGAAGTACGTTGCGTACGAAAGAGATAAATCCACGGGGGCTATTTTCCCGATCAAAACCTCGTCTACCGTTCCGGACAGATTAGATATCTATCGCACGGCGTCGAAGGATTCGGACATCGTTGGCCACGTTGAGCACTACAACATTTTCTCGCGTCACTGGTTTGTCAAAGCGATGACGCAAACCCGGCCTTTCTGGACCAAAAATTATTATCACATGTCGACCAGCAATGGCCAGACGATGAGTTGGCGCATGCCTTTATACAGCGACAGCCGGGCCTTTAAGGGCGTTGTTTTTGCCGATATTAACCCTACGGTTATCAGCAACTACCTTACAAAATCAGCCCCGACGTCGGGCAGTACGCTGCTACTGCTGGACGATCAGCAGCAAATTATTTCGTCTTCTCGCCCTCAATATCTCGCATCGGGCGACGAAAATCAGAAAGGACAGCACGTCAAACTGCGGAGTATTTACGCTTTCCCGATGCTTAAAGCCCTATTGCAGGGTGAAAACGAACCGTCCGCGTCATCACGAATCATTACCCACAAGGGTGAAGGCTATTTTGTGATAATGCATCCGGTTCGTGACCTGTCGGGTCAGTTTAACGGTTCACTGGTGCTGATTGCGCCGAATATCCATCCTTACGCCCTGTACAAAACGTCTCATTTCATGACTCTCATTATGCTGTCGACGCTGGCGCTGTTCTTTATGCTGGTGATGATTATGTTGGTGAGGCGATTTTTCTACCCGCTGCATCGGCTGGTGCAAAAGACCCGATGGCTCGGGAAACAATCGTGGGAACCAGCAGAACAGGGGACGTTATTCACGGAAATAGCCGTGCTCGAAGAGGAACTCAGCAAGGCGTCTGGCCTGATAACCGGTATGCTGAATGAGCAGAAACAGCGCATTGAAAAAGATAAAGATACCGGCATTCTGACGCGCGAAGGCTTTTTGAACGAGCCGTCACTGTATGACGGTCGCAATTTATTAGTGATGATCCGCGTGACTAACTTCCGTGATATGCGCAGTACGCTGGGCCACGTATATGGCAGTCGGTTTATTCGTTTCTTTGCTGAAAGCCTTATCCAGCTGGCGCCCGCGGAGAGTATTTTCTGCCGCTACTCTGAGGATTTGTTCATTGTGACCTTCCCTGGCCACAATGAGCAAAAAGATCTCGATACCTATTGGGGACTGATCTCGTCGTTGTTCCATGACGCACCAGCCCGACAAATTCAAAACGATCCGGAAGACGCATCACACGTTTTCACCGGTCAGGGCGGGGCTGTGCTGGAGACAATCACCACGGGTAATCTGGTCGATTGCATGATGAATGCAGGCCTGGCGCTGCAGCAAATCCGCACGGGCTCCAACCGCGAATATGTCCTGTTCACCCCGGAGATGCGGGAAAGTGAACTCAACAATATCCGCATGTTCAAGGCACTGCGTGAAGACCTGCTAAATGATGGATTCCATCTGGTTCTGCAACCCATTGTCGACCTGAATAATACCGACACGTTTACGGAAGGTGAATGCCTTATTCGCTGGCAATCTGCCGATCTCGGTTTTGTACCGCCGGATGTCTTTATCGGCCTCGCAGAGCGTACCGGCACCATTATTCGTCTGGGCCGCTGGATTATCGAAGAAGCCTGTCGTGAACTGGCGGCGTTTATCGCCCGCGGCGCGCCGGACGACTTTAAGCTACATATCAATATTTCGGCGGTGCAGCTCCAGCAGACCGATTTCTCCTCGCATCTGTTGACCTGTATTCAACATAACGGGCTTATCAACAGCAATATTTGTCTGGAAATTACCGAAAGCGTACTGCTGCAAAACAGCCAAAAGGTCATTGAAACGCTCAATTATCTTCGCCGTCTGGGGTTGTCTGTTGCGATTGATGATTTTGGCAGTGGCTACTCAAGCTTGTCCTATCTGCATTTACTGCCTTTCGATTGCCTGAAGATCGACCGTGATTTTGTGAAAGGCGTGCTGGATGACCGTAAGAGTGAGGCCATCATTTCGTCGGTGGTTATGCTGTCGCAATCCTTCGGCGTGCCGCTGGTTGCAGAAGGGATAGAGACCGTGGAAATGGGCGAAAAACTCGAGTCGATGGGATGCGTGAAAGCGCAGGGTTATTACTACTCGCGCCCACAGCTTTTCTCGGCCTGGGTACCGCAGGATGGGGTGATAACGGTGAAGGCTAACGGGTAAGCGCTATGAAAAATTCGCATCAGCTAAAATCAGAGAAGAAGCTTTTTTTGATCGTGCTTTCGGTGATGGTCGTCATCGTGAATGCGTTCACTTTTTATATTTCATTTTCTAACGCCAGAACCAATATTGAGTTGGTCACGTCGCGTGTGGTGCGCCTGATTACAAAAGATACGCAAAATAACAGAAGCATGGCGTCTGACCTGAGTTCGATGCTGCAACTGCCAGACAGTATGCTGAAAAAAAACATGGGAATCGACAGCAAAAAATTCGCGGGCACAGTGAATGAACGACTGAGCGACAGCGAGATTCCCGCATGGAAAGCGGATATCGATGATGCTCACCGTAAGAAATTCACTATTTTGCGCTCGTTCTGGCGCAATTTTAGCGATGCTAATAAGTCCCAATTTACGACCTACTATACCGACGGTGATACCGGCTACTATTACGTTTTCAACACCGAAAAAGCCATTGAAATTCAGGGTGCTAATCCACACTTTCGTCTTTCTGGCTACATAGAGACCACGTCTTCGCTGTTGAGAAGCAATCGTGGGTATGTCGTGCCGGAACTGTTTTATAGTAATGTTTACCAGGATGCCATTTCGAAATTACCGACTATCACTATCGGTAGCCCGGTGGTGATTAAGGACTTCATCGGTCAGGGAAGTCGAATGTCTGGGATTATCGCTATCGATTACACCCGAGATGACCTGGCCTCTCTATTCCGTGATGCTTTTAATGAGCTGAATATCTCCAATTCCGGGTATGACATTCGTATTCATAGCCTGAAAGGTAATGATATCGACATGAATATCTTCCCGGACAACGGTTCGTGGCTTGATTTTAATCTCGGGGATATCAAGCTGGTAAATGGCTTCTGCCTGAGTACTCGCGTGAGCTTTACCGAACTACTGCGCATTAAACTTGCAGGTTTTCTGTTCGCTAACATCATCATGCTGTTTTTCTTTATAGTCTTTATGCGTTCCCACAGAAGAATTGAGCTGATGATGGATAAACTCACCACCGATTCGCTGACCGAAGCGTTGTCGCGGGAAGGCGGGAAAATAGTGACAGAAAATATTCCCAACAGCCGCAATACTATTCTGGTTGCCATGGATTTGAATGATTTCAAAACCATTAACGATACCTGGGGCCACCATGCCGGAGATGAGGCACTTATCTTCTTCGCTCAATATTTACTGGAATCCGTTCGTCAGGGCGATCATCTGATCCGAATGGGGGGGGATGAGTTTGTTCTGTTATTACAAAACACGACAATTGCACAGGCGCAGCAGATGATGGCGAAGCGGGTTGCGGAGCTTTCTTGTTTCCCCTTTGAAAATACAACGCTGCCATTATCGTTCTCTTACGGCATCAGTGAACTGACGCATGGCTTTACTGAGAGCTATAAAAGAGCGGATGAAGAACTGTATGAAATGAAAAAGCAGCGCAAAAGCCAAATGGAAGAGCTGCAGCCCGCGGTTTAACTTTCGCGAAGTTGACTCATGCTTTTAGTAAAATAAACGGCGGCAGAGATGCCGCCGTTTCGCTTATATTTTGCCAGCTGTTTCTAGCGCCATAACCCGACATGCTTTCTCCACAATCCAGTCACAATGATTAACTGACTTTGCATTTGTCCTATATCGCCTGACGAAGCGGGCGACATACTTATTGATGTAAACGCTTCTACATCCATTCCGAGAGGGTTAAAAATGAAAACAACTTCTCTGCTGACAGGCGCTGTCTTTATGTTACTTTCCGCTACTGCTCTGGCTGCGGGTCCTAAACAGGTTGATTCCGATCAGGCAAGCACGCTGCAACAGATGGGCACCGTGCAGATTTCTGGCCTTGCGGGCTCCTCTGACGATGCCATTCATGCCCTGAAAGCCAAAGCGGCGCAGGAAAATGCCGGCCACTATCAAATTGTCGGACTCGGTAATTCTGGCGATTCCAGCCTGTGGGGCGGCACCGCCATTATCTATAAATAAGCGATATTCCTGCATAAAGGCCGCCTGTGATGCGGTCTTTTTTCATTTACATTCAAACATGTACTCATGAAGTGTCATACTTTTTTACTGTCGAACGCGAAATAATATCCATGTCTACTTAAAGGATATTAACGATGAATAAAATGACCCGCATTGCGCTGCTGACGGCTTCCCTGATTGGTTTCACTGGCGTTGCCCAGGCTGCAAACACCGAGGTTGCTCCGGCGCCTTCTCAGGATCCAATCGTTCAGCATCTGAAACTGACCAACGATCAGGTCGCAAAAATCCAAAGCCTGCATGACGAAATGGAAAAAAGCGTTGAACAGGTGTCCATGAAAGACGTGAAAGATGGCGCGTTGATTGACGTTATCCACTCTGGAAAATGGGATGAGCAGGCGGTGAAAACCCAGCTCGAAGCGTTCAGCAAAGTGGAGCAGCAGACTCGCTACTACCGTGTGAAGTACTACTTCGACCTGAACCAGGTTCTGACGCCAGCACAGCGTAAGCAGATCCAGGACGATTTGATTCAGTCCATCAATAACTAAGTACAAAGCCCGCGAAATAGCGCGGGCTTTTACTCAGACCTGGTCCAATTCTTGTGCCAGTCTGATTTCTGCATCAGCGACAATCGCTTCCAGCTCCCCAAGCATCTCTTCGGTTCCAAACGCCAGCGGTACAGGGTCTCCTGTTACTGCGACTTCCTGTACGTCGACAGGTTTTTTCACTGCGACTTTCTTTTGCTGCTTTTTACGCACGGTCACCGCCTGGCTTCAGCTATTACACCGGTAAATCTATCAGCAAAGCGCGCAGAGGCGTATCGGCGACCAGTGTAATGTTAGCCTCGTCACGAATAAATGCGCCATCACCGCAGGTTAATCCTTCCCGCTCTTCCTGCGGTGTCACCGCATGAACGGTGCCGTGAATAGATTGCAGATACGCGCGCGGACCATGCAGTTGGAAGCTCAGCTGTTCGCCTTTATTCAGCTGAATGTGGTGAACCCACACTTGCTGGCGGAGCTGTACGCTGTGCTGGCTACCGTCGGGGGAAGCGATAAGCTGCTGGGCAGTGTCGGTGAGTTCGCGCTTTTGTACCGATGGATTTTCCCGCTGCGGGCAGGCGTCGAGCCAGAGCTGCATTCGCGTCAGCGACTTCTCTTTACTGAGGTTGTGCTCGCTGTAGCTGGTGCCCGGCTGCGTGGCAATCAGTAGCGCTTCGCCCGCTTTTGCCTGAACGTGATTCCCTTCGCTGTCACGATACTCGGCCTCTCCTTCCAGAATAATATTCAGGATATCGACCTTCGGATACGCGCGCGGCTGGAACGATGCGTCTGGCCCGAGTACTTCCTGATTCAGCACGCGCAGGGAAGCATACCCCAGCAGTTTCGGGTCGAAGTAGTGTCCGAAGGAGAAAGTGTATCGCGCCTGCAGCCAGCCGAAATCAGCTTGTCCGCACTGTTTGGCTGTTCGGGTAGTAATCATATTCTTGACCTCTCTTTACACTAAACAATGGTAAAGCTATGGACGCTGCATTGTTAGCCAGATATTCTGCCGGGTATGTTCAAATTTCCTGAATGAGAACGCCATGGCTAAAGAGAGAGCATTGACGCTGGAAGCGTTAAGAGTAATGGACGCTATTGACCGGCGTGGCAGCTTTGCTGCCGCCGCCGATGAGCTAGGGCGCGTCCCGTCTGCGCTGAGCTACACCATGCAGAAGCTGGAAGAAGAGCTCGACGTGGTGCTGTTTGACCGCTCAGGTCATCGCACAAAATTCACCAACGTTGGCCGAATGCTGCTGGAACGCGGCCGCGTGCTGCTGGAAGCTGCCGATAAACTGACCACCGACGCCGAAGCGCTGGCGCGTGGCTGGGAAACGCATCTGACGCTGGTCGCCGAAGCGCTGGTGCCGACCCCGGAGCTGTTCCCGCTGATTGAAAAACTGGGGCTGAAAGCCAACACTCAGTTGTCGATCATCACCGAAGTATTGGCTGGCGCCTGGGAACGTCTGGAGCAGGGCCGTGCGGATATCGTTATCGCGCCGGATATGCATTTTCGTTCGTCGTCCGAGATAAACTCCCGCAAGCTGTATTCGATCCTGAACGTGTACGTTGCCGCACCGGATCACCCGATTCATCAGGAGCCGGAGCCTTTATCAGAAGTGACGCGCGTGAAATATCGCGGCGTGGCGGTGGCGGATACTGCCCGTGAACGCCCGGTGCTCACCGTACAACTGCTGGACAAGCAGCCGCGTTTGACGGTCAGCACTATCGAAGATAAGCGTCAGGCGTTGCTAGCGGGGCTTGGCGTGGCGACAATGCCGTATCCGCTGGTCGAGCAGGATATTACCGAAGGAAGGTTGCGGGTGGTGAGCCCGGAATACACGAATGAAGTCGATATTATTATGGCGTGGCGACGTGACAGCATGGGTGAAGCAAAAGCCTGGTGTCTGCGTGAAATTCCAAAGCTGTTTGCTAAAAAGTAACGTTTACTAATGACAAAACGATGAAAGGCCCGGCGGCATAAACTTGCCGGGCCTTTCGACTCAAACGCAGGCCCGGTATGTGTCGCGCCGCCAGGCGTTTTGACTTTACGGGATCCGTTTAGGATCCGGTCCGAAGTGGTTTTCACCCGGCGTGCCGTTCTGGCAGTTAAAGACCAGAATCACTATCCAGCCAATGATTGGGATCAGTAACAGCAACAGCCACCACGCTGAACGATCGGTATCATGCAGACGGCGGAACTGCACTGCCCATGTCGGGATCAGTACCAGCAGACCATAAATGCTCGCCAGTACGCCTTCACCGCTGACGCGTTCCAGACCGAGTATTTTATCGATAATACTCAGCACCCCGGCCAGTACGAAACTCACCAGCACGAACATCCAATATTCTTTCCGGCGCGCCCTGCCACCAAACCCGATGTAATTCTTGAGTACTTTTAGATACCAGTCCATTTTCCTTGCCTCTGTAATCAGTCAATCACTTGTTTTCTAAGCGATCGAGGTAAGGATAGATGCAAACTATAAATTAAAAAAGGACATCGATTGATGTCCTTGATAATTAGCGGAAACGCACGTCGCGACCGTGAGGCTCATCAAGATCCTGCCACGGACCAATAGAGATGATCCCCGTTGGGTTAATGGTTTTATGGCTGCGATAATAGTGATGGCGAATGTGGTCGATGTTCACCGTCTCCGCCACACCTGGCAGCTGATAGATATCGCGCAGGAAACCGTACAGATTCAGGTAATCGCTGATACGGTGCTTATCGCATTTGAAATGGGTGACATACACGGGATCGAAACGCACCAGCGTGGTCCACAGGCGAATATCCGCTTCGGTTAACTGGTTGCCGGTCAGATAACGGTGCTGGCCGAGGATTTGCTCTACGCGAGCCAGCGCCTCGAAGACTTTCGTCACCGCTTCGTCGTAGGCATCCTGGCTGGTGGCAAACCCGGCTTTGTAGACCCCGTTGTTAATGCTGTCGTAAATCCAGCCGTTCAGCTCGTCAATTTGTGGGCGCAGCGCTTCAGGGTAATAATCACCGGCACGTGCGCCGAGACCGTCAAATGCGGTATTCAGCATACGGATGATTTCCGCTGATTCGTTACTGACGATAGTGTGGTTTTTTTTGTCCCACAGCACCGGCACCGTGACGCGCCCGGTATATTGCGGGTCGGCATGTAGATACAGCTGATAGAGAAATTCGTTCTGATACAGCGTGTCGCCGGTCGCGCCGGGGAAGCTGTCGTCAAAGGTCCAGCCGTTTTCGTACATCAGCGGGTTTACGACCGACACATCAATAAACGATTCCAGGCCTTTTAACGCGCGCATGATCAGCGTGCGGTGCGCCCACGGACACGCGAGGGAAACGTATAAATGGTAGCGGTCTTTTTCAGCCGCAAAACCGCCTTCTCCGGAGGGGCCTGGCGTGCCGTCGGCGGTCAGCCAGTTACGATACGCCGAAACAGAACGTTTGAATCGTCCCCCGGTAGATTTGGTGTCGTACCAGGTGTCATGCCAGACGCCGTCAATCAGTTGTCCCATGGTTCTCTCTCCTTCAAAAATGACAAAAGCGAGGGATTTCCCTCGCTTTACGCTTCAGTCAGTATAGCGGGCTTACCACTTTTTGTTCAGCACGCGGTCAATACTGAATGCGCCTGGACCGGTGATAGCCACCAGCAGGAAACCGCCAGCGATGGTCAGGTTTTTCATGAACATCAGCGAGTTAACGCCTTCCGCAAAGTTGCTGTGGAAGATAAACGCGGTCAGCAGGGTAAAACCTGCGGTGAACAGCGCGGTGGTGCGGGTCAGGAAACCGAACAGAATCGCCAGACCGCCGCCGAATTCGAGCAGAATAGTCAGTGGCAGCAGCGCACCCGGAACGCCCATCGCTTCCATATACTGCTGAGTGCCCGCATAACCGGTGATTTTGCCCCAGCCTGCAGTGATAAACAGGACTGGCATCAGAATACGAGCGACCAGAACACCAACATCTTCTAATTTTTTCATTTTACTCTCCCTCAAACCACGCAGGCGGATTTATTCATTTATTGTGCAAATACGCGGGGATACCGCGGGTTTGCTGTCGATGGAAAGGAGTGTAATCGTGCCGTTGGGGGATTGTTAGCAAGGAAAACTGTCGATCTTCTTCAAAGATATTGAGTATTAATTCGGGGAAGGGAAATGGGTAATATTGCCCGGCAGACAGGGCGTCGCCGGGCAGCGTGCTGTCAGTGGCGTAACTGCTGCTGGCGCATCGTACTTTTCACCAGCCGCCATGCGCTCCAGACGCCGAAACCACGACGGCCCCAGCGTACCAGGAAGCGTGGATGGCGTACTGACCAGATAGCCATGACGCTACTGCCGACCAGCGCCCAGGCGCGCAGGTTCAGCAGCGTGTTCCATCCGCGATCGTAGACATCAGTGGCTTCTATCCAGTCACGACGGCTGGCGGACAGGTCCAGCCGTTGCTGTTGGATTTTGCTCAGCAGATACGCTTTGCGTTTCTGCAGTTCCACTTTGCTACTCACGTTCGTCATCCTCAAGCAGCGCCCGATCGTTCGCCAGTTCGTTGCGGGTATGGCGTAGCAGCGTTGAGCGCCGCGCTTTTCGCAGCGTCCAGACGGCGCCGATAAGCGCCAACAGGAGCAGGACGGCGGTGGTGGCAATCATGGCGTTCAGCCGGTATTGCGGATCGATGGCCCAGATAATCAGCACCATCAAACTCATCAGCCCGAATGCCGCGAACAGCATGGTCAGGCCGAGCATCAGCAGCATCTGGAAAAGGTTCGCTTTCTCCTCTTCCAGCTCAGCGACTGCCAGTCGCAGACGGGTTTCCACCATGTCGACCATGATGGTGACAATGCGCTGGCCGATGCCGAAAACGCTTTTTCCCGGCCCGTTTGAGTGATGTGAGTCAGCCATAATTAACGACGCGACAGCAGCACACCCAGCACCAGCCCAACGGCCGCGCCGATACCCACGCCGGTCCATGGGTTATCACGTACGTATTCGTCAGCGCGTGCAGCGGCTTCACGGGTTTGTTGGGCAATGGCATCGCTGGTTTCACCCAGACGGTAGCGGCTGTCTTTCAGCGCGCGTTCTGCTTTGCTGCGCAGTTTGCCGAGTTCTTCTTTCGATTTGTCTGAGGAGGAGTTCAGCACCTCTTCCAGGGTATCCGCCAGGGATTTCAGTTCGTCACGCAGATGTTCTGAGGTGGTATCTTTCGCCATGATCTTGTTCTCCAGTGTACTTTGTTAAACTTCCATTGAATCAATAGTCACGAGACTCCAGCGCTTTCAGTTGTTGCTGCGCTTCAGTGAGCTTGTGCTCACGCTTACTGATTTTGTCCGCATCGCCCTTGGTTTTGGCTTCATCAAGGTCGTGGCGACGCTCGGTGATTTCTTCTTTCTGTTCAGCAATTTTCTTTTGGTGATCGGCACGAAGTTTGCTGTCGCTGCAGTTGCCTTTTACTTCCCGCAGCGCTTTGTTCAGACCGTCAATGCGGCTTTGGTTGTGGTGTTTTTCGGCGTAGTGGATTTCTCGCTGGATGTCCTGTTCCTTCTCCTGACACGGTGTTGACGCAAACGCGCCAGCGCTCATTGTCACCAGGCCCAAAGCCAGAAAAATGCGGTATTTCATCGGTTAAACCTTCCCTTGTGTTGTGGGCTCGTTATGACATTGCCCCACCCAATCGACGAGATGATGCGGGTGACTTCCGCTTACTCAATGATAGTAAGTAAATGCGAAATCACCAAAGCCTGTGAAAAGATTCAGAATCCTGGAAGGGTTTAACCAAACCGGTGCGGCGTGTCGCGAAGGCGGGAGAGCCACTGTGGGGCCAACGAGTCTTCATCATCAAGCTGAGCGATGATGTAACCGTGGGGCAGGGTTCTGTCCAGCACCTCTTTGGCGGCGGCGCTTTGGTCGCTGGATTCAAACTTAATCACTAAAGCATCATTTTGCGGGGTGATGCTCTTAAAGCGGATGCCGTTAGCATCCAGATGATGCCAGATGGAGAAACCGTCAGGCATGCTGATATTGGCGCTGACTGGACGAATGGCAAGCGTAGACTCGCGTTGCTGAATCGCGGCCCAGAACCAGAGCAGGGTGCACAGCATGAGCAATGCGCCGAGACTGATACTGAACCGGCGTAAGGTAACGTTCCGCAATCCCATGCTTAGCTCCGGCTACCGTATTTTTTCTTCACCAGTACGATTAGCGACCCGACCAGACCAATCACCAGTAGCACAACCGGCAGCAGCATCAGGCAGGACATCAGCGCATCTTCGTATTTCAGGAACACCGGGGTTTTCCCCAGCAGATAACCGAGTGACGTCAGGATAAGCACCCACAGCAGGCCGCTCAACCAGTTGAAGAGCTGGAAACGGGCGCTGCTAAGACCGGACAGACCGGCGATAGTTGGCAGCAGCGTGCGTACAAAGGCGATAAAGCGTCCGACCAACAGGGCGGATAAACCGTGCTTATGGAACAGGTGATGTGCGCGCTGGTGGTAATGGGCGGGCAGGTGCGAAAGCCAGTTCTGCACAATGCGCGTATTCCCGAGCCAGCGGCCCTGAATGTAGCTCAGCCAGCAGCCGAGGCTGGCGGCGGTGGTCAGCAGCAGCAGCGTTAGCGGGAAACCCATCGCACCTTTGGCGATTAGCACGCCGACCAGCACTAGCAGGCTGTCGCCCGGTAAAAAGGCAGCAGGTAATAATCCGTTCTCTAAGAACAGGATCATGAACAACACGAAGTAGAGCATACCTATCATGGAGGGGTTGGCGAGGGTTTCGAAATCCTGGCTCCACAAGGCATTGAGTAATTGGGTTAACAGTTCCATTCACGATTCCTGGTACATCGATTAATGTCATGCCTGAACGCGTTTTTCTGCCGGACGTCAGTTGTTATTGATTGATTATGGACGCTGGCAACACGCTCTGAACTTATCCATGTTTACGCGAATCAGGCACGCCCGACTCGCCAACGACAAAATGCATCTAAGTGTAACAAAAGCGCTGATTTAACGTCACAGAAATTGCAGTTTGTTGCGGGTTGATTTTGCTTTCTGAAGAGGGGAGAGGCGAGGGATTTTACACAGGCTGACACTATAGTGGATTTACTTACCCCCGATCTCTCATCGGGGGTAAGTAAATCTTATTTCGCGCCGTTGGCGGCGGTATCGAGGTGAACCACCGGATTATCGGCAAACAGGTAACGGTCAGCATTGAATTCGAAATCATCGCTGGTTTCGTTAAACAGCATCAGTTTGGTGTTTTCCAGATGCTGCCACATCGCCAGTTTTGCAGCGTGTGGGTCTTTGCGGATCAGCGCTTTCAGAATTTGGTCATGATCGTCACACCAGTTATCCACCGTGCGCAGATCGATATGGTCGTGGAGTTTTTTCCAGTACGGGTTATGCACGCGCTGAGTCCACATTTTTTCGACAATCGCCGCTAACGCGGTGTTTTGTGTTGCCAGGGCAACCTGGACGTGGAACTGGAGATCCCATTCGGAGTCGCGGAAGCACTTCTCTTTGCGCGCATTCTCCTGAATTTCCATCAGCTTCATGATGTCCTGTTTCGTCACCTGAGTGGCGGCGAACTCGGCGATATTACTTTCAATAAGCTGACGGGCCTGAAGCAGTTCGAACGGACCGTAGTTGGCAAACTCAAGGGACTCGTCCGGAGCGTGGTAATGCTTCGCGGTATTGGAGATGACATGAATACCAGAGCCTTTGCGTACTTCAACGTAGCCTTCGACTTCCAGCATGATAATGGCTTCACGAACCACCGTGCGGCTGACGTTCTTCTCGTCGGCAATAAAACGCTCTGCAGGCAGTTTGTCGCCCACAAGATAAACGCCTTGCTCAATACGATTTTTCAGATCAGCGGCAAGCTGTTGATATAAACGGCGTGATTCCGTGATTTCCATATTCGCTCCAGGCAGGGTATGGCATGAGGATTTGTTATACCACTTTTACGCAAAACTCACCACCATCTTCACGGCAAAAAGCCGCCCGGAAGGCGGCTTTAAAGCAGGTGTAGCAAGGTTTAGCTTTGCGTTGCAGTCCCGCCAACGGCGTGTGCGGTTTCGGCTGCTGGTTTGTTCTGCAGCACGGTCCAGATAATGACCGCACCGATAAGGTCAAACACTGCCAGTACCGCGAACAATGGGCTGAAGCCCAGCGTATCGGCCAGCGCACCCACAACCAGCGCAAACAGTGTACTTGCGGTCCATGCTGCCATGCCGGTCAGGCCGTTCGCCGTAGCCACTTCGTTACGGCCAAAGACATCGGAAGAAAGAGTAATCAGCGCACCGGACAGTGACTGGTGAGCAAAGCCACCGACGCATAGCAGGGCAATCGCAACGTAAGGGCTGGTGAACAGGCCAATCAGGCCCGGACCAATCATCAGGACAGCACCCATGGTGACGACCAGCTTACGGGAAACAATCAGGTTCACGCCGAACTTCCGCTGGAACAGCGGTGGCAGATAGCCGCCGACGATGCAACCGAGGTCAGCAAACAGCATTGGCATCCACGCAAACATCGCAATGTGTTTCAGGTCAAAGCCATAGACTTTAAACATGAACAGGGGGATCCAGGCGTTGAAAGTACCCCAGGCCGGTTCTGCCAGGAAACGTGGCAGCGCGATACCCCAGAACTGGCGATTACGGATAATCTGCCAGGCCGACATTTTTTTGCCATTATCGGTCTGATGCTGCGCTTCCTGACCCCCGATGATGTACTCACGTTCTTCTTCGGTCAGTTTTTTCTGGTCACGTGGGTGTTTGTAGAATATCAGCCAGGCCATTGCCCATGCGAAGCTCAGGACACCGGAGATAATGAACGCCATCTGCCAGCTGTGCATGACGATAGCCCACACCACCAACGGCGGCGCAATCATCCCGCCGATGGAGGAACCGACGTTGAAGTAGCCGACGGCAACGGAACGTTCTTTCGCCGGGAACCATTCGGAGCTGGCTTTCAGACCGGCCGGGATCATTGCCGCTTCTGCTGCACCGACAGCACCACGCGCCACGGCCAGACCGCCCCAACTGCCTGCCAGCGCAGTCGCCCCGCAGAAACATGCCCACAGAACGGCGAACACCGCGTAGCCAACCTTAGTCCCTAACAGGTCAAGCACGTAGCCTGCAACCGGCTGCATAATGGTATAAGCAGCGGAATAGGCGGCGATGATGTAAGAGTATTGCTGAGTGGAAATATGCAGTTCCTGCATAAAGGTCGGCGCAGCGGCCGCCACGGTGTTACGAGTGAGGTAGCCGAGCACGGTGCCCAACGTCACCAGTGCAATCATGTACCAACGTAACCCTTTAATCTTACGCATGTAAAACCTCGTCATTTTGTTTTATCCGCGCGCTGCGCGGTCATCTTCCTGGGTAGAGGAGGATGTTTAAGTAACGGGGGGCGTAACAGATTTCCTGTAACGGCCCGAACCTTGCCATTAATAATTCTGCGAATTCGGTATCCGTACCGGTAATTCCGATGACTGAATCATCGTTAATGCATTCCTTCGGCTTATAGGTTGCGACGGGGTAAACGATAACTTGTCATACAACTTTAAAAGGTGAGAACCGTCACAAATGCTGGAATAACAGTAAGGTCTTTATTGGCGCTGCGTAGAGCCAGTAATGGCGGGGCCTGGTGAAGGATTTACTTCTTTTTGGGTACTTTTTTTGTCGGCTTTTATTGATCTGACTCACGAAAAAATCTTTAGGGACTGGAAATTGGTGTGATAACTTTGCAGCATTGCAGTTAAGCATCTGACGCACTCTTTTAGAGGAAGACGATAATGACTCCGTTTATGACCGAAGATTTCCTGCTCGACACCGAATTTGCCCGCCGTCTGTACCATGACTACGCCAAAGATCAGCCGATTTTCGACTACCACTGCCACCTTCCGCCGCAGCAGGTTGCCGAAAATTACCGTTTCAAAAACCTGTATGACATCTGGCTGAAAGGCGATCACTACAAATGGCGCGCAATGCGTACCAACGGCGTGGCTGAACGTCTGTGTACCGGCGATGCTTCTGACCGTGAAAAATTTGACGCGTGGGCCGCCACCGTGCCGCACACCATTGGTAACCCGTTGTATCACTGGACACACCTCGAACTGCGTCGTCCGTTCGGCATCACCGGCAAACTGCTGTCGCCAAACACTGCCGACGAGATCTGGAATCAATGCAATGATCTGCTCGCGCAGGATCAGTTTTCCGCTCGCGGGATCATGAAGCAGATGAACGTGAAGATGGTCGGCACCACCGACGATCCGATTGATTCGCTGGAACATCACGCTACCGTGGCGAAAGACACCTCTTTCGACGTGAAAGTGCTGCCGAGCTGGCGCCCGGATAAAGCCTTCAACATTGAACAGGCGACCTTCAACGATTACATGGCGAAACTGGGTGAAGTGTCTGACACCGACATCCGTCGCTTCAGCGATCTGCAAACGGCGCTGAGCCGTCGTCTGGATCACTTTGCCGCTCACGGCTGTAAAGTGTCGGATCACGCGCTGGACGTCGTGCTGTTTGCTGACGCCACCGACGCTGAACTCGACGCTATTCTGGCGCGTCGTCTGTCCGGTGAAACGCTGAGCGAGCACGACGTCGCGCAGTTCAAAACCGCGGTGCTGGTCTGGCTTGGCGGTGAATATGCGCGTCGCAGCTGGGTGCAGCAGTACCACATTGGTGCGCTGCGCAATAACAACCAGCGTCAGTTCAAACTGCTGGGCGCGGATGTGGGCTTCGACTCCATCAACGACCGTCCGCTGGCGGAAGAACTGTCAAAATTGCTGAGCAAGCAGAACGAAGAAAACCTGCTGCCAAAAACCATTCTGTACTGCCTGAACCCGCGCGATAACGAAGTGCTTGGCACCATGATCGGCAACTTCCAGGGTGAAGGGATGCCGGGCAAAATGCAGTTCGGTTCCGGCTGGTGGTTCAACGATCAGAAAGACGGCATGGAACGTCAAATGACCCAGCTGGCACAGCTCGGCCTGCTGAGCCGCTTTGTCGGCATGCTGACCGACAGCCGCAGCTTCCTGTCCTATACCCGCCACGAATACTTCCGTCGCATCCTGTGCCAGATGATTGGCCGTTGGGTGGCTGCGGGTGAAGCGCCGGCGGATATTCAGCTGCTGGGCGAGATGGTGAGAAATATCTGCTTTAACAATGCGCGTGATTACTTCGCCATTGAACTGAACTAATGCCCGAGGTTGGTTGATATGCAATACATCAAAATCCATTCGCTGGACAATGTCGTCGTCGCGCTGACTGATATCGCCGCGGGGCAGGAAGTGACCGTGGAAGGTCAGACGGTACGCCTGCAGTCCGATGTCGTGCGCGGGCATAAGTTTGCTCTGTTCGCGATTGCGAAGGGTGAAAACGTCGTTAAATATGGATTGCCGATTGGTCATGCGCTGACGGACATTGCGCCAGGGGAACACATTCATTCCCACAACACGCGCACCAATCTCAGTGATCTGGACGAGTACAGCTATCAACCAGACCTTCAGACGGAACTGAGCCCGGCAGGCGATCGCGACGTGCAGCTTTATCGTCGTGCAAACGGTGAAGTTGGCGTGCGTAACGAGCTGTGGATCCTGCCGACCGTGGGCTGCGTCAACGGGATCGCGCGTCAAATTCAGAATCGTTTTCTGAAAGAGACTAACGATGCCGAAGGCACCGACGGCGTGTTCCTGTTCAGCCACACCTACGGCTGTTCGCAGCTGGGCGACGATCACATCAACACCCGCACCATGCTGCAAAACATGGTGCGTCATCCGAATGCCGGGGCGGTGCTGGTGATTGGCCTCGGTTGTGAGAACAACCAGGTCGATGCGTTCCGTGAAACGCTGGGCGAATTTGACGCCGATCGCGTGCACTTCATGATCTGCCAGAAGCAGGACGACGAAGTGGAAGCGGGCCTTGAAGAACTGCATCAGCTTTATGACGTCATGCGTCACGACAAACGCGAACCAGGCAAACTCAGCGAGCTGAAGTTTGGACTGGAATGCGGCGGTTCCGACGGCCTTTCCGGCATCACCGCCAACCCCATGCTGGGGCGTTTCTCTGATTATGTGATTGGCAACGGCGGCACCACCGTTCTGACCGAAGTGCCGGAAATGTTCGGCGCCGAACAGATCCTGATGAGCCACTGCCGCGACGAGGCCACGTTTGAAAAGACAGTCACCATGGTCAACGATTTCAAACAGTACTTCATCGCGCACAACCAGCCTATTTACGAAAACCCATCGCCGGGCAACAAAGCGGGCGGGATAACTACGCTGGAAGAGAAATCGTTGGGCTGCACGCAGAAAGCGGGTTCCAGCCAGGTGGTTGACGTACTGCGCTACGGCGAGCGCCTGAAAACCCACGGTCTTAACCTGCTGAGCGCTCCGGGTAACGATGCGGTCGCGACCAGCGCATTAGCCGGGGCAGGCTGCCACATGGTGCTGTTCAGCACCGGGCGCGGCACGCCGTACGGTGGTTTTGTGCCGACGGTGAAAATCGCCACCAACAGCGAACTGGCGGCGAAGAAAAAGCACTGGATCGACTTCGATGCGGGGCAGCTAATCCACGGTAAAGCGATGCCGGACGTGCTGACTGAATTTGTCGATACCATCGTGGAATTCGCCAACGGCAAGCAGACCTGTAATGAAAAGAATGATTTCCGTGAACTGGCTATCTTTAAGTCTGGCGTCACGCTCTAATCCTCGCTAAGCTAAAACGGCGTTTCATAAATGAAGCGCCGTTTCTTTTTCTGTGTCATTCAAAGGATTTACCATGACCGCGTATTGGCTAGCCCAGGGCGTTGGAGTCATCGCCTTTCTGGTAGGTATCACGACGTTTATCAACCGCGATGAGCGCCGATTCAAAAAGCAGCTTTCCGTCTACAGCGCCATTATCGGCGTGCATTTCTTCCTGATGGGCGCGTTTCCGGCGGGCTCCAGCGCCATGCTTAACGCCATCCGAACGCTTATCACCCTGCGCACCCGTAGCCTGTGGGTCATGACGCTGTTTATCGTGCTGACCGCCGGGATTGGCCTGGCTAAATTTCATCATCCAATGGAACTGCTGCCCGTCGCCGGTACGCTGGTCAGCACCTGGGCGCTGTTTCGCTGTCAGGGCCTGACGATGCGCTGCATCATCTGGTGCTCAACGGCCTGCTGGGTGGCGCATAACTTCTGGCTTGGTTCGATCGGCGGCACGCTGATTGAAGGGAGTTTTCTGGTCATGAACGGCCTGAACATCATCCGCTTCTGGCGAATGCAAAAACGTGGGATTGACCCGTTTAAAGTGGAAAGTGAAATTCAGGCGGGATTGCAGGAAGAAAGCCCTTCCACTCGTTAGCAGAAGGGCTGGAATAGCAGGGGATTAGCCGCGCAGGGCGTCTTTCGCCAGACGCTCGTCGTCAGCCATGCAGGCCGCGGCGGTGAACAGCACGTCGGTGGAAGAGTTCAGCGCAGTTTCGCAGGAATCCTGCAGCACGCCGATGATAAAGCCGACGGCAACAACCTGCATCGCCACATCGTTCGGGATGCCGAACATGTTGCACGCCAGTGGGATCAACAGCAGAGACCCTCCCGCCACACCCGACGCGCCACAGGCACACAGGGCCGCAACCACGCTCAGCAGCAGCGCCGTTGGCAGGTCAACCGGAATACCCAGCGTATTCACCGCCGCCAGGGTCAGCACGGTGATGGTGATCGCCGCGCCTGCCATGTTGATGGTCGCACCCAGCGGAATCGACACCGAATAGGTATCCCGATCCAGGTTCAGCTTTTCAGCCAGCGCCATATTCACCGGAATGTTGGCGGCAGAGCTGCGGGTAAAGAAGGCATAAACGCCGCTTTCACGCAGGCACATCAGTACCAGCGGATACGGGTTGCGGCGAATCTTCCAGAACACCAACAGCGGGTTAATCACCAGCGCCACCAGCAGCATACAGCCAATCAGCACGACCAGCAGTTGGGCGTAGCCCCACAGCGTTTCGAAACCGGTGCTTGCCAGCGTAGACGCGACCAGACCGAAAATCCCGATCGGCGCAAAGCGAATCACCACTTTCACCATAAAGGTGACCGCGTTAGATACGTCGTTAACCAGGTTTTTAGTGGTTTCATTGCCGTGACGCAGCGCGAAGCCCAGGCCTACGGCCCACACCAGAATACCGATGTAGTTGGCGTTCAGCAGCGCGTTAATCGGGTTGGCCACCATGCTCATCAGCAGGCCGCGAAGCACTTCAACAATGCCAGACGGCGGCGTGATATCGGCCGCGCCGGTGCTCAGGTGCAGGGTGGACGGGAACACGAAGCTGAACAGCACTGCGGTCAGCGCGGCGGCAAAAGTACCCAGCAGATACAGGAACAGGATTGGGCGAATACTGGTTTTCTGACCGTGCTGGTGGTTAGCGATAGACGCCATAACCAGCATCAGAACCAGCACCGGGGCCACGGCTTTCAGAGCGCCGACGAACAGCGTCCCGAACAGACCAACGGCTTCCGCAGCAGGCTTAGAAATCCAGGCCAGCAGAATACCCAGGACCAGACCCACCAGAATTTGTTTTACAAGGCTGCCTTCAGCGAGACGCTGAAGCAAGCCAGAGGGGCGTTGCGTAGTCATTTAACTTTTCCTTCGGTCGTAATGTGGTTCCATCCCGGCGGCTCTTTGGTCGCATTTGACAGGATGTAACAAATGTTTGCATGGATGAGTATAAGGATGTTCTGGCTTCGGGGAAGGGGAACCTGCTGAATATTTCGGGTGGATCTGATTTTTTAACTGATGATTAACATTTAATTGACATAAACCACAAAAAAACGGCCCGCGTAAATCGGGCCGTCTGACATATTCAGGGCTTAATTTGCGATGTTCTTTTTGTCGTGCTGGTGGTTGACCCACATGTTAATCAGCAGCGTTAACACCAGAATACCGAAGACCACGCCCAACGAAATCGCGATGGGGATGTGGTAGAGGTCGATAAGCAGCATCTTGATGCCAATAAACACCAGGATAATCGACAGGCCGTACTTCAACATCGAGAAGCGCTCCGCCACGCCTGCCAGCAGGAAGTACATCGCACGCAGACCGAGGATTGCGAACAGGTTCGAGGTCAGCACAATGAACGGGTCAGTGGTCACCGCGAAGATAGCCGGAATGCTGTCTACCGCGAAAATCACATCGCTCAGTTCGACGAGGATCAGCACCAGCAGCAGCGGCGTAGCGTACAGCAGGCCGTTTTTGCGCACGAAGAAGTGCTCATTCTCGATGTTATCGGTCATGCGCAGATGGCTGCGGATCCAGCGCACCAGCGGCTTGTCGCCAATGCCTGCGTCGTCTTCCTTCGCCAGCGCCATTTTCACCCCGGTGAACAGCAGGAACGCGCCGAACACGTACAGCAGCCATTCGAATTGAGAAATCAGCCAGCTGCCGGTGAAGATCATGATCGTACGCAGCACAATCGCGCCCAGTACGCCGTAAATCAGCACCCGACGCTGCAACGCCGGCGGCACTGCAAAGTAGCTAAACAGCATCAGCCAGACGAAGACGTTATCGACCGCCAGCGCTTTCTCAATCAGATAACCGGTAAGGAAAGCCATCGCCTGCGGGTCAGCAACCGCACGGCCTTGGGTTTGAGCGAGGTACCACCAGAAAGCGAGGTTAAACAGCAGCGACAACGTAACCCACACCAGCGACCAACTGGCCGCCTGTTTCATGGTCATGGTTTGCACGCCGCGCCGCCCTTGTAGCAGCAGATCAATCGCCAACATTATGACGACCACAACAGCAAATCCGCCCCAAAGTAATGGAGTTCCAACAGTGTTCATAATCTATCCCATAAGCAAAAAAAAACGGCTAACGTCCAAAAGACGATAGCCGTTGCAGGATTTTTTGCCCGGACCTCGCCTTTCGGCAAGGTCTCACTTACAACAAAAAAGAAATCTACAGTAAATTTCTTTTTTGTTGCCCGGCAACCGGATGCTTTCGCATCGTCATGACGATCCACCGGCAAACAAGTTACTCCCCTTTGCGTGTGACAAAATATTACAGGCCATTGATGGCGTCAATGGCCCATAACCTCTGTTTTACACAGCTTTACGCGGGAAGCGTTTCGTTCACTCCGTCCGCCGGGAACACGACGCCGGTCTGGCGACGAATTTCGGTGGCGAGCTTTGAGGTGATGCGGCTCACCGCCAGCCCTGGATGATTCACTTCATTCTCTTCGACCAGACGCGCAAACAGCTCCGCCTCGTACAGCATGGTGTTGATATGCTGCGGCTGAGTCAGATCCTGCGCCTTGCCGCCGCGTGGCACGAAGGAAACCTTCTGGCATTCGGATATTTTCTCGATAACCAGCGAACCTTCTTCGCCCTGGATTTCGCTCGGCAGCACCGAATCGCTCACTTTGGAGTGTTGCAGGGTCACGCTGAAATCACCGTAATCCAGCACGACCACGCCGTGCGCATCGACGCCGCTGTCCAGCAATGTGGCGCTGGCGTGAACGCCATGCGGTTCGCCCCACAGGGCAACGGCCGAGGCGAGACAGTAGAAACCAATATCCATAATCGAGCCGTTCGAGAACGCCGGATTAAAGGTGTTCGGGTTTTCGCCGTCAAGATAGCGCTGATAGCGCGAAGAGTACTGGCAGTAGTTGATAAGCGCCTTGCGCACTTTGCCCACTTTGCTCAGCGACTGCTGCAGCTGCAGGAAATTCGGCAGGCTGGCGGTCTTGAACGCTTCGAACAGCACCACCTGGTTTTCACGCGCCAGGGCGATAGCCGCTTCCACTTCCGCGATATTTGACGCCAGCGGCTTCTCGCAAATCACATGCTTTTTGTGGCTGAGAAACAGTTGGGTTTGCGGGAAGTGCAGGGAGTTCGGGCTGGCAATATACACCGCATCAATGGCATCGCTTTGCGCCATCTCATCGAGAGAGGTAAAGAGATGTTCAACCATGTAATCGCTGGCGAAGCCCTGGGCCTGCTCGAGACTGCGGGAATAAACGGCGGTGAGTTTGTATTTGCCGGTTTCATGGGCGGCATCGACAAACTGGCGGGTGATCCAGTTTGTGCCAATGACTGCGAAACGTATCATGAGAATTGACGTACTCCGAAAAAGGGGCCTTTTGCCACTTTAGCACGCCATGATGACAAAACCAGTGCGCGCTTACGCAGAACCCGGCAGCGAAAGTTGGGTCAGCCACAGACGGGTATCAAACTCCAGCTGGTGGTACTGCGGCTCCATATGACAGCAGAGCTGATAGAACGCTTTGTTGTGATCTTTTTCTTTCAGATGCGCCAGTTCATGAACCACTATCATCCGCAAAAAGGCTTCCGGGGACTGGCGGAAAACGGTGGCGACGCGAATCTCCGCTTTGGCTTTGAGCTTGCCGCCCTGAATGCGGGAAATCGCGGTGTGCAGCCCAAGGGCGTTATTCAGCACATGAATTTTGTTGTCGAAGGCCACTTTATTGATCGGCGGCGCGCTGCGCATATAGCGGTTTTTCAGGCTTTGCGTGAATTCCCACAACGCCTTATCGTTAGTGATGTCGTGCTTGTCGGGATAGCGCTTTTCCAGTACTTCGCCGAGGCGTTGTTCGGCAATAAGGGTGCGAACCTGGCTAAGAAGATGCTCGGGATAACCGCTTAAATACGTCAGTTCGCTCATGCTTGTCTCGAATTGTAGAAAAAAGGGGTATACTCACGCCCCCAAATCGGGGATATCACCGAATTTTACCATCCAGGAGGGCCGATGAGCCAATCAGACAACGGTTTTCGTTCACTGACACTAAAACGTTTCCCGGAAACGGACGACGTTAGCCCGCTGCAAGCGTGGGAAGCGGCAGATGAATACCTGCTGCAACAGTTGGACGGCACCGACATCAGCGGCCCGGTTCTCGTTTTTAACGATACTTTTGGCGCGCTGGCCTGTGCGCTGGCGGCACACCAGCCGTACAGCATCGGCGACTCGTACTTAAGCGAGCTCGCGACCCGCGAAAACCTGCATCACAACGATATCGCTGAAAACAGCGTCACGTTCCGCGACAGCACCGGGGAATACCCGCCGGCGCCGGCCGTCGTGCTGATTAAAATCCCAAAAACGCTGGCACTGCTGGAACAACAGCTGCGTGCATTGCGCGAAGTGGTGACGCCGGAAACCCGTATTATCGGCGGCGCGAAGGCGCGTGACGTACACAACTCCACGCTGGAGCTGTTCGAAAAAATCCTCGGCCCGACCACCACCACCCTGGCGTGGAAAAAAGCACGTCTGATTAACTGCACCTTCAGCGCGCCAGCGCTGGTGGACGTCCCGCAGGTACTCAGCTGGCCGCTGGAAGGCACCAACTGGACCATTCATAACCACGCGAACGTCTTCTCCCGTACCGGGCTGGACATCGGCGCGCGCTTCTTTATGGAGCATTTGCCGAAAGATCTGGAAGGCGAAATCGTCGACCTCGGCTGCGGTAACGGCGTGGTCGGCCTAAGCCTGCTGGAGCGTAATCCGCTGGCAAACGTGGTGTTTGTTGATGAATCGCCGATGGCCGTCTCTTCAAGCCGACTGAACGTTGAAAGCAACATGCCGGAAGCGCTGGACCGCTGCGAGTTCATGATCAACAACGCGCTGTCGGGCGTCGAGCCGTTCCGCTTCAACGCAATACTGTGCAACCCGCCGTTCCATCAGCAGCACGCGCTGACTGATAACATCGCCTGGGAAATGTTCCACCACGCGCGTCGTTGTCTGAAGATCAACGGCGAGCTGGTGATTGTGGCTAACCGCCACCTCGACTATTTCCATAAACTGAAGAAGATTTTTGGCAACTGCACCACCATCGCCACCAATCAGAAGTTTGTGATCCTTAAAGCGGTGAAATTAGGGCGTAATCGCTAGACGCGACACACCCATAGCCCGATAGCCGCATGGCTGTCGGGTTTTTCCTAAAGCACTCTCGCAAAATCTCAAATTCCCCCGCTACTTTCTGCAAATTCGCTAGTCGCCATTCATTCCGCAGGTTTACGTTAGGCGCATCTTTTATGATGCCGTGTGTTGCCATATTGGCAACTTGTGGTTACTCTTTCCTCAATTCGTCAATGGATGTGATGAAGAATGCACGTGATTGCACAAAAAGCGTTAAAGGATGCGGCAGGTAAATTTCCGGAGCATAAAATTGAACTGGCGGCGCTGGGGTTAACGATTGCCAAAGGCTACTTTAAGACACCTGAAGCCCTAAGAGCCCAGGTTCCTTCACTGGATAACTTCAAGTATCTGGATAAACACTATGTGGTAGACATTGGACACAACGGTCTTCGACTTATAGCCATGATATTTTTTGACAGTCAGAAATTTTACATCAGGCATATTTTTAGCCACAAAGAATACGATATGTTCACTGCTAACTGGCGTATTAAGGGGAAACACTCATGGTGATTGCTGATATTTTGAAAGCTGGAGAGACGTTAACATCAGCGGCTCCTTTTATGGCGGGTATTCAAAACCCTCAGCAACTTGATGATGCGATCGAATTTGTTGAGTATCTTTTACTTAACGACCCTTCCAACCCTTTGCTTGATATCGTTTGCCGCAATATTACCGATTATGAGAGTACGGCACCTGAGTACGCTGAATTCAACACATTGCTTGCGTCAATCCCCATTGGCGTTGCCGTTCTCCATACGCTGATGAACCAGCACAACCTTACCCTCTCCGATTTTCCGGAAATTGGCAGTAAATCGATGGTTTCTCGCGTACTCAACGGCAAACGAAAATTGACGCTGGAGCATGCAAAAAAGCTGGCGAAGCGTTTTGGCATTTCGCCCGCCATGTTTATCGACTGACATCTTTACCGGCAAGATGTCAGCTGTTTGCCCTAAATCTCCAGCGCCAGCCTGGTGCCCTGGGCGATAGCCCGGCGCGCATCCAGCTCCATCGCCACGTCACATCCCCCGATTAAATGCAGCGGTTTTCCTGAGGCGCGTAATGCCTCTGCTAACTCCCGGCGCGGCTCTTGTCCGGCGCAGAGAATCACATGATCCACCGCCAGCAGCTGCGGTTCACCGCCAATCGTGACATGTAATCCGTTATCGTCGATCTTCTCATAGCTTACCGCCGGGAACATTTTCACGCCGCGGGCGAGCAGGGTAGTGCGATGGATCCAGCCGGTGGTTTTGCCAAGTCCTTCGCCAGGCTTACTGGCTTTACGTTGCAGCATCACAATCTGGCGCGGGCTTTTATGCAGCTGCGGTCCTTCCGGACGTAGACCGCCGTGCAGTTGCAGGCTGGTGTCGATCCCCCATTCCACGCAGAACTCGGCGATATTCTGGCTGGTGGCTTCGCCAGGCTGGCTTAAATACATTGCAGTATCAAAGCCGATACCGCCGCAGCCGATAATTGCCACGCGCTTCCCTACGGGCGTTTTGTCCCGCAGCACGTCGAGGTAGTTCAGCACCTTAGGATGATCAACGCCTGCGATATCGGGTAGACGCGGTTCAATACCGGTCGCGAGAATGGTTTCGTCGAAGTCGGTGAGATCTTCTGCGCCGACAACGCGGTTGAGCTCCAGCTTCACGCCGTGCAGCGCGATCATCCGACGGTAATAGCGCAGCGTTTCATAAAACTCTTCTTTGCCGGGGATCTGCCTGGCGATATTGAACTGACCGCCGATTTCCCCCGCAGCCTCAAATAATGTGACGCTATGCCCGCGTGCGGCGGCGTTAACGGCGAACGCCAGGCCAGCTGGTCCGGCCCCGACGACGGCCAGATGTTTTTTCGTCGCCGTCGCGACGATCGGCATCCGGGTTTCATGGCAGGCGCGCGGATTCACGAGGCAGGAGGTCACTTTGCCGACAAAAATCTGATCGAGGCAGGCCTGATTGCAGCCGATACAGGTGTTGATCTCATCCGCCCGGCCACTTTGCGCTTTAGAAAGCAGTTCGGCATCGGCAAGGAATGGCCGCGCCATTGACACCATATCGGCATCTCCACGGCTCAGAATATCTTCTGCGACCTGCGGATCGTTAATGCGGTTGGTGGTGATCAGCGGGATCGTCACCTTGCCTTTCAGCTTGCGCGTCACCCAGGTGAATGCCCCGCGCGGAACCGGCGTAGCAATGGTTGGGATCCGCGCTTCATGCCAGCCGATCCCAGTGTTGATGATCGTCGCGCCAGCCGCTTCGATGGCCTGAGCCAGCTCGACGGTTTCGTCAAAATTACCGCCGCCTTCCACTAAATCGAGCATCGACAGGCGATAGATAATGATGAATTCCTCGCCCACGCGTTCGCGCACGGCACGCACCACTTCCACAGCAAAGCGCATGCGTCGCGTCCAGTCTCCGCCCCACTGGTCGTCGCGTTGGTTGGTGCGGGCGGCAAGAAATTCATTAATTAAATAGCCCTCCGAACCCATCACTTCCACGCCGTCATAACCGGCTTCCCGCGCCAACAGCGCACATTGCGCGAAGTCGTCAATCAGCACCAGGATTTCGTCATGGGTCAGCGCGTGAGGTTTAAAGCGGTTGATCGGGGCCTGCAGCGCTGACGGTGCTACCGGACGCGGCTGATAGCTGTAGCGTCCGGTATGCAGAATTTGCAGCGCGATTTTACCGCCAGCCTGATGAACCGCATCGGTAACCGGGCGATGGTGCGCCAGCTGGCTTGCATCGTTTAGCACCGCGCCGCCTTCCATTCCCACACCGGAAAGTGCAGGGGCCACGCCACCGGTCACAATCAGCGCCACGCCATGACGGGCGCGCTCAGCATAAAAGGCCGCCAGTCTTTCGGTTCCGTCCGGGCGTTCTTCCAGCCCGGTGTGCATCGAGCCCATCAGGACGCGATTTTTCAGCGTGGTAAAGCCCAGATCGAGCGGGGCGAATAACGATGGATAGTGGCTCATAATCGCGCTTCCAGATGTAAATTTATTGTTATGTGGTCGGATGAGTTACTAATTTAGCGCCCGTGGGGAAAAAGGGAAAAGGGGAGTGCGGTGATTGTGATGGGATTCAAAGATTGGAAGAGGCTCGGAGGAAACTCCTCTCCCTACCCCTCTCCCGCAGCTGTCCCTTAGGGTGAGCGGCGGGAAGAGGGAGCGTGCTGCAGCCCAGGCGCCTGCCACATCGACGTGGTCAAACCGCTGTCGACCAGGCCCAGTTGGTCGGCATACACCGCCTGCCATTTTTCTTTCATGCCGTCGTACAGCTCGCGATGGGCGCGGTTCGGGGTAAAGACCCGGCTCCAGCTGACCAGCTTTTCGCCCGCGCTCGCCATGTCGGGATACAATCCTGCCCCGGTTCCGGCGGCAATCGCGCAGCCCAGCGCGGTGGCTTCTTTGACCTCCGGCACACGCACTGGCAGCCCGGTGACATCGCTTAAAATCTGGCTCCACAACGCGCCTTTAGAGCCGCCGCCCGCGAAGACCAGGCTGTCGAAAGTGACGCCGGAAAATTGCGAAATCTGCGCCAGGTTGCAGGCCGACACTATCGCCGCGTTTTCTTCTAATGCCCTGAACAGCGTGGCTTTATTGCATTTTTCTGGATCGATGGAGAGGTTAATAAACGACGGTGCGGCGTGATACCACTGTTTAAAATGCATCGCATCGGAGAAGATCGGCATCACGCCGTGGGAGCCTGCCGGTACGCGGCTGGCCATCTCTTCCAGCAGGGCGTAGGTGTCGGTGCCGAGCCGTTCAGCAATCAGTTTTTCTTCGGCGCAAAACGCGTCACGGAACCAGCGCATCGTCAGCCCGGTGAAAAAGCTAATTGACTCGGCCTGCACCATGCCGGGGATCACGTGCGGATTAACGCGAATATTCATCTCCGGGTCGGTGCGCACCTCCGGCAGATTGACCACCTGTTGCCAGAACGTACCGCCGAGTATCGCGGTTTGGCCGGGGCGTACCACGCCTAATCCTAAACAGCCCAGTTGAACGTCGCCACCGCCCATGACCACCGGCGTGCCGATGCGCAGGCCGCACTGTTGCGCCGCCTGTTTAGTGACGGCCCCCAGCACGCTGCCAGTTTCTTTCACCGGGGAGAGAATGTCGGCCCGTAGCCCGGCCATGTCCAGCAGCGCCGGTCGCCAGTCGCGGCTGAATAAATCGAGCATCCCGGTGGTGCCTGCGTTAGACGGATCGACCGCCAGCTCGCCGGAAAGCTTCGCCGCCAGCCAGTCGCTGATCATGGTGATGGTGGCGGCATTGCTATAAATATCCGGGCGATGATGGGCGAGCCACAGCAGGCGCGGCATCGCGGAAAGCGCCAGCGTCTGGCCGGAGACGTCATACACTTCGGATTCAAAACGGTAATCGTGGATTTCTTTCAGCTCAGAGACTTCGCGGCTGGCGCGCGCGTCGACGTTGGCACAGGCCCAAATGGCGTCGCCGTTGCGGTCGTACAGCACGATCCCTTCGCGCATGGAACAGCAGGCGACGGACTGAATATCGGCGGCGCTCAGGTGGGCGTTTTCCAGTGCCTGACGGATGCACTGACAGGCGAGCTGCCAGTTGGTGTTGAGGTCAAACTCCATCGAGCCGGGGACGTTTTCCACGCTCAGGTGTTTCCATTCCGCCTGACCGACGGCAATCTGACGGCCCGCCAGGTCGAAAATCACCGCCCGGATGCTGCCGGTCCCTGCGTCCAACGCTAAAAGGTAACTCATGACGTGCGCCTCGTTGAAATTGAGCACTTATAACAATCTAGAACATCCCTCTGACCTTGTTGGCAGCAAAGCGTGAGCCAGCAGGCAAAAATGGACTTTCATGATTTTCAGTCTGTTAAGGCTTTCCTTCATAAGAACTGTGATCCTGTACGGGTCATCGCGCACATTTGGGGTCTACGCTTTTGAGCAGGATGAGCGATGGGGGATGAAATGGCTGATTTAGACGATATCAAAGACGGGAAAGATTTCGGGCTCGACCGTCCGCAGAAGAATACGGTTTATGCCCTGAAAGGCTGCGGTTCGCTGGATTGGGGTATGCAGTCGCGTCTGGCGCGGATATTTAATCCGCACAGCAACCGCACGGTGATGCTGGCGTTTGACCACGGCTATTTTCAGGGGCCGACCACCGGGCTGGAGCGGATAGATTTGTCGATTGCGCCGCTGTTTGGTGAAACCGATGTGCTGATGTGCACCCGGGGCATTTTGCGCAGTCAGGTGCCTGCGGCGACCAACAAACCGGTGGTGCTGCGGGCGTCTGGCGGTAACTCTATCTTAAGCGAACTGTCGAACGAGTGCGTGGCGGTGGCGATGGAAGATGCGCTGCGGCTTAACGTCGCGGCCGTGGCGGCACAGGTGTATATCGGCAGCGAATACGAGCATCAGTCGATCAGCAATATCATCAAGCTGGTGGACGCGGGCAACCGTTACGGGATGCCGGTGCTGGCCGTCACCGGCGTCGGGAAAGAGATGACCCGTGACGCGCGTTACTTCTCGCTTGCCAGCCGAATCGCGGCAGAAATGGGCGCGACCTTTGTCAAAACGTACTTCGTGGAAGAGGGCTTTGAAAAAGTCACCGCCAGTTGCCCGGTGCCGATTGTGATTGCGGGCGGCAAAAAGCTGCCCGAAGACGACGCGCTGGATATGTGCTGGCGAGCGATTGACCAGGGCGCATCCGGCGTGGATATGGGGCGCAATATCTTCCAGTCCAGCGCGCCGCTGGCGATGCTCAAAGCGGTGAAAAAAGTAGTACATGAGAACATGAACGCCCGTGAGGCGTATCAGTTCTGGCAGGAAGAAAAACAGGGAGAACAGCCATGAATGTGACGCTGGTGGAGATCAATATCAAACCGGAAAGGGTGGATGAGTTTCTCGATGTGTTTCGCGCCAACCACGAAGGGGCGCTGACCGAACCGGGAAATCTGCGCTTTGATGTGTTGCAGGACCCGGACGTCGCCACGCGGTTTTATATCTACGAAGCGTATAAGGATGACGCGGCGGTGCTGGCACACAAGCAGACCCCGCACTATCTGGCGTGTGTGGAAAAGCTTGACGAAATGATGTCGGAGCCGCGCAAAAAACGCAGTTTTGTCGGGTTGCTGCCGGAGGTGTGACGCCCGGCGGCGCGTTGCTTACCGGGCCTGGAACAGAGTGCATCGTAGGCCCGGGAAGCGCAGCACCACCGTGCGGCAAGGGTGATTGTTTATGTTATGCAACATAGAAAAATACGCCGCGCTTCACGAGAAATACGCGCGGTGACTGCAGCAAAGGGGGTACGCCGGATAACCCTCTTCATTCCATGCCACAGAATTATCGGCAAACAGGGACCATGACCGGTTATGTCGGTGGTGTTGCATGTAAAGAATGGCTTATTGGGCGTAAAGGGAAACAGCGGAAAAGAAATGATGCCAGAGGATGGTTAAAATGAACCCGGTTAGGAATGGCGCTGTTTCGCTTAAAGCAGGCATTTTGCCCCGTTAGAATGTCTGCTGTGTGCCAGGAGCGGACAGTGCGAACATGGCGGCAGGTCAGATATCTAAAAGCTCATGGTCCGCTTGGATGGGATACTTATAATATCAGTACGGTAATAAGGAAGATTCGTTTTATTATCAAAAAACGCCACTCTTAAAAGCTAAAGAGAATCTGGTTTCAAAAAGGTAATATGCGATGCATGAAGTTGTAACAACTTCATGCATCGCTTGATGTGACTACACTATGCGGACTCACCAAAACCATCAGCAAAGGCGGATTTTAATTCATTCATAAACGCCAATTCATCCTGTCCATCACAAATTAAATCAATCATCGTATTCCCCTTTACCCCAGCCCCCAGGATGCTCATCATTCCTTTGATAGGGATTTCTTTGTCATTATTAACCAGTGTTAATGATGACTGATATTTTTTGACTATCTTAGCCAAGGTTGCGGCTGGCCGGGCATGTAATCCAGTACTGTTCATAACGCGTACTTTTTGTCTAATCATATTCTCTCCTTAAGAAGCCTTGCGAAATGCAGGATGAAGTTTATTCATCATCTGGATCTTTGAATAAACGTCATCTTCAACAGCCTGTTTTGCATTCGCCATTACGCGAGCCAAATTAGCTTCGTTGTTATTATTTACCCAGGCCTTACCGACAGTAGTAATAAATGCTTTACGTAAATCACTCGCAATATTAACTTTCGCAACTTTGTAATTAACAAAGCTCCGAAGAAGCTCTTCTTCAATACCAGATCCACCGTGGATAACCAGAGGTACCGGGCTAACAGATGCAATGCGTTGTAGTAGAGGGATATCAATGCGCGGGATATCTTCAAGCCCGTGGACATTGCCAATTGACACGGCCAGCATGTCACAGCCTGTTTCTTCAACAAAGCGCTGGACTTTCTCGGGTTCAGTTTTGCAGTCAGCCTCGCTAACATGATCATCTTCTTTACCCAGAATAGCACCCAGTTCCGCTTCAACAGGTACTCCAAATGATTTACAGAAATCGACAGCTTCCCGAGTAAACGCAATATTTTCTTCGAACGGTAAAGCCGCGCCATCGATCATTACTGAGGTAAATCCGGCTCTTACGGCCAGCTTAACATCTTCCAGTGTTTTTCCATGATCCAGATGCAGGCTGACAGGGACATCCATTTTATCGGCACGCCGCTTAACAATTTCATAAATGTAATCGTAACCGGAAAGCTGTGCATTCGTTGGCGCAATCTGAATAAAATTGGGTAACCCCGATCGTTCTATTGCATTAAGAATAGAAATTGTTGTCTCCAGGTTTGTCGTGTTAAATGCACCAGCAAGCACATTTTTTTCCTGAATACAATTGAGCAGAACCCTACCATTGACTAAAGGCATATTAACTCCAGATATCTTAGTGAAAAGTTTAAATAAATTATAGAATTACTGAGTTGCTGCGGTTATTCGCCAATAAGAACTCCTTCTTGCAGCAATTTAAATTCATAAAATGCCAACCATTGTTTCTGATATAATTTCAACTTTGCCGACCGTGTTGCATCAGGAATAAAATGACCTGCCACAGAAACAGGTGGAGGGGCAATATCCGGGCAGGCTATTAATAATGCCCCTACGGAGACGGCTTCATCAAAAGCAATGGCCTCGACAGGGCATTGAAGGATATCAGCCTTCAATTGGAGCCAGTATGGATTTTTCACCGCAGGACCTATCACTTTTACAGTCTTGCCTGTCGGGATGTTAAAGCACTCGTAGCAGTGGGCAAGTTCCATCGCCAGACCGATAAAGACACTTTCGAGGAGAGCCTCTGGCGGCAGTGAATCCGTCAGACCAAAAATCAGACCGCGTGTATGGCGATTTTTATTTGGTGAACCAGACCCCCGCAAATGAGGAATGAACACAGGAACCTGTTCGGCAGACCAGGAAGGCTGGAGATATTGCCCCATTGCATTTTCCAGGCCTGTGTTAATTTCCTCATCCGTCAAACGAAACGTTTTTTTCACCCACTCAAGCGCATAACCACCGACAGGAAGCGATGCAAAAAGTGTGAAAAATTCGGCATCAGAATAACAACCATTTGCCAGCTTATCCCTCCTTGACTGGTCACTGAGCGTTGGCTGAGTATTTAGCAGCAAAATACCCTCTGTCGTCCCTGTAGAATTCAGCACTTCACCTGGTTGCATCTGTAATGCACGGGCTCCGACCATATGATCGTGTCCTGCAAGCGTGACTTTTACTTCATGAGAGAATCCCAATTCATGTCTGAGCATTGCGGTCATCCATCCGGCCACTTCTCCTGGCTTTATCAATGGAGCCAGCGCATCAAATGGTATACCAAGGATCCCGGCAGCTTTACGAGACCACGTACGACTAGTCACATCCAGACATAACGTCCTGCTGGCCATCGATACTTCAGTTTTTCTCTCACCCGTCATTCGCCACAGTAGTACTTCTGGCGCGTGTAACCAGCAGATATCTCTTCGTTCATGCAATGAGTAGCTATCAAGCAACCATCTCATTTTAAATGCAGAATAATTACTGTGGGGGGGAAGCCCAGTGATAGCGTACAGTTCTTGAGCCTCTGACTCGCTTAACGACGAGAGATAAGATTCACCACGACGGTCATACCAGGCCAGCATCGGGGTAAGAATGACACCATCCTTGTCTACGAAGACGCCAGATTCACCAAAACTCGCAATACTGATATCTTTCACCGGATACGGTGCAGAAGTCACCAGTTCGGCCATTACCTGCCGCAGTGCCTGCCACAGTGCTTCGATATCGAAATCTACCCCGCCTTTTTCTGACGCCTTTGTGGGCGTTGGAAATTTGCGAACTTCCAAAACTGACGCGTCATGACAGGAATAGCAGCTGACTTTGCAGTTAGTTGTGCCAATATCGATGACAAGCGCTGTGCGGAAATCAGGCATAGACAGTTCCTTTTGTCAGACGAAAGATACCGTAAATAATCAAAGCAACTACCGGGACGAGACCAATAGCGATGATATTTCCGTTGAATATCTCAAGCAGCCAGAAGCGGAACGGATTGCCACCATCAAGGAAGCTTGATACCTGACCACTTGACCCCTCAGGCATTTTGAAATTGACGTCCTTAGCCATGCCGGTAATGAATGGTGCAATCTTAGTCGCGATCCACAGATCTGCGATGATAACTGGAATAGCAGTAATCACAGCCCGGAAAATATTGCCACGGCAAGCCAGTACAATCATTGATGCCATGACAGCCAGATTCGCAAGATCACCGAGCGGTAGAACTTTATTGCCTGGAAGAAGAAACGCAATAAAGACAGAGATTGGCGTCAGGATCAGGGCTGTGGAAATAATGGCCGGGTTACCGACTGCTACCGCAATATCTAGCCCGATATAGAGATCATCACGACCGGGATATTTGGCATTCAGGTATTTCTTGATCGCTTCAGACAGAGGCAGCAAGCCTTCCATCAGAATTCGCACCATACGTGGAAGAATGAACATGACGCCACCGATGCTGATCCCCAATAACAGAATATGCTTAAAATCATAACCAGCAATGATGCCTAACAAGACACCCAGAATGGTACCCACCATCATAGGTTCACCAAAAATCCCCAGTTTTTTCTGCACGTTTTCTGGATCAATGTGAATACGGTTCAGCCCAGGGATTTTGTCGATGATTTTGTCAAACAACAGTCCAATCGGGAAGAAGACGACGGCTGACAAGGTAGGAAGCGAAATGCCTTCCAGACCAAAGTACTTAGCTACTAATGGCGCTGACCAGTCCGCCAGTTTGAGAACAACTATCGCGGCAACAGCAGCGGCAGACAGCCCCAAAACAAAACTCCCGGTGCTGTAGTAAACCAGTGTTCCAGCAAGGGCAAAGTGCCAGTAGTTCCACATGTCAACATCGACAGTTCGTGTCTTGTTCAGAGCCAGCATGCCGACGTTGATCAGCATTGTCAGCGGGATAACAAAAGGAGCAATCGGTGAGCCCCATGTAATCGCGGCTAATGGTGGCCAGCCTAAATCGACAACAGGAAGACTGATGCCGGTTCGTTCAACCATCGCCTGCGCTGCCGGGCCTACATTACTTGTGAGAATGTCAAAGATGGCATAAATCCCAACAAAACCAATACCGACAATTAAGGATGAGCGAAGTGCTTTTGCTGGTTTAACTTTAAAGAACAATGCCAGGAAAAATAGGACTAGTGGCAATAAAACCGTTGGGCCAAACCCTAATACATATTGCACAACGGTATAGAGGGTATGTGCTATATCATTCATATCCTACCTCTTATTCAGATGTGACCAGACCTCGCGTTAGCGCCTGGGATACTTATCTGAGTTATTATTTAATTCAGGCTTGACTCTTGAGGATGGAAACTATTTCCTCAAGGACCTTCTCCTCGCCTATCCCGGTAATGATTGGCAGGCCACTAATAACCGGGATATCCAGTTCATAAGGAACTTTAGTTGTTGATACAACTAAAGTAGCACCATCAGTGTTATTCGGAAGTGAAGCCACATTAGTTTGTGAGTAATTGACGTCAAGCCCATTATCTTTACAATATTCCATTACTTTTTCGGCGACGGCCGTGGAAGTAGCAACACCAGTTGCACAAACAAACAGTATCATTTGACTCATAACTCACCTCTTTCAGATATACGTGTGTAAATCGACTGATAAATTTCATCATCATTCATGACCAGCAATTGCTGCATAAAATCTTCATCCTGGATGACATCCATTACCCAACCCAACACATTGAGTTGCTTGTTGCTTTCACCTAAAGCAAGCATGAACACCACCCTGACAGGCACAGGTTCAGGCTCTCCGCCCATATCTTCAAAATTGACGGACTCCGCCAGTACTCCAACACTGATTGCATTCTGACGGACATGCTTGTGATCAGTATGTGGGATAGCGACACCTACAGGTTCCACCGGCAGACCTGTTGGAAAATGTCGTTCTCTCTCAATAACATGATCAGCAAAATCAGACACGACCATACCATCGTTAATTAGTGGGCTGGCAAGTGCCCTGATTATGTCCTTCTGGCTGACCTCCTTAGGGAGGTGGCGTACATAATGGCGACGAAAGTTAATATCCTGCATAATTCCCTCTTTGCTAGTTAGCATCCCGGCGCTGCAAAATGGTGCCAAGATAATATTTATTGCCTTTTAACCAGACGTTACCAAACTCAACTGGCGATCCTCTGGAGAAAAATACCAACTGTTCTAAATGTAGAACAGGAGCCTCGTCACTAATATCAAGGTAATGTCCTCGTTCATTACCAATTAGTCTGGCTGCGTAACGACTTTCAGAGAAGCTTATTTTCCTTGCAGATAGTCTCTCTATTGTTGGGAATAGATTTTCCTTGGTGAAATCCACATCAATAATGCCGGGGCAAAGGTCAGCGTTAATTCTATTTTCAATCAGCATAACTTTTTCATCGCCAATAGAACGGAGGCGTTCAAGAAATAAAACATCCTGTCCCGGATTGATTCCCAGTTTTTCAGCCACAAAGCGGTTGGCTGGCTCTAGCCTGGAAGTAATAACGCTGGTTGTGAAGTTTATTTTCTGGCTTGCTAAGGCTTCAGCAAAAGAAAGTAAGCCCTCGCCCAGTGGATAAGCAACATTTTCCTTCTTCACAAAGGTTCCTTTGCCCTGAACTTGCACAAGGATGCCTTCTCTGACCAGTTGGTCCACCGCTTTCTTAACGGTACCGCGACTTACCTCCAGCATATCCATTATTTGAAACTCTGAAGGTATGCGGTCATCCTCAATCAACTCACCGCTATAGATACTTTCCCTTATCCACTCAACAACCTGTTGATAAAGTGGAATTTGTGAACTTTTACTCAATGTTTTCATGGTGCGCACCTGAACATTTAGAGTTGTCTATGGACAATCATGTACAACTTGGAATTTATGATAGGGATTTTTTAGATGGGAGACGTAGCAAGGAGTCACAATTTTAGTGTTCAAAACAGGATCACTTTTACGTGATGTATGTCACAAATAGCGGAATGTTCAATCAGTTTCGGCTGTTACCTTTCATGGGCCAACTTCCTCTGTTAGCTCATAGTTTCCCCTAACTCTCTACTGCGGCAGTTCGCCAAAACCCTTTTTCTAATAAACTCTGGCAGAATCACTTTGCTTATCTGTCAGCCCGCTATCCCTTCCAGCGTGACCGATGTCCCGCCGCAAACAATGACAAGTACATTATCTGCAGGGTTGAACCTGATTTTGTGGTCATATAAAAGTGAGAGTGACACACCGCACGCCGGCTCGGTGAGCACGCGATGGTCATCAAGAAAGCGCCGGCAGGCCACATTGAAAACATTTTCGCAAACCTGGCTTGCGGCCAGCGTCGTGGCTATACCGCTGACCTTATCAAGACGGACCAGCTTGCCGGCATTAAGCGAGGCCGTACCCTGGGTTTCAACGGCGTAAACCGGAATATGACCAAGCTGATGTTTCTCCAGTCCCTGAGCGATACCGGACAGCATGCTCCCGCCGCCAACGGAAAGAATAACCGCATCAGGCGTTAACCCTTCGCTGATGACCTCATCCACGATTGTGCTGATGCCTTCCCACAAAAGTGGATGATCAAAGGGATGTACACAGATAATGTCATCCGTCGCCAGTGACAGGGCGTAGTCGTTCGCTTCGCTCCATACTTTCCCGTGCACAATAACCCTGGCACCCTCCTGCTCAATAAGCTGTTTTGCCCTGTCAGACGTGCTTTCCGGCACAACGACAGTGACCGGCAGCCCCAGTTTGCGGCCGCAATGAGCCACCGCTATGCCTGCATTGCCGCCGGATGAACTGATGAATGCTGTTGCCCCCGTTTCCGCGTAATGGCGACAGATGTTCTCTGCACTTCTGAGCTTGAACGATCCCGTCGGCTGGGAAGATTCCATTTTAAGCCAGACATGACATCCGCAATGCTGGCTTAAGGGCAGTGAATGTATAAGTGGAGTCCGGATACTTATTCCCATGTGTTTGATCCTTATGATTTTTTTTCCTGATAAATGAGAGGCGTTTCAGGCTGAGAGACATAATTATCATAACGGGTAAGATAATAAAGGGATGGATACAACGGCTAATGAAAGTGCCGCTTACAATTCCGTCCAGAAGATACTAATGTACGACCGTTTTTCGCTCACAGCGGACCTTTGACTTAGCAAGTTCGTCCGCTCTGTGCCAGAAGCGGACGTCACTAAAGCTACATTGGAACTCTTGCTGACAGTTACTTAGGATTATTTATCGAACGCCTATTAGGCGCTGTTCCTCCTGTAATAGTCTCTTAGTCGTGAGTATTGCAAGTCTTGCTCAAGGTTTGGAGCAGCCTGGATAATGTCATCCAGGCAAGTACCCAACTCCTCAGATAACCACTGGCGTTTCTCACCAGCAATTATGTAACCCAGTAGCAATGCTGCTTCGGCAGGAAAGCGCGTGCACAGTCCCGATTCAAGTAGCCGGTGTACGACATAGTATGGATGTTCAACAGGTATCAGCCAGTTATGTACGTCATCCAAAGCAGAGGGAAATTCGTCGCCAGTAGCAATGATTAGCCGGGCAAGTGAAACGGTCATTTGAGAAGTGACCAGATCCCGGGATTTCGGCCAGATGTTTTGCCACAATGGCCGGACTCGATTTTTCCAATAATCCTCTCTCTTGTCAGCCGCCCCTTCTTGCGCCTGACAGAGTGCCAGAGCACACTTTTCAAGACCTTCTGACGGAAGTGCGTTAAAAGCGGCACGAAATTCTTCGGTTGTGTAATCTGCTGTCGGGCCTAATGCTGCGTATGTTAAGAAAGTTGCGTATTGCTGACGATGATCGCCGAGTTCTGCATAGTGGTTTGCACTATCAAGGCATTGAGATTTAAAGGCCGTCATCAATGGCTGGTAAAGGCGAGGCGACCAGAGAAAGCCTTCCCAAACGGACTTCGCCTCAAAGGGATTGTCCCAGTTGAAGAATGGTAAAAGATATTGTTCTGTCCAGGGGCGGTCTACACGGAAAAGTGCAATTAGCTGTGAACTCAACAACACCCGCCCATGTATAAATCGCTCGATATCAGGATCACACAGCGCACTGAAAATGGACTTGAGATAATCGGGAAGTTGCTCGTTATCATTTGGATCTTGCTTGAACCACAGGTTGACCAGAATCTGAGTAACATGTCCGATGGGGTGATTTATCGCAGCATCGACCGGACTGTATGATTTAATGCCGTTGCTGACAATATTTGCATCGGTACCAGCTTCAAGTGGTAATGCCAGTATTCTGCGACAGAGTCCGATAAGTATATCTTTGTGGTGGTTTATAACCTTAGAAGCCGTTTCCATCCACCATGCCACACTATGGATAATCTCCTTAAGAAAATGATCAGGCATGGTCTGGACCACAGGTGCAACATAATGCCACGAGCGTGACACCAGACCATCATCAGCCCAGGCCTGGAGAGCTACACGCCATCGTTCAGTGGGCCAGATATCACTTTTGGCCAGATCGCAAAGTGCATACGCACTATGAAAGAATCGAGTACGGCAAACATCTCTCCAGGTATCTTCGTATATAGGTCGGTGTTCAGGTTCGGGTTTTTTGAGCCATATAACCAACTCCTGTCGATTTCGGGGGGCAGGTTCAATGTCCTGGCTGTCCTCATAATCCGGATCGCCTGTCCCGCTCATCCAGTGAGAAAACTCGTCTCGCTCGTTGTCAGCCAGCTTCAACGCTGGATACCTGTTGGATAATTCTGCCAGTCGTGCCGTTGCCGATTCTCCCAGTTCCAGATCAGAAGTTTTTAGTTTAGCCAGATGCAACCAGACAGAATGATCAGTAATAGATTGCCACCTTCCATCCTCAAGATTATCCCGGTACATTCTGCGTGGCGGCCCAGCAAGAATTGCGGTTTCCAGGTTTTCCTGCGCAAGTCCGCTCAGATGCCTCCCCTGTAACACAAACAACCTGTTGACTTCCCGTTTGGTCTCAACACACCACAACCACCATGAATCATCGCTCAACAACCATTTAACCCATTCTTCGGAAGAGATACAGTTATCATGGCTGGCAGCAAAGAGAGCCAGTCGCTTGAAGGTAGGATAAGGGAGTTCAATCCATCCTTGCGCAATGATTGCTGCACGTGGGATGTCATTAGCCCGAACTGCGAGCCATGAATCCCGCAGCAGCGCAATCAAACTAACCCAATCATGAAATCCCCGGTTCTGCCAGTGTGGGGTAATGGATGGAAGATCCCAGTATGAACGATCTCTAAACTCATCAGCCTCACCCAGCTCATGCAACAGATCCAGCGCATCCCGTAAAAGCTGTTGAAAATCGTTCAGCAGGATAGGTAAAGCTGTATTCCAGTTGCCTTTAGCCTCTTCGTCCAGAGTGGAGTACACATGGTCTGCGGCGAGTACCAGTTCCCAATCAACTAAGTGTCTGATGCTGAGTGGTTCATCAGTGTCACTTACGCCGTAATCCCAGCGAATGGGCTTCCTCAATAAAATCTTTGGAGAAAGTAACTCGCGCAATTTCAAACGCATTGTAGTGGTTAAGCCGTCTCTTTTAAGCCGACTAAACCAGCTATAGAGATCAGAATTATGTCCCGCTGATTTTAGCCGCTCACTGAGTAGAAGGTTCCATAAGGTGCACATATGGGGGCCAGGAACAGCCTTAGGGGCATTTAAACGAATTTCATCCAGTTCAGCGACCTTCCCGTTTAGTTTCAGAGTAGCAAGACTGTCTAATTTTTGCTGAATCAGCCACATACAGCGTTCATGGAGTTGTCCTCCTCGCTCGGCTATCCAGATAATCAGTCGGGGGTCGTCCAGATGGCGTATCAGCCAACGGGAAATGTGAGTCATCACGTCATCCCATTGACTATCGGTCGAGCCCCATGAGGCCAGACACATATATGGTGCGCGTGTGTAAGAAGCGGGGCGTCGGACCAGACTAAAACGAAGCTTCGTATCCACCTCTTCCTGAGGAGGGACACCAAACCGGGCTAAATCTTCATGCCCAAGTGTCTCAAGACTGAATGTCTCCAGTAACCAGTCCAGTGAAGGAACGGGATCGAAATCAGCAAAGCGCTTCGCGGGTAATCCTGATTTATCCGATAACGCCCACAGCATCCGCCCGACAAAATTGTCCTGCCTCGTCGTATCCTGTGGCCGTGCGGGAGCATGTTTGACAACTATCGCTTCTTTTCCCTGGACCCCATCACGGTATGTATCTGCCCAGGCATGTAGGGTTTTATGTAAGGCAGAATGGTCTCTGCTACCGGCCGGAACATTATAGAGAACAGGGGTAACACCTTTAGCCTCCCACTCATTGGCTTTTTGCTCTTCCTGTCCAGGTTCGCAATCACCCAGAGCCCAGGCCTGCGGGGTAATTTCACCCAGCATACGGTCAGCCGCTAATGCATCCATCATGTAGCGCAATACAGGGTCATTGATACTGTACCCCACAAAACAAACCACATAGTTACGGAACAACTCACTTACAAAACGAGCAGCCCAGCGTTCAGTCAGGTATGCCAGTCCGAAATCGCCACTGGTAACAACCAGCCGGTTCAGGGCTGTATCATCCGGCTTATCAGGTATCAATCCATGCAAAAAGACCAGTCCATCCCATCGGCTATTTTTGGGAATAGGTAACATAGGGGATGAATATTCGTGGAAGGTTTGGCGAGTACGTTTGGCGGCTACGTGAAAAATACGGTCAAAGTTCGTCGTGACCAGTTTTAGTGACCCTTCACGATTACGTGCCAGACGTAACAGCGCTGCCTGTGTATCTACGGCACCTTTGATGCGGGTGTTTGGTTTCAGTGCACTCACAAGTGCGCGGCGAACGGTAAGTCTCTGACCGGGCAAACGACGTTCAAGAAGATCTAATGTGGCATCATACTGCCCCCGATCCAATACAGCTTGTTCAAGTTCCGAAGGTTTTGTTCCATTTAGTCGGTAAATTTCCTTAACCAACCCTTCAAAGCCCGGCAGACGCGCAGGATATGAGATGCCCGCACCGCAGAAAAATACCACTCGACCTTCCTCATGAGCCTGCAAAAGAGACTCAGGAATGTCAGGGCCGTTTGTTATAAATTGCATTCCTTATGCTCCTAACTCGATCTGCCTTGCACTTTAGCCGAAAATTCTTTGAAACCTTATGAAGGCTGATGCAACAGAAGTAAAACAATATACATAATTGACGAGGAAGGATCTCCACTGGTAACCGATCCTCTGACCTGCCCCCTGTTAGTTCACTCAGAACGCTGTTAGCAATGTCCGCAGATCGCTCACAGCAGACCTTCAAACCATTGTACAAGTCAGGTTTGTACCAGAAGCTGGCGTGGCAAGCATCATGTTATGATTCATGCAGTGAGAAGAGTTCACTTCTGTTTCCAGCTCATAAAGAACTCAAGACCCTAAAAATTATGACAGTATTCATGGAGAACCAAGTCATGGATTTCACTATCAGTCCCACTCATCATGAGCACTTTGACAAGCTTCGCGCTATTGAACTGGCTGCTTTTGAAACATTGCGTAATGCAGGTGCAGTAACAGGCGAGGCGGGCGCAAGTAGCCTCGAGGAATTGAGCAATTTCAGTCGTAACGGTCTGTTGCTCACGGCCTATACGTCTGATTCAGTTCCTGTAGGATTTGTCGCAGGAAAAGTTGAAGACACATGGCTGCACATTGCTGAAATTGATGTGCATCCGGAATGGCAGCGCCATGGGATAGGCAGACGGCTTATGCAGAGAATTCTCCATACTGGGCAACAACGCGGTCTGGCTGGTGCCACGCTGACAACAGACAAGTTGGTCGCTTTTAATGCCAGATTTTACGGGACACTGGGATTTAATATTGTGGAAGGCCACGAACGACCACCGCATTTGGTAAGCCTAATCGCTGAAGAGATCGCTAAAGGTTTTATTCCGGCGCGACGTGTAGCAATGTGGATGACCTTTTAGGACACAGGTCCACTCCTCGCTCAAAATTGACGCTCTCCACGTAAGCAAACTGCCTCTCCAAATCTTAAAAATACGCTCACCCCGCTATTAATTATTTCTGACACCCTGCCGTCGTCACAGGCAATACGTCAGACATATAAAAACATGCAATGTATTGATTCAAATGATGTAACTGGCAAAAAATAATTTCACTCCATAATGAGAGGTTGCTTCAAGCAATACCCCTTGTCGCCGTCAGGCTATCGACGTATTCTCCTCCGGCACCTGCAAAATCAGGTGACGGGATTGACCTCCTGAAAGCACACACTGGCGACACAATTGCGCGTCCGCGCTTTTTTGTGTCGTGCGCACGGCTACGCTACAATGGCGGACCGGGCGGGGGCGTCGCAAGACGCGCCGATGTCAGTGTGGTCGGTAAGGTCAACCCCGTCCGGTTCCGCCACCCGTGAGATTGACCTCTCCGTTGGCGGTATTCAAATACCACACACTGGAGGCTGCCCTTATGGCGACAATCCTCAATACCGACTGCGATTTACTGACACTTCCCTTTAGCGCCGCTACAGACTTTCTCGATCTGGCTGATATCTGCGATCGTTTTGCGGAAACCCTGATTGAATGCGACGACGATGACATCTATAAAATGGCGCTATTAGGCCGACTCAGCGCCTGTCTGGCATTACTTACCCCGACGCTGAATGACCCGATTCCGCCACACCTGATTGATCGTTTGACCGTCGAGACGCTGCCTGCGCCACAACAATTTTTCGAACCAGACCCTGAATTACTGTGTGAATACAGCCAGACGCTGACCCAGGTGCTTTGCCAGCAAACGCTGCAGCCTGAAACGGAAAAAACGTTGCGAGGATTATTGTGCGAACTGGTGTGGATGTTCGCGGCAGATATGAAAGCACCACGTTGGGAAGTCGAAAAGGTCGCGCACTAAAAACGAGACGCCCGGCAGTGCTGCGCTTACCTGGCCTACAGGATACTGAGTCGTAGGGCCGTGCAAACGCAGCGCCACCGGGCAATGATTTACGCAATTATCTTCAGGCTTGCTCCACGGAAACCCGCAGCGCGGCCAGCGCAATACCGGTGGCTTTAATCACCTGTTCACACTGTTCGATAGTCAGCGTCAACGGCGGCTCAATGCGAATGGTCTTGGCATTGTTGAGCGTACCGGCCACCAGGATCCGCTGGCGGAACATTTCACTCGCAAAGTTATAGCCGATTTCGTTATCGACAAACTCAATCGCAATCAGCATCCCTTTCCCACGCGCTTCCTGCACCAGGTCCGGGTATTCACGCGCCAGCAGACGGAAGCCGTCCAGCAGCATGTCGCCTTTCTGTTCCGCTTGCGCGGGCAGGTTTTGCTCCAGCAGCACGTTGATGGTCGCCAGCGCGGCCGCACAGGCCAGCGGGTTACCGCCAAAGGTGGTGGTATGCAGGAACGGGTTGTCGAACAGCACCGAGAACACTTCCTCCGTTGCGACCGTCGCCCCGATCGGCATCACGCCGCCGCCCAACGCTTTCGCCAGACACAGAATGTCGGGCTGCACGTTTTCGTGCTCGCAGGCGAACATTTTGCCCGTGCGTCCCATGCCGGTCTGCACTTCGTCGAGGATCAGCAGTGCGCCGAACTCATCGCACAGCTTACGCACGGCGGGCAGATAACCCTGCGGCGGCAGAATCACGCCCCCTTCGCCCTGAATAGGCTCGAGAATCACCGCCGCCACATCGTCACCGGTTTTCTTGCATTCGCTCAATACCGAACGCATGGCGCTGATATCGCCAAACGGCACATGACGGAAGCCCGGCAGCAGCGGCATAAACGGTTTACGGAATGTCGATTTCGCCGTCGCCGACAGTGCGCCCAACGATTTGCCGTGGAAGGCGCCGCTGGTGGCAATAAAGGTAAATTTGCCCCGCGGTGACTGGTACGCCTTGGCAAGCTTAATCGCCGCCTCGACGGACTCGGTGCCGCTGTTGCTGAAGAAGCTGTACTTCAGTTTGCCCGGCGTCAGCGCGGCAAGCGTTTTCGCCAGCATCGCCCGAAGCGGATCGAGCAGCTCCTGGCTGTGAAGCGGTTGTTTTGCGAGTTGATTCTGTACGGCGGAAACCACTGTTGGATTACGGTGCCCCACGTTGAAAATACCAAAGCCACCCAGACAATCGAGAAACTCCTGTCCCTGGGTGTCGACAAGCGTATTCAGACTACCCGCTTGCCACTCTACGGCTCCGTAATCCCCGCCTGCAGTTACAGACTTGCGATACTCCAAAAACCCTGGATTCACATGCTCTTTAAAGTACTCCCGGACCTCCTGGTTGAGGGATTTCATCTCCTCATGATCAAGCGTGCGCTTTTCAATGAGATTCAGTGCGTGCGCGCTGCAGGCCAAAGCCGAGGCGCTGGAAGGTAACCTGTTCAAAATATGCTCCTGGACGTCGCGTATCACATGATACTGATTTAAGTATTGCAGGGATTACGCCAGCCAGGAGCGGAACGCAAAAATCGGGATAAATGCCTGTGCGGAGCCTCTGGTTACAAAATTTAATCATTCCCATAACATTTCGGCGGTTTTTACTCCTGAGCTTTCAGGGCCAGAACGTTCATTTTATTGAACGGGTGGATCATGCAGGTGCAGGCGTTGCACCGTTCGGGTGAAGGCCTGCCGCCGCGCCGGGCGCTTACAGGTTGCTGCATTAATCCTGCTATGGGGCAGAAAGCACATCATGCACTGTTGGTTTTGTTGTAAATCATTATCATTTACGATTAATGCCAACACAATAATCGATGAGAAGCCCCTATGAGCCATCAGAAAAAATATCCGCAGCGCGTGCGCAATGCGCTGCGCTTTCGCGAACTGAGCGTCCTGCGCGTGGAGCGCATCAGCCAGGCGTTCCAGCGTATCGTGCTGGGCGGCGAAGCGCTGGAGGGCTTTAGCTCGGCCAGTTTTGACGACCACACCAAGCTGTTTTTCCCGCAGCCAGGCAGCCATTTTTCACCACCGACAATCACCGACGAGGGCATTGTCTGGGGCGAAGGCGTGCGCCCGCAGTCGCGCGATTATACGCCGCTGTACAACGCCGAACGCCATGAGCTGGCGTACGATTTCTTCATTCACGACGGCGGTCTTGCCAGCCAGTGGGCGATGAAAGCGAAGGTGGGCGACACCCTGACTATCGGTGGCCCGCGCGGATCGCTGGTGGTGCCGGAAGATTACGCCTGGCAGCTGTATGTGTGCGATGAATCGGGTATGCCTGCGTTGCTGCGTCGTTTAACCGCGCTGCGTGAACTGCCGGAACGTCCGCAGGTGAAAACCATTGTGACCGTCACCGATGCGGCGTATCAGGATTATCTGGCTGATTGCGGGTTTGAAATCGACTGGGTCATCGGTCACAGCGAGCAGGCAGTGGCGGAGAAACTCGCGGCGTTGAATGTGCCGCAGGACGATTATTTCCTTTGGCTGACCGGCGAAGGCGCGGTGGTGAAATCATGGCTGGATGGTTTTGTGACCGACGCGATTGACCCGCAACTGCTGCGTTCCCAGGCGTACTGGCATAAGAAGTCATCAATAAAGTCATCGCACTAAAATCATTGCCCGGCGGCACTGCGTTTGCGCGGGCCTACAACATGGTTTTGATGAGGCCACACTCACGCCACCTCATCAAAACCCGCATCCACAATCTGCTTTTCCAGCGTGCGAACGGTATTGCTCATCGCTTTTTCCTGCTGCTGAAAATACCCTTCCTGGTCGCGAAGCGTCGTCACCAGTTGCCATGCGCCCTCTTTCTCCAGCCCTGTCAGTTCCAGATTTAGCGTGCGAATTTGCAGCCGAATCTCGGCTATCTTCTGGCGTAAAGGCGCAAGATCGTTCAAACAATTGCTGGCCAGCATTGGCTGCTGACCCTGCATCAGACGAGTAAGAATACTGCGTACCGTGGCGAGATCCCCGCGCTGACGGGCCTGATTGAGCCGCACCATCAGTGTGGTGGCCTCTGCTTTCAGCGAATCATCCACCAGGTCGGGATGGCACAGTTTACTGGCCTGTCGCCAAAGGCGTTTCAGCTCATGGCGCTCCGATTCTGCCAGCCGCTGCTGCGCGGCCTGGTGACGCTGGGCTTCCTGATGGCGCTGGCGGTACGATTCATAATCCTGGCTGGCGGCATCGGCCTGACGCGCGGATTCCTCGGCCACCGGTTCGCTGCGGCTGCCCTCGCGCAGCTGTCGGCGCAGCATTTTCTCGGCCAGTACTTTACGTAAACGCAGGATCTCGGTCATCAGCGGGCCGAGACGGGTCATGTACAACTCGTTGAATTCATCCATCCGCTGAATGCGTGCGGTGCGCCGATCGAGCAATTCCTGCAATTCGGCTTCCAGAGTTTTCAATTCGAGCTTGCTGGCAGAAATGCGCGGGTCTTGCCAGGTTGTCAGCGCCCGCTGGTTCTGCAACCAGACGGTGATGGCGGCGATAGCATCCGCATAGCGTCGGGCTTCAAGTGCCTGCACGATGGCCTTTAGTCCCTCATCCAGCGGCTCTTTTTTTAGCTGCGCAAGCTGGCCGTGGACAATCTCATCGTCCTCCAGCTCAATCGCATTTTTAATGATTTCCAGCCGTTTAATGGGTTTGTTCATGACGCGTTTGCTCAGCTTCCAGGCCTGCGGAGTGGCAGGCAGAGTACCACTGCGGCCTGGCGACTGTCAGCGGTTAAGCGTGATTATAAGTCTTGTTATTTCATGATGTTAACGATTCAAAGCATTCTAAAAACTTAACCGCAACTGCCAGTGATAAATCGCAAAGGGTGTCGTTATCGCATTGCGGCATAACCATATGAGAATTTTGTTGTTGAGTTATAAGTACCAGTGATGCTAACTTCTAGACGTCTATAGCTCTATACATCTAAAAATAATGATTGTACTAAACCAGATCCGAAAAATTTTTGATAACGGTAAAGCGCCCATCGCCGCCGTCGACGACGTTAGCCTGACGGTCGAGCAGGGGCAGATTTACGGCATTATCGGTTACAGCGGCGCAGGGAAAAGCACCCTGATTCGCCTGCTGAACGGGCTCGAAAAACCGACCTCCGGCAACGTGCTGATTAACGGTCAGGATATCTCGGCCGCGACGGGCGAAACCCTGCGTCGTGCACGGCTGAAAATCAGCATGGTGTTTCAGCATTTCAATCTGCTGTGGTCGCGCACCGTCAGCGAGAACATTGCTTTTTCGATGCAAATTGCCGGGGCGCCGAAAGCACAGATCAAAACCCGGGTGGCGGAGCTGATTGATTTGGTGGGGTTGCAGGGGCGCGAAAACGCGTATCCGTCGCAGCTTTCTGGTGGCCAGAAACAACGCGTCGGCATTGCACGTGCGCTGGCGAACAGTCCGGACGTTCTGCTGTGCGATGAGGCCACCTCGGCGCTCGACCCGCAAACCACCGACCAAATTCTGGATTTGCTGCTCGACATTAACCGTCGCTTCGGCCTGACCATCGTGCTCATCACGCACGAGATGCACGTGGTGCGCAAGATTTGCGACCGGGTGGCGGTCATGGAAAACGGTCGCGTGGTGGAAGAAGGCGAGGTGATCCGCGTCTTCACTCATCCGCAGAAGCCGATTACCCAGCAGTTTGTGCGTCAGGTCAGTCAGTATGCCGAAGACGAGGCGTTCAACCCGGAACTGGCGAACGATTTACAGGGCAGCGTCATCAAACTGACGTTTACCGGGCACAGCACCCATCAGCCGATTGTCGGTGAACTGACGCTGCGCTACGGCCTGCCATTCAATATTTTGCACGGCAAGATGACTCAAACGGCGCACGGCGTGTTTGGCCAACTTTGGCTGCACGTGGTGGCCACAGAAGAACAGCTGAACAACATCCTCGCGGATTTGCAATGCAGCGACATCGACAGCGAGGTGATTAAACATGGCTGAACTCAATTTGGTTGAACAAGGGTTCCCGCATCTGGACCTGGATTCACTGTGGGCTGCGACGCAGGAAACGCTGTACATGACCGCGCTGTCCGGCGTGGCGACGTTTGTACTCGGCATCGTGCTCGGGCTGGCGCTGTTTTTGACCGCCAAAGGTGGCCTGTTCCATAACCGCGCGGTGTACAGCGTGATTTCAGTGCTGGTGAACGTCTTTCGTTCCATCCCGTTCATCATCCTGATTGTGCTGCTGATCCCGTTCACCAAGACGATTGTCGGCACTATCCTCGGCGCGGATGCGGCACTGCCCGCCCTGATTGTTGGCGCAGCTCCGTTTTATGCACGACTGGTGGAGATGGCCCTGCGTGAAGTGGACAAAGGGGTCATTGAGGCTACGCGTTCGATGGGCGCACGCCTGTCGACGCTGATTTTTCGCGTCCTGCTGCCGGAGTCTTCCCCGGCGCTGGTCTCGGGCATTACCGTCACCCTGATTGCGCTGGTGAGCTACAGCGCGATGGCTGGCGTGATTGGCGCAGGTGGCTTAGGCAATCTGGCGTATCTGGAAGGATTCCAGCGTAACCATAACGACGTCACGCTGGTGGCGACGGTGACCATACTGATCATCGTCTTCATCATTCAGTTCTGCGGCGACGTGGTGACTTCACTTTTAGATAAACGATAATTCTTTGGGACCACACATCATGAAAAAAACACTGACACTGATTGCCGCCGCAACCCTGAGCGCCCTGAGCTTTGCTTCCTGGGCCGATACCCTGACCGTAGGGGCATCCAACGTGCCGCACGCTGAAATTCTGGAGCAGGCGAAACCGATTCTGGCGAAAGAAGGCATCGACCTGGAAATCAAACGTTTCCAGGACTACATCCTGCCGAACACGGCGCTGGCCGGGCGTGAAATCGACGCTAACTATTTCCAGCACATCCCGTATCTGAACAGCGTGCTGAAAGACCATGCGGGCGACAAAGACTATGATTTCGTCAGCGCGGGTGCGATTCACATCGAGCCAATTGGTATTTACTCGAAAAAATACAAGTCGCTGAAAGACCTGCCGCAAGGCGGCAAAATCATCATGCGTGATGCGGTGTCTGAAGAAGGCCGTATCCTCTCAATCTTCGAGAAAGAGGGCGTGATTAAGCTGAAGCCGGGGATTGATAAAGTGACCGCGCGCATCAGCGATATCGTTGAAAACCCGAAAAAACTGAAGTTCCTGCCGAACGTTGAAGCGTCCCTGCTGCCGCAGATGTACAACAACGACGAAGGCGCGGCGGTGGTGATCAACGCTAACTACGCCATCGACGCGGGTCTGGACCCGGTACATGACCCGATTGCCGTCGAGAGCGGTGAGAACAACCCGTACGCCAACATCATTACCGTCCATCGTGGCGACGAAAAGAAAAAGGATATCGTGGCGCTGGTGAACGTGCTGCATTCCAAAGCGATTCAGGATTGGATCCGTACCCAATATAAAGGCGCGGTGATCCCGGTTAATAATTAATTGTAGCCATCTCTTATCGGCGTCAGTTGCCCGGCGGTACAAGCTTGCCGGGCCAACAAAACTCTCCATGTAAGCCCGGGAAACGCAGTGCCGCCGGGCATAAATCCCCCTTCAGGACACTTCTTTACAGCACGCCGCGCATTCTGCCGTTAAGATAAGCCTCGAATTTCATTGAGGCGTTTATGATCCCACGTCAGCGTAAAGCTTTGCTTCTTGTCGCTCTGGCATGTCTGGTGGTGCTTATCTGCACCGCGCAGCGCATGGCGGGGCTGCACGCGCTGATGATGAACGCCTCTCCGGTTGCTCAGCAATCCGTTCAACAACATCAGGACAGCGACGCGCCGGTGACGCCGTGCGAGCTGAGCGCGAAATCCCTGTTTGCGACGGCGCCAGTGATGTTTGAAGGCGCGATATTTGCCATCACGCTGCTGTTAGCCGTGCTGGCCTCCGTACCACAACGCCCGGAGCGCCGATGGCCGCCGCGGGTCATTTCTCCTCCCCGGCTACGGGTGCATCTAAGATTATGCGTCTTCCGTGAGTGATTGTTCGACTGGTTTTACAGTTTAATCAATTATTTACGGAGAAAATTTATGCGAATTATTTTCAGGCAGCTTATGCTCTGCCTGTTCTGGCTATGGCTGCCCGTCAGCCATGCAGCCGATACGGGCTGGCTACGCGCCGCCGATAACGATCATGCCAGCGTCAGGCTGCGGGCCGAGGCTCAGCAGAACGGTGATACGCAGGTATTGCTGGATGTAGGCCTCGAAAAAGGCTGGAAAACCTACTGGCGCTCGCCGGGAGAAGGCGGAATTGCCCCTGCGATAAAATGGCAGACGCCGTTAGAGATGGACTGGCGATGGCCGGTACCGCAGCGTTTTGAGGTGGCTGGAATTTCTACCCAGGGCTATCACGGTAACGTCACGTTCCCGATAACGCTGCACGGCAAGCTGCCTGAAAAATTGTCAGGCGTGCTGACCCTGTCGACCTGCAGCAACGTCTGCATTCTGACCGACTATCCGTTTACCCTGGATTTGACCACCCCAGCTGGGGCGAATTTCAGCTACGATTTCACCCGTGCAATGGGCACACTTCCGCTCAAAGATGGCCTGACGTCACAGCTGGATGCCGGTTATCGCTCCGGCGAACTGACCGTCACCGCCATTCGCGATGCAGGCTGGCAGAAGCCTGAACTGTTCATCGACACCCTCGCCGACACCGACTTCGGCAAACCCAGCTATAAAATTGACGGACACACCCTGACCGCCACGCTGCCGGTCAGCGATGGCTGGGGCGAAACGGCGCCGGACCTGCGTGGGAAAGTGATTTCACTGGTGCTGGCCGACAGTGGACAGGCGCAGGAAAGCCGCGTCACCGTAGGGGAGTCTCCCGCCAGTGAATCGACGCTTTCTTTGGGCTGGGTGCTGCTGATGGCGCTGGCGGGCGGGCTTATTCTCAACGTGATGCCGTGCGTGCTGCCGGTGCTGGCGATGAAGCTCGGTACACTGGTTCAAACGCAATCCACCGACCGACGTCGCGTGCGTCAGCAGTTTATGGCCTCGGTGGTCGGGATTGTGACCTCGTTCCTCGCGCTGGCGCTGATGATGACCGTGCTGCGCCTCAGCAATCAGGCGCTGGGTTGGGGCATTCAGTTCCAGAATCCGTGGTTTATTGCGGCGATGGCATTGGTGATGGTGCTGTTCAGCGCCAGCCTGCTCGGTCTGTTTGAAATTCGGCTCTCTTCAGGTTTATCAACCTTCCTTGCTACACGCGGCGGGAACGGTCTGGCCGGGCATTTCTGGCAGGGTGCGTTTGCCACGCTACTGGCGACGCCATGCACTGCGCCGTTTCTCGGCACCGCGGTGTCGGTAGCGCTGGTCGCGCCGCTGCCACTGCTGTGGGGCTTGTTCTTCGCCATGGGGATAGGCATGAGCCTGCCGTGGCTGCTGATTGCCGCCTGGCCAGGGCTGGCGCAGCATATGCCGCGTCCGGGCCGCTGGATGAACGTGGTCAGAACCCTGCTCGGGCTAATGATGCTCGGTTCGTCGCTGTGGCTTGCCAGCCTGCTGGTGGTGCATATCGGGCTGACTCTGACGCTCGCGTTGTTCGCCGTACTCGCCTGCATTCTGCTGCTCGCGACGGGTCGGCGCTGGGGATGGCGCGTGGCGGGCATCAGCACGTTGGCGACGGCGCTGGCTATCGCCATTGCGGTTCCGCTGTGGCATGCCGGTGACAAGGGCATTGTCGCGGACAGGATCGACTGGCAGCCGCTGAGCGAACAGGCCATCACCGCCGCGCTGGCTGACAACAAACGCGTGTTTGTTGATGTTACCGCCGACTGGTGCGTGACCTGCAAAGCCAATAAATACAACGTACTGCTGCGCGAAGAGATCCAGGACGCGCTCACTGCGCCGGATGTGGTGGCACTGCGCGGCGACTGGAGCCGCCCGTCGGACACCATCAGCCAGTTTCTTCGCACTCGCCACAGCGTGGCCGTGCCGTTCAATCAGATTTATGGACCCGGACTGGAGCAGGGGCGCGTGATGTCGCCCTTGCTGAGCCGTGATGACGTGCTGCAAACCCTGTCCGACGCTAAAGGAAAATAACCATGCGCATTTTGACGTTTATCCTGCTGTTTTGCTTCTCAACTCTCAGCTTTGCCGCTGAACCCGATCTGGAAAACGTGCTCTGGAACGACCCGAATACGCCGTCAATGGGCGCGGAAAAACCGCGGCTGACGCTGGTGTCATTCACGGATTACAACTGCCCGTACTGCAAACAGTTCGATCCGGAACTGGAGAAAATCGTCCATAAATACCCGGATGTGAAGCTGGTGATAAAACTGCTGCCGTTTCGCAGTGAAAGTTCTGCTAACTCCGCCCGCATCGCACTCACCGCGTGGCGTCAGCAGCCGCAGCAGTTTTGGGCGCTGCATCAGCGGTTGATGTCGAAGAAGGGCTATCACGATGACGCGTCTATTCTGGCGGCGCAGCAAAAAACCGGGACCGTGAACGTCAAAGCCGACGGACAAAGCGGCGAGACGCTGCAAATGAACCTGATCCTCTCGCAGGTACTGGGCGTGCAGGGCACTCCGGCGACGCTGGTGGGGAAAACGATGGTCGCGGGTGCCATACCTTACGACGAACTGGAGGCGCTGGTGAAACAAGAACTGGCGAAAGCCGATGCGAGCTAAGCTCAAACGCTGGCTGCGCGAAGGTGTGGTGCTTCTGCTGATTGCGGCGGCGGCGATGCTGGTGATGGATCAGTTTCGCCAGCCCACGCTGCCCTCAACGTTTGTCAGCGCGCCGTTGCAGACCCTGGACGGCAATCCGGTATCGCTGGCTGAGATGAGCCAGGACCGCCCGCTGCTGGTGTACGTTTGGGCGACGTGGTGCGGCGTATGTCGCTACACCACGCCTTCAGTGGCTAATTTGGCCGAAGAGGGCGTCAACGTGATATCCGTCGCGCTGCGTTCCGGTGATGCTGCTACGCTTAGCCAGTGGTTGGCGCGAAAGCACTATGCATTACCGACCATCAATGATCCGGAGGGCAAACTGGCCCGCGACTGGCAAGTACAGGTCACGCCAACGCTGCTGTTTATCGAGAAGGGTGAGGTGAAAAGTATCACGACCGGATTGACCAGCAGTTGGGGAATGAGGCTGCGTTTATGGTGGGCGGGATGGTGAAGCACAGGTAAATAAAAAGACCTGCCTGAAAGCAGGTCTTCATTTCTGTTCTGTCATCTGTGTGGTTGATTCATCATTAAACATAATTTACTTTTGGACAAAAAAAAGCACCAAAGAAGTTAGCAAGCTAACAGTCACTGATGTAACTATGATTTTGGATGATATAATCAGGGTATCCACTGCTTATATCTGATGCCGCCCTCTGGTCGGTCATCTTCCGCTTTTTACATTCAATGGTCATCTGCCATCATGAGAATAAGATTGCATACACTGCTGGTACTGCTGCCTGCAATACTTTCCCTGTCGGGATGTTCACTTTCTCCGTCATTGCCTTTTTTGGGGGCTGCTTTTCCTGACTGGCTTTATTGCATCGCTGGCGGCTCGATTCTGACCGGGCTTATTTTTAGCCTGGCGGGCGATAAATTGCTCGCGCGCTTCACGTTAAATATTGCTGGATGGCTATTAATTGCAGCAATCCTTTCAATGATTATTTGGTTATTAATTTTTAGTTAACCGACAGGCCATTATCATGTTTAAAAATAAGCAAAAAACAACGTTAATTGTGCTGACGGTTGCGGCGCTGATTGTCCTCGCTCTGGTTGTCTGGCGCATTGATGCGCGGCCCCGGACCGATGATGCCTATGCCTACGCGGACACCATCACCGTGTCACCCGAAGTGAGTGGCCGGATCCTTGAACAACCGGTGCGTGATAACCAGTTGGTGCAAAAAGATGCCCTCCTTTTCCGGATTGACCCCGCGACTTACGAAGCCGCGCTGAAGCAGGCCCAGGCGAAACTTGCAGGACTGAATCGCCAGATTGAGCTGACTCAGCGCTCAGTCAATGCCCAGAAATTCAGTGCTGGATCGGCAAAAGCCTCTATCGCCAGCGCGCAGGCCGATGCGAAAAAAGCCGCTGATACCTTACGCCGTCTTGCACCGCTGCTTTCTCAGGGCTTTGCTTCGGCTGAAGAAGTTGACCAGGCGCGTGCGGCGAATGCCAGCGCGCAATCCCGTCTGCAAAGTCTGCAATTACAGGCGAAACAGGCCGAAGCCGCTGTCAGCGGTGTCGATGCGCTGGTGGCGCAACGAGCAGAAATCGAAGCGCAGATTGATATCGCCAAACTGAATCTCGAACATACCGAAGTGCGTGCGCCGTTTACCGGGCGCGTAGCATCACTGAAAACCAGTATTGGTGAATTTGTCTCGGCAGGAAAACCGGTATTTACTCTGATTGACACCACGCACTGGTATGTCATCGCTAATTTCCGTGAAACCGAGCTGAAGAATATTCAGGAAGGCACACCGGCTCGTGTCTGGTTGATGAGCGACACCGGCAAAACCTTTGACGGCCAGGTGGATTCCATTAGCTACGGGGTGTTGCCAGATGATGGCGGCAGCATTATTGCAGGCTTACCGGCGGTGAAAAGGAACATTAACTGGGTGCATGTTTCACAACGCTTCCCGGTCAAAATTCGGGTCACGAATCCTGACCCGCACCTGTTCCGCGTCGGCGCCTCTGCGGTAGCAACGCTGCAACCTCGCTAAGCGGAGGCCGTATGGTTTCACAAACGATTACCGCGACCCCCAACAGGTTGCAACAGCTAGCCAGTTTGCTGCGACCTTATCCAGGGCGCGGAAACCTGATGCTGCGTTGTCTGATAACCTGTTCGCTGGTGATGGTTATCTCATTGACGCTACAGATCCCTTTTCTGGCGCTGTCTCTGATAGCCGTTTTTTATGTCACGCAAAAGAATATTGTGCTGTCAAAACTGACCGGTACCTTGTTTCTTCTCGGGACGACGCTGGCGGTGGGGCTGTCGATTCTGACCTTAAAACTGACCTGGGAATATCCCATGCTGCGCCTGATGATGGCGGGCGGGCTTTTTTTCGGTTGCGTCTATCTGATGCGAGCCACCAAATATGGCGTTATCTTCTTCCTGAGTGGGCTGGTGATTTTTTATACCCAAACCTTCGCGGATCTGACCGATCAGGCAGACAGCGTGGTGCGCCTGATTCTGTGGCTGTGGGTGGCTATCAATTACGCCATCATTCTGACGCTTATTGTGAATCTGCTGTTTCTTCCTCAGGAGCCGGTCGCCCAACTTCGTGGGGCGCTGCGGGCGCAATTAGCCGACATTATCGAACGCACAGAGCGCTTTATTCACGGAGAAACGTTGCCTGAACCTTTACCGGCGGCGGTCATCCAGGAAAAAACGCTGATGCTCCAGCACATGCTGGCCTTTTCGGTGATGCGAGATAAGCGCTATCGCCAGGATGAAGCCTGGCATCTGGCGCGGATCAGTACGGTGTCGGGATTATATTTGATGGTGCAACAACTGCCCCTTAACCCCGATGCGGCTGATATTGTGCTGGCGCAGAAACTGCTCGAAGCCTGCAAGCGATTTTCCGCCGCCATTGCAGAAGACACACCGTTTTCGGTCGATGAGACCGATGTCTTCCAGGGCGCGACATCGGGAACGCTGGTGCGGATGATGGAATCGGTTACTGCATTTTCGCACTACCAACATGTCCCGGTTGAGTCAGAGGCAGAATCGAAAGAAAGAGTCCGTAGCAATGGGCTGGTAATGAACCAGACCTGGTGTACTTTCGCATTCAAAACCCTGCTTTCAACCTATGTCTGCTATCTCATCTATGTCGCCGCGGACTGGCAGGGCATTCATACCATCATGCTGAGCTGCATCATTGTGGCGCAATCGAGTCTGGGATCGACGGCCCAGCGAGGATTGTTGCGTGTGATTGGCGCAGTGCTCGGCAGCCTGGCGGCACTCCTGATGGTGATTCTGGTCATGCCGCATATCGAAAGTGTGGTGGGGCTGTTGGCCATGTCACTACCGGTGATTGGCCTTGGTGCGTGGATCTATGCCGGTTCAGAGAAAATTAGTTATGCGGGTATTCAGATGATGTTTACCTTCTCACTGGCCTTGCTGGAAAGCTTTGGCCCGACCTTCGAACTGGTGGAAATACGCGACAGGATAATCGGGATTTTGCTCGGGGTGCTGATAGCAACCTGTTTCCATCTCTTTTTATGGCCTGAGCGTGAAGGCAAACTGTTCTGGAGTAGCGTTAGCGGCTTAATTAACGCCCTGGCCAAACGGGTGAAAACGCACACAGAAAGCGCGGGGAGTGAAATTGCTCTGCGTCGTTCACTGGCAGGATGCCAGGGGATTGCCGCCAGGGTTGCGATGGAGCCAGGCTGGTCGTCAGACCACCGTCAGTCAGAAAGCGACATTCTGGCCGCTCAACAAGTGCTGAGTCATCTCAGTGAGATTATCTATCAGTTTGAGCACCTCAGAGCGGAACACGGAGACGCGGACTTCACCGCAGAACGCCAACAGGCGGCAGAATTATTGCAAAACTGTGCAGCGCTGGCAGCGTCTGGCGAGCCGTCGGATGACGCGGCCCCGGTGACAAACGTCAATGAAGGGCGTTTACAGACCCTGTTTTACGAAATCGATCAGCTTAATCTCAGCCTGCGAACCCGGCAGGCTGCAACTGGAATGGCATAACTATGCGTTCTCTTAAAAGAGTCAATAAAGTCAAACCGCTGGCACTGCTGTGCTGTGCGCTGCTCGCGGCCTGTGCGCCGATGAAAGACGACACGTCCACCGTGAAGCCGATTTCGCAGCAGGAAATCGTCCTGCCGAAAGATATAAAATTAACCTCTCAGCAGTGGCCTGACGCGACCTGGTGGAAACACTACAACGATCCGCAGCTTAATGCGCTTATCGACCGGGCCTTAAAGCAGTCTCCGTCGATAGCCGTGGCGCATGCGCGCGTTGCTCAGGCACGTTCTGACGTGGCGCTGATTGAATCAGGGACGCAGTTGAAAGTGAACGCGATGGCGCAAATCAACGAGGCACATGTCTCATCCAATGGGTATCTCGGGCCCTTTGCTAATGACGTGCCGCAAGTATCGGCATTGAGTGGCCCGTGGTATACCGAAGGGATCGTGGGCCTGGGCGCAACGCTCGACATTGACTTGTGGGGCGAACATCGCGATCGCCTCGATGCGGTGATGGGGGTGGAAAATGCGCACAAGCTCGAAGAGAAAGCGGTTGAGTTAGAGATTTCCGCCGACGTGGCCCAACTCTATTATGGTATTCAAACCACTGACCAGGTAATGCAACGTCTGGGAACGTTAAAACAATCCGAAACGTTCGTGCTTAATTCCCACGAAGCGCGTGCAGCACGAGGACTTGAATCACATTCGGATGCGGAAATGGCGAAAGCCATGCTGTTGACCATCGAACAACAGCTCTCAAAAGCCAAACAGCAACGTGTGGCGTTCCGTGAATCGCTGCGTGCATTGATTGGGGGCGGTGAGCTGGCGGAAATCACACCAATGCCGTTACCGGTAGCACAAACGCAATTACCGTCGTCGCTTAACTATCAGCTGCTGGCGCGTCGTCCGGACCTCCAGGCTGCTCACTGGTACGTACAATCTTCGATGAAGCAAATAGATGCGGCAAAAGCGGCGTTCTATCCGAAGTTCGATATCAAAGCATTCTTTGGCTTTGATGCTCTGCATCTGGATGATCTTTTTGATCACTCAAGCCAGCAGACCAATATTGTTCCAGGCCTTTATTTGCCTATCTTCTCGGGTGGGCAGCTTGAAGCCAACCTCGATAAGACCCGTCATCAGCGTGATATGCTGATTTCGCAATACAACCAGGCGGTGCTGACGGCGGTGAAAGACGTCGTGGTGACGGGTTCAGCCCTTCAGTCGTTACAGGAAGAGCAGACGTTGCAAAATGAGAAAGTCAGCTCTGCGGCGGCGGGCATGAACAATGCCAAAGCCCGCTATCAGCGTGGGCTTATCAGCGAGGCGATGGCAAACGAAGCCCAGCGGCAGTGGCTGACTGCGCAGATCCAGCAGATTGAAATGCAGGGACAACTGGTCAGCAAAGACATTGTGCTGAATAAAGCGCTCGGTGGCGGGAAAATATAGCCAGTGCTGGTCGACGGTTGATGGGGATAACCGCTGCAAGCGTTTAACAACAAGCTACGCTTTTGCGTGGCTTCATTGTTTGCGCTGACGGTGGCGCATTGCCGCTGAACCCGTAGATCAGATTATTCCGCCCCGTGCGTCATGTCTTTGGCTTGTATCGTTGGCGATAATCCGCGTAACAGGTATCATTTTGCGTACTGCATTCCAAAACTGAATATTTGCCAGAGCATATTGCTTCATGGCTGCAATCTCTTCCGAGGGTTTCATGACTAACACTAACTTCTCTCAAACGGCGGCGTTTATCTGGTCAGTTGCCGATCTGCTTCGTGGTGACTTTAAGCAGTCCCAGTACGGGCGCGTGATCCTGCCATTTACGCTGTTACGCCGTCTTGAGTGTGTGTTAGCGCCTACCAAAGAGGCGGTGGTTGCAGAGGCGGAAAAGCTGAAGGCCAGCCCGTTACCGGAAGAGGGGCGAGAGAAGTTTCTGTTACGTGCCAGCAACGGGCTGTCGTTCTTCAATACCTCGCCGATGGATCTCGGCAAGATTGTAGTGGCACACTGAATTTGGCCACCTGAACAGAGGTGATATGCTCACCTCAGAACAACACAGGTGCACCAATGAAAAGAAAAAATTTTAGTCCTGAATTCAGACGTGAGTCAGCCCAGTTGGTTGTCGATCAAAATTACACTGCCGCTCAGGCAGCGAAGGCCATGGACGTTGGCCTTTCTACGATGACGAAATGGGTAAAACAGCTGCGTGATGAACGGCAGGGCAAAACGTCAAACGCCTCTCCAATAACCCCGGAACAAATCGAAATACGTGAGCTAAAGAAAAAGCTGCAACGTATTGAAATGGAAAACGAAATATTAAAAAAGGCTACCGCGCTCTTGATGTCAGACTCCCTGAACAGTTCTCGTTAATCGGGAAACTCAGGGCGCGTTATCCAGTGGCCTCTCTCTGCCACGTGTTCGGGGTTCATCGTAGCAGCTACAAATACTGGCAAAACCGTCCTGAAAAACCAGACGGCAGGCGGGCTGTATTACGAAGCCAGGTGATGGAGCTGCATAACATCAGCCATGGTTCTGCCGGAGCAAGGAGCATCGCCACAATGGCAACCCAGAGAGGCTATCGGATGGGACGCTGGCTTGCTGGCAGACTGATGAAAGAGCTGGGGCTGGTCAGTTGCCAGCAGCCTACTCATCGATATAAACGTGGCGGCCATGAACACGTCGCGATCCCGAATCACCTTGAGCGGCAGTTCGCAGTGACAGAGCCAAATCAAGTGTGGTGCGGTGACGTGACGTATATCTGGACAGGTAGCGCTGGGCATACCTTGCAGTTGTTCTCGATCTGTTCGCGAGGAAACCGCTGGGTTGGGCAATATCGTTCTCCCCGGATAGCAAACTGACGGCCAAAGCGCTGGAAATGGCGTGGGAAGCTCGCGGCAAGCCAGACGGAGTGATGTTCCACAGCGATCAAGGCAGTCATTATACAAGCAGGCAGTTCCGGCAGTTATTGTGGAGGTACCGGATCAAACAGAGTATGAGCCGACGTGGAAACTGCTGGGATAACAGCCCGATGGAGCGCTTCTTCAGGAGTCTGAAGAATGAATGGGTGCCAGTGACTGGTTACGTAAGCTTCAGCGATGCTGCCCATGAAATAACAGATTATATCGTTGGGTATTACAGCGCGCTCAGGCCGCATGAATATAACGGCGGGTTACCCCCCAACGAATCGGAAAATCGATACTGGAAAAACTCTAAAGTGGTGGCCAGTTTTTGTTGACCACTACATAACGAGTTAACCTGTGAAGCCGATACGCTGGATAGTCATGGGTATGTGTATATCGCAATTTATCCCTCAAATCAGGTTAAAGACTGATTTTTAGCATCATCTCTGCATCTTAATCCTTCATACCTTTTACTCCTTTATTAAGAGACTCAACTCATGCAAACCACAACTGTACCGGCCACGGTGTCGGTTGCGTCACGCCTGTCGCCCGTGCAGGTCTGGCAGCAACTGTTAACGTACCTGTTAGAACACCATTACGGTCTGACACTTAACGACACGCCATTCCATGATGACACGGCCATTCAAGAGCATATCGAAGCGGGAATAACATTGGCCGATGCGGTGAATTTCCTGGTGGAACGTTATGAACTGATACGCACTGACCGAAAAGGTTTTACATGGCAGGAGCAGACACCGTTCCTGACGGCTACCGATATTCTCAGAGCAAAGCGAGCTACCGGATTAATGAATACGTAAATTCTTCGAGCCTCATTCCTGATTTTTACCTCTGTACTTTCCTCCCTTTTTATTCCTCGCATAATGCGCCTGCCAATTCCGGCAGGCGTGTTTGCTTTTACGGACGATTAACGATGCAAACAGAACCCGACGTGTTAACAGATCACAACGAACTCATCCTTTCGACCAGTATTGAACGTGTGGTCACTGGCCGCGATACCGCACTGAAACAGATAGAACAACTCATTCAGCAGCTTGATGCTATTTCACGGCTAACCTCAGAAATTGGCGGTGGTACAGCGCAAGATTGGGCAATGAAAGTCGGGCACCGTTACGACAGTTGGATGACTGAAAATACTGATAAAGCGCTGCCTGCTATCACCCGTAATATCGACCGCAGTATCTGGCGGGACTTGATGCTGAAGTCTGGCATGATGGCATTGATGGACGCTCAGGCCCGTGACCAGTGGCATAAGAACCTTGAGGAGGGGGATCTACCTGCCATCAGCGAGGCGAATATCCTCAGTACTTTTGAGCAGCTACATCTGAACAAAATGGATGTCTTTGAGCGTGGCATTATCAATGTCTTCAAAGGGCTGTCATGGGACTACAAAACCAATAGTCCTTGTAGCTTCAGTAAGAAAATCATCGTCAACACTCTGGTGAGTCACAATCGCTGGGGATTTAGTTTGAACTGGGGTTGGCGACGGGATCAACTAGCGGACCTGGAGAGAATGTTGTTTCTGCTCGATGGTAAACCAATACCCGACAACCGTGGCGATGTCACTATACGTTTGATGGATCATATTCGGGACAACCCGTCGAAGGATATTTACGAAGATGATTTCTTCAGTATCCGTTACTTCCAGAAGGGAACAGCGCACATCACTTTTAAGCGGTGTGATCTGACAGAAAAGATGAATGATATCGTGGCAAAGCACTATCCGGAGATGCTGGCAGCGAGATGAAGAGGGCAGGGAGGCAATTCCTTACCTGACCCATTACCTGACCCGATTCGTATAAAACGAAAAAGGAGTCAGACGATTTCTCATCTAACTCCTTGTTTTATTTGGTGGCCCCTACTGGACTTGAACCAGTGACCAAGCGATTATGAGAACCCTTACAACCAACCGAAAAACAATAACTTAATGAAAAATCAGGCGATTGTAGAATCAATATAAGGCAATGAAAGGCAATATTTCTAAGTTTGTGCGACACTTTTGCGACACAATCCTAATGTGCAGTAACTACCGTTTGCCAGCAATATGAGATGAAATTCGCTCCTAAACGCGCGTCAAATTTCAGCGTGATTTATAACCGACAATGGATTGAATTTTACCGCCTCTTCCAGATGATTTGGAGCAAAGTGCGCATAACGCATGGTCATTTTTATATCGGTATGCCCTAAAACTCTTTGCAATACGAGGATGTTTCCACCATTCATCATAAAATGACTGGCAAAGGTATGCCTTAAAACATGCGTAAGTTGCCCGGCAGGTAGTTCAATGCCAGCGCGTTGCAATGCATTTCTGAAAGCATAGTAACAAGGCGTGAATAGTAGCCCATTCTTTTTAGGTATCTGCGCTAGCAGTTCTGGGGCTAATGGGATGGTGCGGTTACGCTTTCCTTTAGTTTTCACAAATGTGACTTTTCCGGCAGAAACCTGCGAGCGCCTAAGAGTTTCTGCTTCGCTCCATCGCGCACCAGTTGCGAGGCAAACTTTGACAATCATTTCGAGATCTTTTGCAGAGCTGTTGCGGCATTCCAACAACAGTAGTTCGATTTGCTGTCCTGTAAGGTATGCCATCTCGCTCTCGTCAGTTCTGAACTGACGGACATTCTCCAGTGGATTTGGTGCTTTCCATTCCCCCAATCTTTTCAACTCATTGAATACGGCTAGAAAATATGCGTGCTCAAGGTTGAGTGTTCTGGGTGAAACTTTAGAGATGCGTTTCGTTCTGGCGAACTCGCCTTCAAGCCTTTTAGCTCTGTAAGCCGTGAATAGCTGCGCGCTAAATTCCGTAGCCAAAGGGGAACCCATACATTCAGCGGCCCATAACATCGAGCTCCTGCGTTTCTCTCCATCGTTTAGAGTGATGCCATGGCGGTCAAACCATAGATGCACCAAATCAGCTAACCGGCGTTTATCTTTTCCATCACCAAGCCAAGGTGAATCTTCAACCTTCTGCAGGGTGTAGTTTTCAAAGGCAAGAGCCTCACCTTTAGTCGCAAATTTTTTACGTATTCTTTTACCCGGCTTACCATCGCTACGGTTTACGGTATAAAAGTCAGCGACCCATTGCCCATCACTCAACTTACGAACAGTCATAAACTGATTATCCGCTGATAATTGTCAGTGCTACACGCCCAATGACGTTAATGTCCTCAATCGCACAGTCAAAAGCTGTACCCGAACCACCTACGCGAACCCTTCTAACTGGAATTCTTGTTAATGTTCTTACGCTTGTTTTTCCTTCAACTTCTACAAGCCATTCCCCATCAAAAATTTCCGAAAACTCTCTCTCAATAACAAAAGTTGTCGAGCCTTCAATGATGCAAATAGGTTGAGACGGTATTGCTTTACCTGGTTGGAATGTAGCTTTATCCAACATCAACATTCCATCGTCATAGAGCTGACCATCGACGACCTTTTGTTTAGTAATTCTTAGAACATCAAGGTCAACTCCGTCGAATTTTGGCCCGTTGCCGGTCGCTAGCCATTCAAGGGTTGCGCCTGTTTCCGCCATACAGCGAACCACGATATCGGATGGGAAAAAGTCCCTCTTATAGCGGTTAGCCAAACTGCTACTGGCAATTCCCAAATGCTCGGCAAGCGCAACTTTGGTCTTAAATCCATAAGCTTCTATGACGCGATCTAACGTGTCGTTTCCGCCTCGTGAAAAGTCTATTTGTAGGTTCATGAAAACTTTACCTTGCAAGTTTTCGCAAAGTGATATTAAACTTCGCTTTGTAGGTTTAAAGAAACATTGGCTCATATAACCCTGTATTGCCCTACAGGTTAACCGACGGAGTTTGCCTTATGCGACCAAACATTACAATCGTCATACCCGAACCATATCTCCCATTAGATGAGTACTGCCGCCGAACTGGCACCAACAAAGAAACGGCTAAGAACCTGATTGAGTATGGAAAGTTACCGATTAAGCCAAAAGGAAAGCAAAAAAAAGGCTTAGTCGAGGTCAATATGGCCGCTCTGACTATTCAGGCATTAAGTGAATGTGATGTTTCACTTAACGCGTAATTCAGCATAGCTATTAGGACGAAGCTAATCATGTTTGATTTTCAGGTTTCCAAACATCCCTACTATGACGAAGCGTGCCGAGTTTTCGCACAGCGTCACAACATGGCGAAGCTGGCCGAGCGTGCGGGTATGAATGTTCAGACGTTACGTAACAAGCTCAACCCTGAACAGCCTCACCAATTCACACCGCCTGAGTTGTGGCTGCTGACTGACCTGACAGAAGATTCAACTCTCGTTGACGGTTTTCTGGCGCAGATTCATTGCCTGCCATGCGTTCCGGTTAATGAGCTGGCTAAAGACAAATTGCAGTCTTATGTCATGCGCGCCATGAGTGAACTCGGAGAGTTGGCAAGCGGTGCGGTTTCTGCTGAGCGTATGACTTCTGACCGGAAGCACAACATGGTTGAAAGCGTCAACTCAGGCATTCGCATGTTGTCATTATCTGCATTGGCATTGCAGGCGCGCCTACAGGCCAACCCCGCAATGTCGAGCGTGGTCGATACCATGAGTGGTATCGGTGCAACATTCGGCCTGATGTGAGGTGCTTATGCTGAACAATGAACCCTCATTCGCGTCTCTGCTCGTTAAGAAAAGCCCCGGCATGCATTTCGGTCACGGCTGGATTGCTGGGAAAGATGGCCAGCGCTGGCACCCAAGCCGCGATCAGTCCGAATTGTTAAATGGGCTGAAATCAAAACAGGCAAAGCCGTCAGTCTTTTTAATTATTCGTATTGCTCATTTTATTCGAAAAGGAGTGAAGTATGTCACGCGATGATTTGAGAATAATACTGGGAGCCGTTATTCCAAACATGGAAGAAGGTTTTGAAATTAAAACCCGCGACGGTGCAATTCTGCGTGTTGATCCGAATTGGGAATGCTGCAAGGAATTTAAAGCGGGACTACAGGCGGAAATCATCAGTCAGTTGAAAAGCAAACCCGTCCGCGTTTTTGGCTACAGCTAAATAAACACCCGTAATTAAATGGCGTAAACCCGTCGGGCTTCTTATTGCCCGAAATCAGGAGAGTTAGTTATGCGTAATACCGAAACCCGTAATTTTGAAGCTGAAAGTGACGCACTGGCCGTAATGCTGACCGCGGCTAAAAACGAAGAACGCAAAGACCGCGCTCTCGCTGTTTCAATCCGCCTCGAGGCGCTGGCCGTTCATATCGCCAACAAAGATTTGAGCGGCAAAGAAGCTGCAGAACTGCTACGCCGCGAAGCCACCCGCTACGAAAACGAATCGCAGGAGCTGCACTAATGGCCGATGCAATGGATATCGCACAACAGCGTGAGCAGGCAGAACGTGAGCGCCTCATCAATAACGCGCGCAGCCGTATCGCTGCACCTTCACGTTTTCTCTGCGAGGAGTGTGATGCACCAATCCCGGAAGCGCGCCGCGCTGCAATTCAGGGTGTGGCCTTTTGCGTGACCTGTCAGCAAATCGCAGAACTGAAAACAAAACATTACAGGGGTGTTTAAATGAGCATTCGCATCGAAATAGGTGAAAAATGGGTTATTACCAGCGACCAATATCAATTCATCCTGAATGAAAAGAAAGTTGCCAAATCCGGCAAGAAAGCTGGCGAGGAATGGCTAGACACTATCGGTTATTACCCAAAGATCGAGCAGCTTATTTCCGGGCTAATTCACCACCATATTCAACAGTCATCAATTAACACAATTAAGGCCATGGCCGCTGAAATCGAGCGTGTCGGGAAATTATGCACTGCAACTTTCCATTCTGCAGCGGATAAATAACATATGGTCGGCAACCTGGCTAACGTTATTCATTACCACGGAACGCCTGTATGGGGTGACGCTGGCAACGTTCATCGCATCGCGGTAAACGGTGCCGGCGCATTCGTATCCTATGCACGGCCAGACCAATTGTCTGCATCAATCAAATACGCTCTTTCTGTTGCCATAGATAACGGGGCTTTTTCGGCATGGAAGCGCGGCCTTGTTATTGACTGGCAGCAATTCTATCAGTGGTTAATCCCGCATTATCATCATCCAAAACTGTCTTTCTTTGTCATCCCTGATGTAGTCGAAGGTGGCGAAGCGGATAACGATGCCCTTATTTCAAAGCTACCGCGCTGCTTCCGAAGCAAAGCCGCGCCAGTATGGCATCTGCATGAGTCACTGAATCGTCTGGTTGAACTTTGCCGGGAATGGCCGCGAGTATGTTTTGGTTCATCAGGAAAGTACGCAACTATCAGAACACAGCTCTGGCACAGAAGGATGTCGGAAGCGTTTGAAACCATCTATTGCAAGCACAGTTTCTCAACACAGATACACGGGCTTCGTATGCTTGATGGTCGAGTGCTGGGGAACTATCCGCTCTCAACAGCAGACAGCACTAACCTTGCCTGCAACGTTCCTAAATTCGAGGTTAAATACCCTGAGCTCACGAAGGTAATTCGCGACGCCGACTATTCAAGGAATCTTTCCGAAGTTGAACTCAAAACAGTAATTCTGAAACGCCGCTGCTCCATCCTCAAAAACACCATTGAGGCAGTAGTGCCACCGTCAATTTCAGAGTGGCAGTCGCAAGGGCTGACTCCGCACCAACTGGAGTTAGCCATCGCATGACGAACTATGTTTATGCCTGGAATAAACCAAAACCGGCTATATCGAGCCCCTATCTGACTTACGCAGAACAATATCGCCGCGACAACATGTTCGCGGCTTTGTTACATGCGAGAAAGGTGCTTTCTCTACAGCCTGAGTGCGTGCGTTTTGATGTTTATCGTACCGCTGCGGTGCTGGAGCAAAATCAGGGCAGTCAACGAGCCAATGCCTTTTTAATCAGCTTCTGCAAAAAGGCATTGCCACGTCTCGAACTGGTCGCAAAAAAATACGAATGTGCAGGTGTCAAAAGCAATGTATCAGCCGCTGTTTACTGTGGTCATTTTGATACCGAGCTTATGCAATATCTGGCATCACGCATGGTCAATATGGTAGGCAGATATAACCGCCTACCGGATATGTCGCGCGCCGATATTGACCTGTTGGCCGGGGATATCGCTAATTTCGTTCGTGCTGAACTGGCCGACATTGAAGACGCTGGCTTTAGCGAGCTAAAAACGCTGCACACCTGGTACATGTACGCCGGTTTAATCTGCCAGCAATTCAACGTTACTCCGCCACATTGGGAGCGGGTGACAAAAAAATATGTCGGACAAGATGAAATCGCACCGGCAATCATGCGCATGTTTAATGAGGCTTGGTGGCGTGGGCGGCTGCGCCGTGTTGCGGCAGCTTGGCGTGAACATCTGCAAATTGCCATTGGCAACGTCAGCAAGAAAAAGCATGTCTATGCGAGTAAAAACTGCGTCACAGACTGGCGCGAACAGAAACGCCGCACGCGCGAATTTCTCAAAGGTCTGGATCTCGAAGACGAAGACGGCAACCGCATCAGCCTGATTGAAAAATACGATGGTTCTGTCGCTAACCCTGCAATTCGTCGCTGCGAGCTGATGACCCGCATCCGTGGGTTTGAAAATATATGTAATGAGCTCGGATATGTCGGGGAGTTTTACACGCTGACTGCCCCCTCAAAATATCACGCCACAACTAAAGCCGGTTATCGTAACGGCAAATGGAACGGAGCCAGTCCATCCGACACTCAAAGCTACCTCACAGGCATTTGGGCACGCATACGCGCCAAGCTGCACCGGGAAGAAATCCGCATTTTCGGTATACGTGTTGCCGAGCCTCATCACGACGGAACGCCACATTGGCACATGCTTATGTTCATGTTGCCGGAAGACGTCGAGCGCGTGCGCCTCATCATCCGTGATTATGCGCGGGAGGAAGACCGCCACGAACTGAGAAGCGATAAAGCCAAAAAAGCGCGCTTTCATGCCGAGGCCATTGACCCGGAAAAGGGCAGTGCTACCGGTTATGTCACTAAATACATTTCGAAAAATATTGACGGTTATGCTCTTGATGGTGAAACCGATGACGAAAGCGGTGAGCTGCTGAAAGAGACCGCCCCCACCGTTTCAGCATGGGCGGCGCGCTGGCATATCCGTCAATTTCAGTTTGTCGGTGGTGCGCCGGTAACGGTTTACCGTGAGCTGCGTCGTCTCGCTGATACCGAGGCCGCACATGGTCTGAGTGTTGAGTTTGCTGCCGTCCATGATGCCGCTGACGCCGGTGATTGGGCTGGCTACGTTAATGCACAAGGTGGCCCGTTTGTCCGTCGTGACGATTTGCAGGTGCGTACGCTGTATGAGCCGCGCACAGAGTTCAATCAGTATGGCGAGGAAACTGTCTGCATTCGTGGCGTGTACGACTCCGCCGTCGGCGCTGACACTCCGATTTTAACCCGGCTCACACAATGGAAAATCGTGCCGAAGCGTGCCGTTGATTTGGCCGTTGACGTTAAGGGCGATCCTTCGCCCTCTCGGAGTTCTGTCAATAACTGTACGGGAAGCGAAAGCGATCCACCGGAACACGATTTATCAAAACCTCTAAGTCGACGCGAAAGGCGTGAGCTGACAAATCGACTAAGGAAGAAAAGGCTGGGGATACGGAGAAAATTCATCCACGGAAGGGATGAGCAAAACGGCGCGATAGAGAAAACCATCGACGAGATACACCTGACAACCGGCGTAACCATCAGCCGTGGAGAAGCCCTGCATCTGATGGCAGGTGGTAAAAGCTGTTTTGACGGCAAATGGCTGCGAGGAACGGCAAAAGGCGAATTATTTTCCGCAGCGCCATCGCATCAGGCTAAAGCTAGGAAAATCCTCAGTCGTGTCGCGGCTTTAGCGGAGCTGGCAACGAAAATATAGTCGTTAATATTCATCCTTATCATGTACATACAGTGTATTTAACCGTGATTTTTTTCTTCACACCTTTTACCGATACGTGCTACTGTGTATTTATACAGTATCTCGTAGTGGGGGTTGTGTGGATAGAGAACTAAACGAGCACGTTATGATTGAACGGGTCGAAATGATTGCGCGCCTTACGGCTGAAGGCGCTTGCCAGGAAAGAGACCGTGAAATCGCATTGAATCTTATAGCGGAGATAGCACAGGGCAACCTGATGAAAAACAATAATTTTTCTGTTGTTTTTTCCGCGCCGCCTGTAGATGAAACTTTTGCAAAGGTTGGCAATGTGAAAGTAAATATCACGTTAGATAAAGACCAAAAAATAGGCCAGCCGGTAATTGAAGCTTTTCAATGCGAATTGACCAGGCGAATACAGTCTGTTTTCCCTTCAACGCGCGTTACGGTTAAAAAGGGATCCATGACCGGTGTCGAGCTGATGGGGTTCGATAAAGATTCAGACCGTGAAGCGCTGGATAGCATCCTTCAGGAAGTGTGGGAAGATGAGAGCTGGCGTTAATCCCTGAAAAATGTGCAACCCTCGACCCCATGTTTGATAGCATGGGGTTGTTTTGTATGGGGATTACACACAAAGGAAAATCATGGATACCTTAATAGCATTTTTATCTCTGGCTCTCTTTATTGCTTTTATCGTGGGGTTAATCAAGCCGTCGCTGGTTCGGATGCCGAACCGTAAGCGCTCCAGTGCGGTTTATCTCGGTGGCTGTCTGGCGCTGGGCGTTATTGGCTCAATCTTATGGCCGACTGAAAAAAGTCAGCCTGTGGCAAAAACTGACGTACCGGCGGTTAAAGCGGAACCGGCTACACCAAAGTTTGAGTACGCAGATAAAACCCTCAAAGAATATCGCAACGAGCCAAAAGAAACCCGGCACGATATCGTTAAAGGCTATGTTGGCTTCAAAGGTGTACCGGTAAGCTCTGCTGATGCCTTTTATGCCTGTATGAGCGAGTACACTTTTACTAAAGATGATGCGTTAAAGCTCGGTGATGTGTTGGGGTGGTGTTTCAACGACTTCGAGAAGGATCCACAATCTCTGAATAATAAAATCAACCTTGACGCATTTCAGGGTAATTTTAGCGGTTGGGATGGCTCTTATCGCCCGTTAGAGAAGCTGATAAAAGCCAGCATGAATGATGATTCCTCTTATAAACATGTTTCAACGGTCTACCATCTGATTTTGAATAAAGACCCGCATGCCGTTGTAAAAACAACGTTTCGCGGCACGAATGCTTATGGTGGCGTGGTCAAGCAGACCGTAGCGGCACGCGTCAATGTGCGAACGGGTGAGGTCGATTCGATACTCGACAATTAAACATGACAAACGCCGCCGGTGCTGAAACTCGCTTTCAGTGCTGGCGGGGTTGAACAACGAGCCCTGCGAGGCGTTAGATACATACAATCGAAAGAGGATTAATTATGTCAAAGTTTACAGAGTTGTGCAGTGCATATACTGATTTTCGGAACAAACTTTCTGATACTCGATTTGCTGCATTTAACTTTTCTGGTCACGTGATTAAAAATTATTTAGATTATCTTGGGATTGATAATAAGGAAGCATATAGATTAATCCCGCTAGATAAAGATGAAAAACCAAATGCGAAATACACACCCGCTGGAGCTACTCATTTAGGGGATGATGGGTTCTGGCATTTAGGGTTTATATTGACCGTCTATAAAGACTCTAATACTTACCCGCAGTCGCCTTTCCAAATAGATTTCAAATTCAGACAAAATGATGATGACTCATATACATTTGGTGTTGATAGCATAGGTTTTACAACAAAAATTACCTCTCTCCGTAACCCAAATGAATTCACACCTGTATTTGATAAAATTCAAGAGTGCATTCTTGGTCACTTTAAAGAATTTGAAGACTTTCTTGTTGGTAGGCATGACAAGATGTCATCCATTGGATTCATTCAAGAAGGTATTTTTGCGAAAATTAATAGCGAAAAAAATGAGTAAAGAGTACGCAAGTAAATGACGCATGCCTTAGGTGCATTTTTTTGCATGCCCCAGCCGTGCCAGTTCTGAGCGTACTCTGTCAGAGCTGGCGCGGATCCAGAGTGGTCATGCAACTGCATTAAAACCGACCCATAAAGCGGGCAGGCGTGGCGGGGAAAGCATTGCGCGCCAGCGGTGGCGCGCATTATTAAATAATTGCGTCTGAGCGCGTCGTGCTGGCGCGGTCGTGGTCGCTGCCGGTTCGTTGGTGGTCTGGTGTGGTCGTGCGCGTGTGGCGCGCCTGAGACGTGATGGTGGCGGGGTATGAAAAAGCCGCCATAATGGCGGCTTGATGGGGGTTATTCCGGGTTGTCGAGGGTGTACTCTTTGAACCTTATGACCTCCATGCCGAGCCAGTCGTTTACCTCCCTGAAACGGTCCTGTAGCGGTGACAGCTCGTTACGCACAAAGACCCTTGCCACCTTCTCAACATCCCCAAGTGAGCCGATATTCTCGGGCTTGCCGCCCATGAGCTGGAACGGCACCCGGTGTGCATCCATCAGGTCGGCGGCGCTGGCCTTTTTGATATTGAAAAAATCATCTTTGGTGGCGACTTCACTCAATGGCACGATTTTAACGCCGTCGGGTTTTCCGCCAGGTGCGTAAAAAAACAGGTTCTTAAAATTGCCGAGTCCTTTTGAGCTGCGCATTGCATCGCGCAGCGCCTCGACGTCGGTCGCACTTTGCGCCGGGTCGGTCACATACATGATGTACCCAGCGTGCGCCCCGTTCTGGTAATACTTCCGACGAAACAGGGTGGCCGATTCATTCAGCCAGGCGGAATTAAGCGCGCTGAGATATTCGGGCAGGCCGTAAATCTCCTGATTAATATCAGGCTCCAGCAGGTGAAACACGGTGTCAGGTGCGAACTCATGCGGGGTGACGAAGTTTTCCACAAACCAAAAAATCGAGTCATCGACGCCGCATCGGGTGTATTTCGCCGGTGATGCCAGCAGTTTAATTAACTGGCCGGTGACGCTATGGCGCTGCTCAAGAAAGGCGTTACCAAACACCAGATAGTCGAGGGCGAAGCGGCTGAAATCCTGACGGGATAACAGCGGGTGCGGAATATAGGTGCTGGCGAGCACGTTGCGTTTGACGTAAATCGGCGAGCTGTGATGCACCGCCGAGCGCAGGCTTTTTGCCAGTCCGGTAAAGCTGACCGGCGGCTCGTACCATTTGCCATTACTGAAACACTCCACGTAATCGAGAATGTCGCGCTTATCGAGCACCGGCACTGGCTCACCAAAGGTGAACGCTGTCGTTTTTGGCGGTGCGCTGACGGTCAGTTGCTGTGGTTTGCTGGCCTTCTGCGCAGCGGCTTTGCGGGATTTTTGCTTACCCATTAGTTGAACTCCAGAATAGATTTAGGCTGCATGCCGCTACCGGCGGAAAGTGGCTCGTTTAACAGGGCGTGCATGGTGGCCCATGCGATATCGGCATGACTGGCTTCCTCGGTGCGGCTGGCCTCATAGGTGGTGCTGCGCCCGCTGCTGGTCATGGTTTTGCGAATCGACATAAACGACTGTGTGACGTCCGTCGCCCCGGCGTCGTACTCCAGACAACCGCGGCGAATGGTGTCTTTTGCCTTGAGCACCATTGCGGTTTTCATTTCAGGCGTGTAGCGGATGCCGCGTGCCGCCGGGAAGAATGACCGCACCAGTTGATACACCCCGAGGCCGAGGCCGGTCGCATCAATGCCGATGTACTCGACGTTGTATTTTTCGGTCAGCTTGCGGATGCCCTCCGCCTGTGCGGCGAAGTCCATACCTTTCCACTGGTGACGCTCCAGCATGCGGAATTTGCCACCCGACACCACCGGCGGTGCGAGTACCACGCATCCGGCGCTGTCGCCCATATGTGACGGGTCGTAGCCAATCCAGACCGGGCGCGAACCGAACGGACAATCGGAGAACGGCGCGTAATCCTCCCATTCTTCCAGCGCATCGACCATGCAGCGCTGTAATTCCTCGAACGGGAATACCGATGCTTTATCGTCGACAAACTCGCACATAAACAGGTTTTTAAAATCCTCACTGCTGTTTTCACGTTTGAGCTGGTCGAGGTCAAAAAGAGTGCAGCCACCGGCAAGGGCGTCCTCAATGGTGACAATCTGCCGCCACTGTCCATCGTCGCAGAGCTGGCCCCCGGCGAGTGCGGTGTGACTGATGTCGATATCGATGCGGTCAGCCGCACTGGCGCGGCCCTTGTTGAACAGCTCGCCAGACCAGAACGGATAAGCGCCGTGCGCCAGCGTGGAGGGCGTCGAAAAGTAGGTCGAGCGCAGGTGCTTTTGCGAGGCCATGCCCGAGGCGACTTTACGCAGTCGCTGAAAATTCGGGATCCAGAATATTTCATCAACATACAGGTCGCCGTTATGGCTCTGCGCGGTGTTGGAATTGGTGCCGAGAAAAATCAGTTTTGCGCCGTTGTTGCCGATGACAATCGGGTCGCCGGTCAGGTCAACGTCGACCAGTCGCGCAAACTGGATGATGTATTCACGGAACACATACGCCTGCGTTTTACTGGCTGACAGGAATATTTGATTGTGGCCGGTCTTCAGTGCGCGCAGCAGTGCCTCGCGGGAGAAGTAGAACGTCGCGCCAATCTGGCGAGATTTGAGAATGTCGCGAATACGGTGCGCGAGCCCTGCCTGATACCACTGCAACTGATAGTCGAAAGACTGGTCGAAAAATAATTCCTCCAGTTTCCCGATAGCCTCATCGCTGAAAAAGTTCTTTTTCGGTTTCTTCTTTTCCCCTTTGTTGCGGTTGGCAACGTTGGGGTTTAAATCAGCCTCGTTGCCGGTCTGGCTGTAGCGGTTCACTCGTGCCAGTCGCTCTATCTGCCGCCCGAGAAGGTCAATCTCTTTGAAGTCGCCGCCTGATTTTTGTGGCTTGGCGATGAGCTGAATCAGCCTGGCCTCAAGGCTGCTTTCGACGCGGGAAATCGGTGCAATGCCATCCCAGCCATCGCGCTGCTTCCAGCTCTGAACGGTCGGGCGTTTAACCTGCAGCATGTCGGCAATCTGTGGCACGGAAAAGCCCTGCCAGTAAAGCAGTGATGCCTGTCGTCGCGGGTCATGCATTAGCGTTGTATCGGTGGAAATGGTCATTGATGCCTCGCCGTGGTGGATTCAGGGCAAGGCTACTTAATGGCCGTCAGTGATTCGCTAAGGTGCTGTTGTGTAATGGGTCAGCCATTCGTCATCGGTGGTCTGGCATGCCCTGAGTCTGGAAACTGGCGTTGACCAGTAACCACAACCTCAGGACTCCTGACAATGGCAAAAAAAGTCTCAAAGTTCTTTCGTATCGGCGTCGAGGGTGACACCTGCGACGGGCGCATTATCGGCGCTAACGATATTCAGGAAATGGCCGAAACCTATGACCCGCGCGTCTACGGTTGCCGTATTAACCTCGAACACCTGCGCGGCCTGCTGCCTGATGGTGTGTTCAAGCGCTATGGCGATGTGGCCGAGCTGAAAGCCGAAAAGATTGACGACGACTCTGCGCTTAACGGCAAGTGGGCGTTGTTCGCCAAAATCACCCCGACCGATGACCTTATCGCGCTGAATAAAGCTGCGCAGAAGGTCTACACCTCAATGGAAATCCAGCCGAATTTTGCCAATACCGGCAAATGCTACCTTGTCGGCCTTGCGGTGACCGATGACCCGGCGAGCCTCGGCACTGAATACCTCGAATTTTGCCGCAATGCGAAACACAACCCGCTCAAGCGCTTTAAAGCCAGTCCTGAAAACGTGTTTTCTGCCGCCACGCTGGCCGAGCTGGAATTTGAAGACGTGCCCGACTCGGTGCTCAACAGTCTGGCCGACAAGGTAAAAGCCATTTTTAGCCGTAAGCAGGTCAGCGACGATGCGCGCCTGAATGATGTGCATGAAGCGGTGACCACTGTCAGCGAGCATGTGCAGACCAACCTCACCGCGCAGGATGAACGCCTTTCCAGTATGGAAACCGCATTCGCCACGCTCCGGCAGGAACTGACCGGCAAGGTTGAAGAAACCACCCAGGCATTTTCCTCCCTCAAAACCACCCTCGATGAGCAGGAAAGTTTTAGCCAGCCACGCCGCACGAAATCCAGCGGCGGCGGTGGCGATGAAATGCTGACTGACTGCTGATAAACCGCAGGTCCGAAACCGGGCGGTGACCCCGCCCGATGTTGTGACAAACCGATTAATTCAAACAGGAAATATTATGCGTCAGGAAACCCGTTTTAAATTCAATGCCTATCTGACCCAGCTCGCCAAGCTGAACGGCATCAGTATTGATGACGTCAGCAAGAAATTCACCGTCGAGCCGTCCGTCACGCAAACGCTGATGAACACCGTGCAGGCATCCTCCGCATTTCTGCAGATGATTAACATTCTGCCGGTCGCAGAAATGAAGGGGGAGAAAATCGGCGTCGGCGTGACCGGCACCATCGCCAGCACCACTGACACCTCGGGTGACGGTGAGCGTAAAACTGCCGATTTCACCGCGCTGGAGTCCAACAAGTACGAATGTAATCAGATTAACTTCGATTTCCATCTGACCTATAAACTCCTCGATTTGTGGGCGCGTTTCCAGGACTTCCAGCGCCGCATTCGTGACGCCATCATTCAGCGTCAGGCGCTTGATTTCATCATGGCCGGTTTTAATGGTGTGACCCGTGCCGACACCTCTGACCGCAGCAAAAATACGATGCTGCAGGATGTGGCCGTCGGCTGGCTGCAGAAGTACCGCAACGAGGCTCCGGCGCGCGTGATGAGCAAAATCACCGCCGAAGACGGCACCGTTATTTCTGATGTGATCCGAGTCGGTAAAAGCGGCGACTATGCAAACCTCGACGCGCTGGTGATGGATGGCACCAACACCCTGATTGATGAAATTTATCAGGATGACCCGAAACTCGTTGCCATCGTGGGTCGTAAGTTGCTGGCCGACAAATATTTCCCGCTGGTCAACCAGCAGCAGGAAAACAGCGAGTCGCTCGCGGCGGATATCATCATCAGCCAGAAGCGCATCGGCAACCTGCCTGCAGTGCGTGTGCCGTACTTCCCGGCGAATGCCGTGCTGGTGACCACTCTGGAAAACCTCTCCATCTATTTCATGGATGAGAGCCATCGCCGCAGCATTGATGAGAGCCCGAAAAAGGACCGCGTCGAAAACTACGAGTCGATGAATATCGATTACGTCATCGAAGCGTATGCCGCCGGGTGCCTGCTGGAAAATATCACCCTGGGCGATTTCACCGCGCCTGAGCCAGAAGTGCCGGAAAGCGGAGAGTAAGCCCATGACGAGCCCCGCACAGCGTCACATGATGCGGGTCTCGGCCTCTGAAACCGCGCAGCGGGAAAAAGCCCCGCTGCGCCATGCATCCGCTTACGAACAGATGCTGGTAAAGCTGGCCGAAGACCGTCGCACGTTAAAAAACATTCGTTCAAACGAACGCAAAGCCGAGAAAAAGCGCGAGCTGCTGCCGTTCTATGCGCCGTGGGTCGCCGGTGTGCTGACTGATGGCCGTGGTGCGCAGGATGACATCGTCATGACCGTCATGCTCTGGCGTCTCGATGCCGGTGATGTGGCTGGCGCGCTGGGAATTGCCCCTTATGCCATGAAATACGGCCTCACCTCTGACCATCGTCGCACGACGCCCTACATGCTGGTTGAAGAAGTGGCGCTGGCCGCGCTGCGCCTGCGTGATGCCGGGGAGCCTGTCGACCTCGCATTGCTGCTGACCACCATCAGTCTGACCGACGGGGCAGACGTTCCCGATATGGTGCGAGCCCGTCTGCACAAGGTGACCGGCCTGACTCTGCGCGATGCCGGTCAGGATGCCGAGGCGCTGGCACAGTTTCAGCGTGCGATGCAGCTCGACCGCAATGCCGGTGTGCGTAAAGACATTGAGCGACTGGAACGGGCATTAAAGCCAAAAGCAGAAGCGGCAACTCGCAAAACGACTAAACCGCGCACGCGCAAACCTGCTGCAAAGCCAGCGGCAAAGCGCGGGCGTCCACCGAAGGCGGTCAAAACCGCCGGTTAACAGAACGCTCCCCGAGCCGGGCGGCACGCCGGTCAAAGCAGGCATTGACCCTGCCGGCGACCGGCGTCCACCGCCCAACCTAATGAGGTTGTCATGACGACAGTGATACTGAATCCGCCCGATGATTCGCTGGATGTTCCGGGGGTGGTCATCCCCCCGCCGGAGACGGGCGTTACGGTAATTAAAAACACGTTCTTTTTCCCGGACGTGGATCCAAAACGGGTGCGCGAGCTGATGCGCCTTGAGCACACGGTGTCCGATGCTCGTCTGCGCAATGCCATTAAAACCGGCATGGCGGAAACCAATGCCGAGCTTTACGACTACCGCACACGCCAGATTAGCGCCGGTTTTAAGCTGCTGGCCGACGTGCCAGCGGAGGAAATCGACGGTGAAAGTGAGCGCATTTTCCACTACCTGAGCGCCGTGACGGCAATGGCAACCGCCACCCTGTATGAGCGTTATCGTGGCGTGGAGGCTACCGGCAAAGGCGACAAAAAAGCCGACAGCGTGGAGTCAACGATTGATGAGCTGTGGCGGGATATGCGCTGGTCGGTGGCGCGCCTGCAGGATAAACCGCGCTGCATCGTGGGTCAGCTCTGATGAAAGTCTATGCGATGCAGGCCGACACACTCGACGTGCTTTGCGCCCGGTATTACGGGCGCACTGAGGGCGTGGTCGAGAAGGTGCTGCAGGCGAACCCCGGCCTGTCGGAGTTGGGTGTCATTCTGCCGCATGGCACGGCGATTGACCTGCCCGACGTTGAAACCTCTCCCACGGCGGAGAGCCTGAAGCTATGGGACTGACGATGGAAAAAATCAGCACGTTTGTCACTTACTGGCTGGCGGTTTTGCTGGCGTTTTTTGGGGCGCAGACACCTGAAAAGCTTGCGCTCGGTGTCGGTAGCCTGTGCGCCATTTTTACGGCGGCGGTGAATTTCTGGTACCGGCGCAAAACCTTTCGCTATCTGACCGATATGGGAATCGACAAAGGGGTAACCCGTGAGCTCAATCGTTAAACGTTGCAGTGTGGCCGCAGTGCTGGCGCTGGCGGCACTGATGCCTGATTTTCGTCTGCTACATACCTCGCCTGATGGTCTGGCCCTGATTGCCGACCTTGAGGGGTGCCGCTTGCGCCCCTACCAGTGCAGCGCGGGCGTGTGGACGTCAGGCATCGGCCACACTGCCGGGGTCGTACCGAAAAGCACTATCACCGAGCGCGATGCGGCGGCCAATCTGGTCGCCGATGTGCTGATGACCGAACGCCGTCTTGCTGTCTGCGTGCCGGTCACCATGCCGCAGCCGGTTTACGACGCGCTGGTCAGCTTCGCTTTTAACGTCGGCACCGGCGCGGCCTGTCGCTCGACACTGGTCTCTTACATCAAGCGTCATCAGTGGTGGCAGGCATGCGACCAGCTTACCCGCTGGGTGTATGTCAACGGCACGAAAAACAAAGGGCTGGAAAACCGCCGCGCGCGGGAACTGGCGTATTGCATGAAAGGAGTAACCCAATGAAAAAATTCTTACGTTCCCTGATGTTCGATGCCCTGCTGGCTCTGGTTCTGCTTTGTGGGCTGGCATCGCCGCAAAGCACCGCCCTCAATTTTGTCGCCGCCTGGGCGCTATTTGGCAGTTTTGTCTGCATTACAGCGAGCCTCGCCGGTGTGGTCGCTTATGACCACTGGCTTAGAAATTCGGGCAAAGGTAGTCCCGTCAATCCCGAACTAATGAAGGTATTCCGCGTCGTCTTTTGCCGCAAACCCTCTCAGGGGCGTCGGGCATGGTCTCTCATTATTTTCGCTGTTACCACGGGCTGTCTGCTTGGGGCTGGCTGGATCCTTACGGCTCTGATTTACCTGGTTTGCGTGCTGGCGTTTACGGGGGTGCGCACCTCTTACCGCCAGTGCATTGAGGGGGCTGGCCTGTGTCCAGATACCTTGTGACGCTGCTGGCCGGTGCGTTAGTGCTGGCCGTGCTGGCGCTGCTGTGGCTGCGTCATGAGAACGGCAATTTATCCCGCTCATTTGAGACGGCAAACCGCGTCGCCAGTGAGCAAAAAACGACGATTGGCATGCTGAAAAATCAGCTCAGTGTTGCCGGTCAACTCTCACGACGCAATGAATCCGCGCAGGTGGCACTGCGCGAACAGCTCGAAAAGGCCAGAGAAGACGCCAGCCGCCGTGAGCAGACTGTAACGAGGTTACTCAATGAAAACGAAGCCTTTCGCCGCTGGTATAGCACTCGCCTCCCTGACGCTGTGCGTCGCCTGCACACCCGCGCCGCCTGCGCCAGTGCCGGTGACTGTCGTCAACGGATGCCCGAGGGTGAGCCTTTGCCCGATGCCGGGAAGTGATCCAAAAACCAATGGTGACCTGAGCGCGGATATTCGCCGCCTTGAGGGTGCGCTGACCGCCTGCGCATTGCAGGTTAAGACCGTCAAACACTGCCAGGACGAAATCGATGCAGAAGCACAAAAGCCTGCGCAAAGCGCTGATTAGCGCCGTGCCGAAACTGAAAAACAACCCGGATATGCTGCGCCTTTTCGCTGATAACGGGCATACCGATTCACGCCTCGCGAGCTCGCTGTCATTTGAAAAGGTGTATGTGCTGAACGTAGTGGTGACCGACTTTACCGGCGACCTTGATTTGATATTCGTGCCGGTGCAGGCGTGGTTGCGTGAGCATCAGCCGGACATCATGACCACCGACGACGGGCGGGAGAAAGGCTTCACCTGGATTGTTGATATCAATAACGACGACTCGCTCGATATCAGTATCAGTCTGAGACTGACCGAGCGCACGCTCGTCAAAGAGGTCGACGGGGCGCTGCATGTCAGTTATGCGCCAGAACCGCCCCTGCCTGAACTGGTGACGCGCCCGGTTGCTATGTATGCAAACGGTGAATTAGTGAGTCAGTGGGATGAGTGAATTAACCGCGCTGCAGGAGCGCCTCGCCGGTCTGATTGCCAGCCTGTCACCGACCGCGCGCCGGAAAATGGCGGCTGACATTGCAAAGCGGCTGCGCACCAGTCAGCAACGGCGCATTAAGCAACAGCAGGCTCCCGACGGCACCCCGTATGCCGCCCGAAAACGCCAGCCGGTGCGGAATAAGAAAGGCCGTATTAAGCGTGAGATGTTTTCCAAACTGCGAACCAATCGCTATATGAAAGCCAAAGCCACCGACAGCGCGGCGGTGGTGGAGTTTACCGGCAAGGTGCAGCGCATGGCGCAGGTGCATCAGTACGGCCTTAAAGACCGGCCAAACCGTCACAGCCGGGATGTGCAGTACGACTCGCGCCCGTTGCTCGGCTTTAGCCCGGACGATGAGCGACTGATTGAGGCGGTCATTATTGACCACCTGAGCCAGTAAATATTGTGTGAACCACCACCGAAGCCGCCCGGATTGGCGCGACTCCAGACCAGAGGCATCCTTGCAATATGAATACGTTATCCACGATACAGGAGCTTGCGCGCGCGATACGTAACCTCATCCGCTCGGGTGTGGTGACGGAAGTCGACACGGTCGAAGGGCTTTGTCGCGTGCAAAGCGGCGGCATCCAGACAACCTGGCTGAACTGGCTGACCACCCGCGCCGGTCGCTCGCGGACGTGGTGGGCTCCTTCGGTGGGTGAGCAGGTGCTGCTGCTGGCAATTGGCGGTGAGCTCGATACCGCTTTCGTGTTACCGGGCATTTTCTCTGACGATAACCCCGCCCCGTCGGCCTCGGCGGATGCGTGGCATATGACGTTTCCCGATGGCGCGGTTATCGAGTACGAACCTGAAACTAGCGCTCTGATGGTCAGCGGCATCAAGACCGCCAACGTCACCGCATCGGAGTCTATCACCGCAACGGTGCCACTGGTGCTGGTGAAAGCCGCGCAGCGCATCACCCTCGACACTCCCGAGGTGGTGTGTACCAACAAGCTGACGACGGCGACGCTTGAGGTGCAGAAAGGCGGGAAGATGAGCGGCGATATCGAGCACAGCGGCGGCAAGTTCACCTCAAACGGCGTGCAGGCTGATGACCATGACCACGGCGGCGTTCAGAAAGGTGGGAGTCGTACGGAGGGAACTCAATGACCGTGCGCTATCAGGGCATGAATCGCAGTAGTGGCCGCAGCATTAGCGACACCGGGCACATCAGTCAGAGCATGCGCGACATTCTGTTGACGCCGGTCGGGTCGCGGGTGATGCGTCGTGAATATGGCTCGCTTCTGTCAGCGTTGATTGATATGCCGCAAAACCCGGCGCTCAGGCTGCAAATCATGGTGGCGTGCTATTCGGCGATCCAGAAGTGGGAACCGCGTATCAGGCTAACATCCATCAGCTTTGAAGCCGGTGACGCTGGCGCGATGTATGTCGATATTACCGGGGTGCGTACCGATACCGGCACGCCAGTTTCAACCACTGTTTCACTGAGTTAAATCACTATGGCAACTGTTGACCTGAGTCAGTTACCCGCTCCCGACGTGGTTGAGGAACTGGATTATGAAACCATTCTTGCGGAACGCATTGCGACGCTGATTTCGCTTTATCCCGAAGACCAGCAGGAGGCCGTCGCCCGGACACTCGCACTTGAGTCTGAGCCGATTGTGAAGCTGTTGCAGGAAAACGCATACCGGGAAGTTATCTGGCGTCAGCGGGTGAACGAAGCCGCGCAGGCGGTGACGCTGGCGTATGCCACCGGTAACGACCTTGACGTCATAGCCGCAAACAACAATACCGAGCGCCTGACCATCACCCCGGCGGATGACACTACGATCCCGCCGACGCCTGCCGTTATGGAATCTGATGCCGACCTGCTATTGCGCACGCAACAGGCGTTTGAGGGCCTGAGCGTGGCGGGTCCGGTTGGGGCGTATGAATATCACGGTCGCAGTGCCGACGGGCGTGTCGCTGACGTCTCGGTCGAAAGCCCGACCCCCGCCTGTGTGACGATTTCCGTGTTATCCCGCGAAGGAGACGGCACCGCCAGTCCTGAGCTACTGGAAATCGTTGAAAAAGCCCTGAATGCCGAAGATGTGCGCCCGGTGGGTGACCGCGTGACCGTCCAGTCAGCCGAGATTGTGCCGTACCAGATTGACGCGACGCTGTACGTGTACCCCGGCCCCGAATCCGAACCCATCAGGCAGGCATCCGAGCAGAAGCTGCAGAGTTACATCAGCGCGCAGCACCGCCTCGGTCGTGATATTCGCCTGTCAGCCATTTATGCGGCGCTGCATGTTGAAGGGGTGCAGCGTGTCGAACTGGCCTCACCGCTGGCCGATATTGTGCTCAGTAAATCGCAGGCGTCGAGCTGCACTGAGTACCAGTTAACTATCGGGGGCTCGGATGAGTGACCGGCTGTTACCCGTTGGCTCATCGTCGCTGGAGGTTGCCGCCGCCGATGCGCTGGCACAGATTGAGCGCGTGCCGGTACCGCTGCGCACGTTGTGGAACTGGCGCACCTGCCCGGTGAACCTGCTGCCGTATCTGGCGTGGGCGCTGTCGGTTGACCGCTGGGATGAAAAGTGGCCGGAGGCGACAAAACGCAGCGTCTGCGCTTCTTCATTTTTCGTTCATCAGCACAAAGGCACCATCAGTGCGTTGCGTCGGGTGGTTGAACCGCTCGGCTTTCTGATTGAAGTGCGGGAGTGGTGGCAGCTCGACGAGGAACCCGGCACATTCCGCCTCGTTGTCGGCGTGCTCGACAGTGGCATCACGGATGAAATGTATCAGGAGCTCGAACGCCTGATTGAAGATGCCAAACCCGCGAGCCGCCACCTGACCGGGCTGGCTATCAGCCTGAGCACGACCGGTGAGTTTTATGTCGGCGCAGGCTGTTATCACGGTGACGCACTGACGGTTTACCCCTACACCCCCGAGGAAATTGTCGTCGGCGGTGAGTTTTATCCGGCCTCGGCCATCCATTTGATTGATAACCTGAGAGTGAATGCATGACTTCGAAATATTATGCCATTCTGACCAATCAGGGCGCGGCAAGGCTGGCAAATGCGACCGCGCTCGGTACGAAGCTGAATCTGACGCAGATGGCAGTCGGTGATGCGAACGGCGTACTGCCTAACCCTGACCCCGCGCAGACAAAACTCATTAACCAGAAGCGCATCGCGCCGCTAAACCTGCTGAGTGTTGACCCGAACAACACAAGCCAGATTATCGCGGAACAGATTATTCCCGAGAATGAGGGTGGTTTCTGGATCCGCGAGATTGGTCTCTATGATGATGATGGCATCCTGATTGCCGTGGCGAACTGCCCTGAGACCTATAAGCCGCAACTGCAGGAGGGTAGCGGCCGCACGCAGACCATTCGCATGATTTTGATTGTGTCGAGCACGTCGGCTATTACCCTTAAAATTGACCCGTCCGTCGTGCTGGCTACGCGACAGTATGTCGACGACAAGGTTATTGAGGTAAAGGCCTACACCGACAGCGTGATGAAAGCTCACGCCGACGCTGCAAACCCGCATAAACAATATCCGCTGATTGCGAATGCGCTCAAGGAAATGGCCGATGCAGATCTGGTGAGTCAGGTTCTCGTAAACCTCGGTTTGGGCGACGGCTCAGGACGCCTGGTTGGCATTAAGAGAATTACGACGTCAGGAACTTACACGCCAACCCCAGGAACAAAATCAATCATCGTAGAGTTGCTTGGTGGTGGTGGCGGTGGTGGTGGCGTGTCGGCAAATGATTCAGCGAGCGTGTCTGGCGGGCAGGGCGGTGCTGCTGGGTCATACGGCAAGGCAAGACTTACATCTGGATTTGGTAGCGTCACGGTCACAATCGGTGCTGCTGGCGCTCCCGGAGTGGCTGGCGTATCCGGGAATGGTGGGGACGGTGGTAATACGTCATTCGGTAGCCTGGTCACAGTCACTGGAGGCGTAGGCGGTAAAGCCGGAAACAGCGTGACTCTGGTGGCGATTGGCCAAAGCACAACAAATAATACGGGTACGATTATCGGGGCTAACATTGCAAGCGTCATAGGTCAGGACGGTGAGAGTGCAGTCCTGGCACGCTCTGCAAATATCACTGGCGGTATGTCTGGATGTGGTGGTACTTCAATGTACGGCAAGGCAGGCGGTCGGGTATCCACTCAGGGCGCTGGACTTAGCGCTGAAGGGTTTGGCAGCGGCGGCAGCGGCGGAATTGCGTATAACTCGGGGTCCGCTCAGGTCGGCGGCGCTGGCACGCCTGGTGTTATCATTGTATGGGAGTACGCATAATGACTTACGCAGTGGTTAGCGAAGGGATAGTTATCAATGTCGTCGAATGGGATGGCGAATCAGAATGGCGGCCAGAAATAGGCGAGGCGATACAGATTACTGGCGCGTGCGGCATCGACTGGTCATATGCTGACGGGGTATTCACGTCACCACCATTACCTGAACCAACACATGATGAGTTTGTTGCGCAGGCAGACGCGCAGCAACAGCAACTAATTGACCAGGCCAATGCGCACATGAACAGTAAACAGTGGCCCGGTAAAGCCGCGATAGGTCGGCTGAAAGGGGACGAGCTTGCGCAGTACAACGCCTGGCTGGATTATCTCGATGCTCTGGAGGCAGTTGATACCTCCAGCGCGCCGGACATCGAGTGGCCTACTCAGCCTGCCTAGTCATTAATCCACTCAGGTTTACCATTAATGCCCGGCGTCATCCTGTAACCGGGCTTTCCTGCCAAAAACTCCGCATGTACATCCTCTGTTATTTCTACCAAATCATCAGGAAGCGTATCGTTTTGCTTGAATGCCGGTATTGTAAAATCCACGATGAAGCCGTTAATTTTTGCGCTGTAGAAAATTTTCATATCAGAATCCTATGACCAGGTATCTGGCTGCAACGACAGTATTAACTAATGGCGCACCAGTTTTTGAGTTACGAGCAGCAAAGCCGGCGGCAGTAATCGGTCCAGAACCGATCGCATAAGGTGAGTAAATAATCGGGTTGGTGTCGGTGGCATAGCTGCTGTTTGCCTGTGTTGCGTCCGAGAACATAACAGTATTCGGGAATGAAGTCGGAAGGGTTACATTCAGGTTGCCATCACTTGTTGTAGTGGCGTTGGCATTTCCGCATGCCAAGATGAACGGCCCAATTTTCAGAATGACGTAGCCACTCCCCGCGTTAAACGATATCCCCAGATTACCGAGGAATGACGTTGCGTTAGCAATATCGCTGCCGTTAGCGGTTTTCTGCATTGCACCAGCAGCTTTAGTTACCGTATCTACCAAACCGACCTTTAAGATAATGCGGCGTTCGTCCTTGCCCGGCGCGCGTTCTGCCCTTTGCGGTATGAAAACCACCTTTGCCGGGCGTATAACTCCGTCAATAAACGAGCAAATAATCATCTTGCAAAGCACAACCCAAAAATGAGCGGATAGTGAACTGATATTCGCCTGTTTAATAAGCCGTGTTGTGTGAGGCAGCAGCCAGTCATGTTAAATGGCTCATATACGGTACAGCCTGGACAATGGCGCTTGCCCATTAACCACGGAGTTCACCGGATGAGTGATTTTCACCACGGCGTGCAGGTGCTCGAAATTAACGACGGCACCCGCGTCATTTCCACGGTCGCGACCGCAATCGTCGGCATGGTCTGTACGGCCAGCGATGCAGACGAAGCGACATTCCCCCTCAACAAGCCGACCCTGATTACCAATGTGCAGAGCGCCATTGCGAAAGCCGGTAAAAAAGGCACGCTGGCTGCATCCCTGCAGGCCATCGCAGACCAGTCAAAGCCCGTCACTGTTGTCGTGCGTGTTGCCGAAGGTGTTGACGATGACCCCGATGCGGCACAGGCGCAGACCATTTCCAATATCATCGGCGGCACGGATGAAAATGGTCAGTACACTGGCCTGAAAGCGCTGTTGACCGCAGAAGCGGTGACCGGCGTCAAACCCCGCATTCTCGGCGTGCCGGGTCTCGATACGCTGGAGGTCGCAACCGCCCTCGGGTCTGTGTGTATCAGCCTGCGAGCATTTGGCTATATCAGTGCATGGGGCTGTAAGACCATTTCTGAGGCTATCGAATATCGCGAGAATTTCAGCCAGCGCGAGCTGATGGTCATCTGGCCTGATTTCCTCTCATGGGATACCACAGCGAACGCCACCGAAACAGCTTACGCCACGGCGCGTGCACTCGGCTTGCGTGCCTATATCGACCAGACGGTCGGCTGGCACAAAACCTTATCGAACGTCGGCGTGCAGGGCGTCACCGGTATCAGTGCCTCAGTCTTTTGGGATTTGCAGGCATCCGGCACCGATGCTGACCTGCTCAACGAGGCGGGAGTGACGACGCTAGTGCGCAAGGATGGTTTCCGCTTCTGGGGTAACCGTTGCTGCTCTGATGACCCGCTGTTCCTGTTTGAGAACTACACCCGCACCGCGCAGGTGCTGGCCGACACGATGGCTGAGGCGCACATGTGGGCGGTCGATAAGCCCATCACCGCCACGCTGATTCGTGACATTGTCGACGGCATCAATGCCAAATTCCGCGAACTGAAATCTAACGGCTACATCGTGGACGGCGAATGCTGGTACGACGAAGAGTCGAACGACAAGGAAACCCTCAAGGCCGGAAAACTGTATATCGATTACGACTATACGCCGGTTCCGCCACTGGAAAGCCTGACCCTGCGCCAGCGTATCACCGATAAATATCTGGTGAACCTGTCCGAATCGGTCAACAGCTAAGGAGCCTGAAATAACATGGCACTTCCCCGCAAACTTAAATATTTGAACATGTTCAATGACGGCCTCAGTTACATGGGCGTCGCCGAATCCGTGACGCTGCCAAAACTGACCCGCAAGCTCGAAAACTATCGCGGCGGTGGTATGAACGGTTCCGCCTCGATTGACCTCGGCATCGACGATGATGCATTGACGGTCGAATGGTCTCTCGGTGGTCTGCCTGATGTGGCGCTGTGGGCGCAATACGCCGCTCCGGGTGCCGATTCTGTACCCCTGCGTTTCGCGGGCTCCTATCAGCGCGACGATACCGGCGAGATTATCCCGGTCGAGGTGGTCATGCGCGGTCGTCATAAAGAAATCGACGGTGGCGAGCTTAAGCAGGGTGAAAACACGTCGACCAAGTTGTCGACCGTCTGCACCTATTACCGCCTCACAATTGACGGTAGCGACATTATCGAAATCGATGTCGTGAACATGGTCGAGAAGGTGAACGGCGTCGACCGGCTGGAGCAGCACCGCCGCGCTATCGGTCTGTAATCCCCTGACCGGTCGGCACCGCTGGCCGGTTAAAACCTCCATTCAGAACAGAGATAAACATCATGGCAAAAAGAAACACGGCACCTGAATTTGTCGACAACGCAGGCACAGAAATCGAAAGCGTAAACCCGAACGTCGTCACTCTCGACATGCCAATTAAGCGCGCCGGCCAGACGATTGATAAGGTCACCCTGATTGAGCCGAACGCCGGAACACTGCGCGGTGTCAGTCTGGCGGCGGTGGCACAGTCCGAAGTTGATGCGCTGATTAAAGTCCTGCCGCGCATGACCTATCCCGCGCTCACCGAAACCGAGCTTTCAGCAATGAAACTGCCCGACCTGCTGCAACTTGCCGGTAAGGTGATTGGTTTTTTGTCACCGGCTTCGGCGCGCTGAATTTCCCCCCGACCCTGTCGGTCGATGACCTGATGGCGGATATCGCAGTGATTTTTCACTGGCCGCCATCAGAGCTCTACTCCCTGAGCCTGACCGAGCTCATCACATGGCGCGACAAGGCGCTGCAGCGTAGCGGAAACCACAATGAGCAATAACTTAAGACTTGAGGTTTTGCTGAAAGCGGTCGACCAGGCGACCCGACCGCTTAAATCCATTCAGACCGCGAGTAAAACCCTGACGGGGGATATTCGCGAGACACAAAAAGGACTGCGTGATCTGAATGGCCAGGCGGCGAAAATTGACGGCTTTCGCAAGGCCAGTGCACAACTGGCCGTGACCGGTCAGTCACTGGAAAAGGCAAAGCGGGAAGCCGAAGAACTTGCGACTCAGTTTAAAAACACCGAACGGCCAACGCGCGCGCAGGCGCAAGTGCTGGAATCAGCAAAACGCGCCGCCGATGGCCTGCAGGTGAAATACAACAGCCTCACCGAATCCGTGAAGCGCCAGCAACGCGAACTGGGTGCCGTGGGTATTAATACCCGCAATCTGGCGAATGACGAGCGCGGTTTAAAAACCCGCATCAGCGAGACAACGGCACAACTCAACCGGCAACGTGAGGCACTGGCGCGGGTCAGTGAACAGCAGGCGAAATTAAATCGAGTCAAAGAGCGTTACCAGAAAGGGAAGGATCTCGCCGGGAACATGGCGGCGGCCGGTGCTGCCGGGGTCGGTATCGCGACGGCTGGCACGATGGCCGGGGTCAAGCTGATGATGCCAGGCTTCGACTTTGCGCAGAAAAATTCCGAGCTGCAGGCAGTGCTCGGGGTCGGTAAGCAATCGCCAGAAATGCAGGCGCTACGTAAACAGGCGCGCCAGCTCGGCGACAATACTGCCGCCTCTGCCGATGATGCAGCCAGTGCGCAAATTATTATTGCGAAAGGTGGTGGCGATGCTGCCGCCATTCAGGCCACAACGCCGGTGACCTTAAACATGGCGCTAGCCAATCAGCGCACGATGGAAGAAAACGCCGCGCTGCTGATGGGTATGCGCTCTGCATTTCAGCTTTCTAATGACAAGGTTGCTCACATTGGCGACGTTCTGTCGACGGTAATGAATAAAACCGCTGCCGATTTCGACGGGCTAAGTGATGCGCTGACCTATGCCGCGCCGGTGGCTAAAAACGCCGGTGTCAGCATTGAAGAAACTGCCGCAATGGTGGGCGCGCTTCATGACGCCAAAATCACCGGCTCGATGGCAGGTACCGGGAGCCGTGCAGTATTAAGTCGCCTGCAGGCACCAACCGGCAAAGCGTGGGATGCGCTCAAAGAGCTGGGCGTCAAAACCTCCGACAGCAAAGGCAATACACGCCCAATATTTACCATCCTCAAGGAAATGCAGGCCAGCTTTAAGCGCAACAACCTCGGCACCGGCCAGCAAGCTGAATACATGAAAACGATATTCGGTGAGGAAGCCAGCTCATCAGCCAATGTGCTGATGACTGCAGCGGCCAGCGGAAAGCTTGACCAGCTCACCGCCGCCCTGAAAACCTCGGACGGTAAAACCGAGGAACTGGTTAAGGTGATGCAGGATAACCTCGGCGGCGACTTCAAAGAATTTCAGTCTGCTTATGAGGCGGTCGGCACTGACCTTTTTGACCAGCAAGAGGGCGCGCTGCGTAAGCTCACCCAGACTGCTACGGGGTATGTTTTAAAACTCGACGGCTGGATCCAGAAAAACAAAGACCTCGCACAGACTATCGGCATTATCGCCGGTGGTGCGCTGGCGCTGATTGGCATCATTGGCGGGATTGGCCTTGTTGCGTGGCCGGTGGTGATGGGGATTAATGCCATCATTGCCGCCGCTGGCGTGCTGGGTACGGTCTTTACGGTCACCGGTAGCGCCATTGTGACCGCGCTTGGGGCAATTACCTGGCCGATTGTGGCAATTGGGGCGGCTTTCGTTGCGGCGGCCCTGCTCATCCGCAAATATTGGGAACCCATCAGCGCATTTTTCTCGGGGGTGATTGAGGGCATCATGAGTGCCTTTGCGCCAGTCGGGGAAATGTTCGCTCCACTGGCACCCATCTTTGACGGTCTCGGAGAGAAACTGCGCGGCGTCTGGCAATGGTTTAAGGACCTTATAGCACCAGTCAAGGCCACACAGGAAACGCTCGATAGCTGCAAAAATGTTGGCGTCGTTTTTGGGCAGGCGCTGGCATCCGCCCTGATGGCACCATTGAACATGTTCAACAAGCTGCGCAGCGGAGTCGACTGGCTTCTCGAAAAGCTGGGCATTATTAACAAGGAATCGGAAAACCTCGACCAGACCGCCACTAAAACCAATGCAGCCACGCAGGGTAATTCCTACATTCCTGCCACCAGTAGCTATGGTGGTTATCAGGCTTATCAGCCCGTCACCGCACCGGCAGGAAGCTCCTACATCGACCAGAGCAAAAGCGAATACAACATCACACTGCCGGGTGGCGTAGCGCCGGGTCATCAACTTGACCGCCAGCTACGCGACACGCTCGAACAGATTGAACGTGATAAACGTGCGCGCCAGCGTGCCAGCATGCGCCATGACTGAGGGAGGATAAAACGATGATGTTAGCGCTTGGAATGTTTGTGTTTGAACGCCGCACGCTGCCCTATCAGTCAATGCAGCATTCAAAAGATTACCGATGGGTTTCAAATGACCGGGTCGGCATGCCGCCTGCGTATCAGTTTCTTGGTGAGGGGGAAACCTCCCGTCAGCTTGGCGGAACTCTTTACCCGGCCATTACTGGTGGCCGGATTTCCTTGCGAGCGGTTGAGCTGATGGCCGACGAAGGTAAAGCGTGGCCGTTAATTGAGGGAACGGGTGACATTTTCGGGATGTATATCGTCGATAAGGTATCGACCACGCACACTGAATTTTTCAGTGACGGCGCGGCCAGAAAGATTGAATTCACACTTTCACTGAAACGTGTCGACGACTCCCTGACGGCGATGTTTGGTGACCTCAATAAACAGGCCAGTGACCTTCTCGGTGCTGCCGGTAACCTGAAAGGGCAATTACAAGGTGCACTCGGAGGGCTGACAGGATGATAACAGGCATGACCATTGATGCCGGTGCTACCCTCGCACCGGCATTCATGCTGACGCTGAACAGCCAGGACATTACCAGCAATTTTAGTGACAGGCTGATTTCGCTGATCATGACCGACAATCGGGGTTTTGAAGCTGACCAGCTCGATATTGAGCTCGATGATACTGACGGAAAAGTCGAGTTACCCCTGCGCGGGGCAGTGCTGACACTGTGGCTTGGCTGGCAGGGGTCGGCGTTGCTGAATAAGGGTAATTTTACAGTCGATGAAATCGAACACCGGGGCGCACCAGACACTCTGACCATCCGGGCGCGTAGTGCTGACTTTCGCGGAACGCTCAATTCCCGGCGTGAAGAGTCATGGCACGACACCACCCTCGGTGAACTGGTCAGCACTATTGCAAAGCGCAACAAACTGACGGCCAGCGTCGCGGAAACTCTCAGTGCAATCGCGGTACCACACATTGACCAGTCGCAGGAATCCGACGCCGTATTTCTGACCCGGCTGGCTGACCGTAATGGCGCAGCGGTCTCGGTGAAAGCGGGGAAGTTGCTGTTTCTGAAAGCGGGTAGTGCAGCGACGGCCAGCGGGAAACCCATTCCGCAATTGACACTGACCCGCAGCGATGGTGACCGCCATCAGTTTGCCATCGCTGACCGGGGGGCTTATACCGGCGTGACGGCGAAATGGTTACACACGAAAGACCCTAAGCCGCAAAAGCAGAAAGTGACGCTGACCCGAAAGCCAAAAGAGCAACATCTGCGCGCACTGCAGCACCCAAAAGCGAAACCTGTCAGCAAAAAGACCACGGCGAAAAAGGAGCAGGAAGCACGCGAGGGTGAGTATATGGCCGGGGAAGCCGATAACGTGCTGGCGCTGACGACAATCTACGCCTCAAAAGCGCAGGCAATGCGTGCCGCTCAGGCTAAGTGGGATAAATTGCAGCGTGGCGTGGCGGAGTTCTCAATCTCGCTGGCATACGGTCGCGCCGATTTATTCCCTGAGACACCGGTGCGGGTTTCAGGCTTTAAGCGCGTCATAGACGAGCAGTCATGGTTAATCAGTAAGGTAGCGCATAATCTGAATAATAGTGGCTTCACGACGGGCTTAGAGCTTGAGGTTAAGCTTTCTGACGTGGAGTACAGTACTGAATCGGATGAACAATAAAATATATTCACTATAAGTGAATTAATGATTATCATTGATTCATTATTTGTGAGTAATGGGGTGAGTTATGTTTCATTGTCCGAAGTGCCATCATGCCGCACATGCACGAACAAGCCGCTATTTAACCGACAATACGAAAGAGCGATACCACCAGTGCCAGAACATCAACTGCAGTTGTACGTTTATGACAATGGAAACTATTGAACGCTTTATTGTCACTCCGGGAGCAATTGACCCGGCACCACCTCACCCGACTGTTGGTGGTCAGCGGCCATTATGGCTCTGATAGATTTCCTCATAATACCCGCCGAGTGCGGGTTTTTTTATGGCGTAATGAAACTGATTTGTCGATTGGCGAAAGAATCGAAAAAAAAAGTGCTGCGACATTTTTGCGACACTCACAGATTAGTTAGCAAAAAGGCCACTCGTGAGAGTGGCCTAACTGTATGTATTTACTGCTAAAATTTGGTGGCCCCTGTTGGGTTTGAACCAACGACCAAGCGATTATGAGTCGCCTGCTCTAACCACTGAGCTAAGGGGCCGTGGGCGGGAATTATAATGGAACTCTGGGCACCAATCCAGTAAATGCGCTACGGGTGCTGTTTTTATAAACAATGGCTAATCAATCTCTTATACTTCACGCATGATCCATTTAGGCGAGTCATGTCATGGTTAGCGATATTCTTCAGCCGGGGCTGCGAGTTGTGTTCTGCGGCATCAATCCGGGCAAGTCCTCTGCGCACCTGGGTATGCCCTTTGCACATCCCGCCAATCGCTTCTGGAAGGTTCTTCATTTGGCTGGGTTTACCGACAGGCAGCTCAAGCCTGAGGAAGCGCTGCAGATGCTTGATTACGGCTGTGGCGTGACCAAACTCGTAGACCGGCCAACGGTTCAGGCGAGCGAGGTAGGGCTGCACGAGCTGCGTGAGGGCGGGCGTGGGCTGATTACGAAAATGCAGGATTATCAGCCGAGGGCGCTGGCTATTTTGGGTAAGCAGGCATTTGAACAAGCGTTCAGCCAGCGCGGTGCGAAATGGGGCAAGCAAGAGGTGACGGTAGGGGACACCGAAGTGTGGATTTTGCCGAACCCGAGTGGTTTAAGCCGAATTACGCTGGATAAGCTGGTTGAGGCGTATCGCGAGTTGGACCAGGCTCTGGTGGCGAGAGGACGGTAAGTCTTCTGCGCTATGATGCCCTCTCACAGGGAGAGAGCATCATACAAATTGTAGGCATAAAAAAAGCTCCACTTCGGGAGCTTTTTACGTTTACCTGGAATTAATCGTCCAGGAAGCTACGCAGCACTTCAGAGCGGCTTGGGTGGCGCAGTTTGCGCAGAGCCTTCGCTTCGATCTGACGGATACGTTCGCGGGTAACGTCAAACTGTTTGCCCACTTCTTCCAGCGTGTGGTCGGTGTTCATATCGATACCGAAACGCATACGCAGGACTTTCGCTTCACGCGCGGTGAGACCCGCCAGCACGTCGTGCGTTGCGGCACGCAGGCTTTCAGTGGTCGCAGAATCCAGCGGCAGCTCGAGGGTGGTATCCTCGATGAAATCACCCAGATGCGAATCTTCATCGTCGCCGATTGGCGTTTCCATGGAGATTGGCTCTTTAGCAATTTTCAGCACTTTACGGATTTTGTCTTCCGGCATCAGCATACGCTCAGCCAGTTCTTCCGGCGTCGGTTCACGACCCATTTCCTGCAGCATCTGACGGGAGATACGGTTGAGTTTGTTGATAGTCTCAATCATATGCACCGGAATACGGATGGTGCGCGCCTGATCCGCGATGGAGCGGGTGATAGCCTGACGGATCCACCAGGTTGCGTAGGTGGAGAACTTGTAACCACGACGGTATTCGAACTTATCAACCGCTTTCATCAGGCCGATGTTACCTTCCTGAATCAGGTCGAGGAACTGCAGACCACGGTTGGTGTATTTCTTGGCGATCGAAATAACCAGACGTAAGTTTGCTTCCACCATCTCTTTCTTCGCACGACGAGCTTTCGCTTCACCGATGGACATCCGACGGTTGATGTCTTTTACCTGTTCGATGGTCAGGCCGGTTTCTTCTTCAATCTGTTGCAGTTTCTGCAGGCTGCGCTGTACGTCGTCTTTGACGTCGTTCAGTTTTTCAGACCACGGCTTGTTCATTGCAACCGCTGCGTTGAACCAGGTTTCGCTGGTCTCGTTGCTGGTGAACAGAGTAATGAAGTTTTTCTTCGGCATTTTGCACTGTTCAACGCACAGCTTCATGATGATACGTTCTTGAATACGAACGCGTTCCATCATGACTCGCATACTGTTGACCAGATAGTCGAACTGTTTTGGCACCAGGCGGAACTGTTTGAAGACTTCAGACAGTTTCTTGATCTCTTCCTGAGATGCTGCGTGGGTGCGTCCCTTGGCCTTGATGGTGTCACGCGCCAGTTCGTACTGGGTGCGCAGTTCGCCGAATTTTTCACGCGCGAGTTCAGGGTCGATGCTGTTGTCATCGTCGCTGGAATCGTCGTCGTCTTCTTCGTCTTTCTCTTCGTCGTCGTCTATCTCTTCCTGAGAGAGTTCAGAACCGACGTTAGTAGCAGTAGGCGCCAGGTCTTCTTCAGCGTTTGGATCGACGAAGCCGGTGATCAGGTCAGACAGACGCGCTTCCGCGGCTTCAACGCGGTCGTACTGCTCAAGCAGATAGGTGATGGCTTCCGGGTATTCCGCAACGGAGCACTGTACCTGGTTGATGCCGTCTTCAATACGCTTGGCGATGTCGATTTCGCCTTCGCGGGTCAGCAGTTCAACGGTACCCATTTCACGCATGTACATGCGCACCGGATCGGTGGTACGTCCGATTTCAGATTCAACGCTGGACAGCACCTGCGCGGCAGCTTCTTCCGCGTCCTCGTCGGTGTTGTTCGAGTTTTCAGCCAGCAGGAGATCATCGGCATCCGGTGCTTCTTCCATCACCTGAATGCCCATGTCATTGATCATTTGGATGATGTCTTCGATCTGATCGGAGTCGACGATATCTTCCGGCAGATGGTCATTGACCTCGGCATAGGTCAGATAGCCTTGCTCCTTGCCCTTGGTAACAAGAAGTTTAAGCTGTGACTGCGGGTTTTGCTCCATAAGACGGTATCCACACTTAATTCATTGATTGGTGTCGGTCGGCGAAAACAAGTTACCGACTTTTAAAGCGAGGGCCTGCTTATATTATTGCCGCTGCGCCTCGGTGCGGCCTTCGGGATCGTCCCGATTGATATTCGGCACTTAAGCCGTTAAATTCATTTTTTTGCCAGTTCCTGGTTCAATGTCCAGAGCTCCCGGCGTTCTTCACTGCTTAAACCGTGTGTGCGGTCACGAGCTATCAACTCTTCTTGCCGCAGGACCAGCAGTGAATCAAACATATGGTTTAGTGAGTCGGTGAACGTGTTCTCAGCAATTTCCTTATCTGCTATATCGTCCCACATCGACAGTTTTTCAAGGGTGGCGGCTTCATTTGTGCCGCGATACTGCTCAAGCAGTTGGCCGGTAGTCAGTCCTGGCTGTGACACACAAGTGTTGACCAGTTCAGAAAATAAGCCAAGTCCAGGCAGCTTTTTCGGATCAAGCCCGGTTAATGGCGGCACCAGGCCTGCCAGTTCCGGGTTTTGCACCAGTAACCCTATCAGTATACGCATGGTCGTGCGTTTTAGCTGGGGAGTGGGGCGAGCTGTGCCACTTTCTGCTTGTTTTGGCATTAAACGCTCAAGTTGAGCGTCTTCGAGAATGCCCAGCTTTTTCCCCAACTCCTGGCGCAAATAAATGCGCAGCGTTTCGCCCGGAACCTGAGTGATTAGCGGCAGCGCCAGCGTACTCAACTGCGCGCGCCCATCCGGGGTACTCAAATCGACCTGCGGCATCAGGCTGTTAAACAGAAACGTGGAGAGCGGCTGAGCCTGCTCCATCCGCGCTTCAAATGCCGCTTTACCCTCTTTACGCACCAGCGTATCCGGGTCTTCGCCGTCAGGCAGAAACATAAATCTTAGCTGACGGCCGTCGGTCATGTACGGCAGCGCCGTTTCCAGGGCACGCCAGGCAGCATCGCGTCCTGCGCGGTCGCCGTCGTAACAGCAGACGACGTTATTCGTCACCCTGAACAGCAGTTGGATATGGTCGGCGGTGGTGGAGGTGCCCAGCGACGCAACGGCATAATTAATGTCGTATTGCGCCAGTGCAACCACGTCCATATAGCCTTCGACCACCAGCAGACGCTGCGGTTCAGCTTCAGTTTGCTGCGCTTCATAAAGGCCATACAGCTGGCGGCCTTTATGGAAAATATCGGTTTCCGGGGAGTTGAGGTATTTCGGCGTGCCATCGCCCAGCACACGACCACCAAAACCAATCACCCGGCCACGCTTGTCGCGGATCGGGAACATCACCCGTTCGCGGAAGCGATCGTAACTGCGCCCTTTATCATTGGTCACCAACATGCCCGCATCGGTCAGCGATTGCTGATTTTCGCGGTTGTTGCCAAAACGCTTTAAGACGTTGTCCCAGCCTGGCGGCGCATAGCCAATCGCAAATCGGGCGATGACTTCGCTGCTTAAACCACGCTGCGTCAGATACTGACTTGCAGGTTTGGCGGTGGGCTGATTCAGGGATTGCTGATAAAACGCGCTCAGACCTTCCATTAATTGATAGAGACTTTGCCGCTGATGGCGTTCTATCTGGGTCGGGCCAGAGCCAGCTTCGTACGGGACTTCAAGGTTGTGCATGGCCGCCAGTTCTTCGACGGTTTCCACGAACTCGAGCTTGTCGTAGTTCATCAGAAAGTCGACGGCGTTTCCGTGCGCACCACAGCCGAAGCAGTGATAAAACTGTTTCTCACCGTTGACGGTGAACGAAGGCGTTTTTTCGTTATGGAAGGGACAACACGCGTGAAAATTTTTGCCCTGTTTTTTCAGCTTTACCCGCGCGTCGATGAGATCGACGATGTCGGTTCTTGCCAACAGGTCATTGATAAAGACACGTGGGATACGTCCAGCCATAAGCCTCGCATTTTCATACGCGTCATCCTTCAGCTTAGATGCAACCTGAATGCTATAGCGTATGCAGATGTATAAACGAAAATAAGCCGCGCATTCCTTCCGGAAGCACGGCCTTTACAGCTTGAACTCAGTCTGGAATGAGAGCGTGCGCTCTCAACAGATTAGTACAGACGAGTGCGGCGTGCGTTTTCGCGAGCCAGTTTCTTCGCGTGACGTTTCACAGCAGAAGCTTTAGCGCGCTTACGTTCGGTAGTCGGTTTTTCATAGAACTCACGACGACGAACTTCCGCCAGAACACCCGCTTTTTCACAGGAACGCTTGAAGCGACGCAGTGCTACGTCGAACGGCTCGTTTTCACGTACTTTAATTACCGGCATGTAACTCTCACCTTTGATAAATTCGGTTTGCCGCTGGCATCAACGCCAGCTTATTTCAAAATGGTGCGGAATTTTACTGCAACTGCTGCTGCTTTGTAAAGCACCAATGCCGTTTTTGAACGGGACTTTTGTAAGGGGTGTGAGTATACACGAACTCGCCCCTCAGGGTATACATCGACCCGCATTCACCCTAAACTGCGCGGTATTGAAATGAGGTAAAACGAACCATGCGCGTACTGGGAATCGAAACATCCTGCGATGAAACCGGCATTGCCATTTATGACGATGTTCAGGGGCTGTTAGCCAACCAATTGTATAGTCAGGTGAAACTGCACGCTGACTACGGCGGCGTGGTGCCGGAGCTGGCCTCCCGCGACCACGTACGTAAAACCGTTCCGCTGATCCAGGCGGCGCTGAAAGAAGCGAATCTGACGGCAAAAGATATTGATGCAGTGGCTTACACCGCCGGTCCTGGACTGGTCGGTGCGCTGTTAGTGGGGGCAACTATCGGTCGTTCACTGGCGTTTGCCTGGAACGTGCCGGCCATTCCTGTGCACCATATGGAAGGCCATCTGCTGGCACCAATGCTGGAAGATAACCCGCCTGAATACCCGTTTGTGGCGCTGCTGGTCTCCGGCGGCCACACGCAGCTGATCAGCGTGACCGGTATTGGCGAGTATGCTCTGCTCGGTGAATCCATTGATGATGCCGCGGGTGAAGCGTTCGACAAAACCGCGAAACTGCTGGGTCTTGATTACCCAGGCGGCCCGATGCTGTCGAAAATGGCGGCGCAGGGCACCGAAGGGCGCTTTGTGTTCCCGCGTCCGATGACTGACCGTCCTGGGCTTGATTTCAGCTTTTCCGGCCTGAAGACCTTTGCGGCCAACACCATTCGTGCCAATGATAACGACGATCAGACCCGCGCTGACATCGCGCGTGCGTTTGAAGATGCGGTAGTGGATACGCTGATGATCAAATGCCGTCGTGCGCTGGATCAGACCGGCTTTAAGCGTCTGGTGATGGCGGGTGGTGTGAGCGCTAACCGCACGCTGCGCACGAAGCTCGCGGAAATGATGCATAAGCGTAAGGGCGAAGTGTTTTACGCGCGTCCGGAGTTTTGTACCGATAACGGCGCGATGATCGCCTATGCCGGTATGGTGCGTCTGAACGCGGGGGCGAGCGCCGATCTCGGCGTCACCGTCCGTCCGCGCTGGCCGCTGGCGGAATTGCCTGCGGCATAATTACTGTGCCCGGTGGCGGCTACGCCTGACCGGGCCTACGTGATTCCGTGGCAGGTCCGGCAAGCGTAGCGCCGCCGGGCAATATTCCACACTCAATAACTACGCTTTCAACATTCCCTTATCTTCCAAAAACGCGATGATCGTCGCGAGTCCATCCCCGGCTTTCAGGTTGGTGAACGTCCACGGGCGCTCGCCGCGCATCCGGTTGGTATCACGCTCCATTACCTCCAGCGATGCCCCGACGTATGGCGCGAGATCGGTTTTATTGATCACCAGGAAATCGGATTTGGTGATCCCCGGCCCGCCTTTGCGCGGGATTTTTTCCCCTTCGGCGACGTCAATCACGTAAATTGTCAGGTCTGCCAGTTCTGGGCTGAAGGTCGCGCTGAGGTTATCTCCGCCACTTTCGACGAAAATAACCTCAAGATTGCCGAATTTCTCGCTTAATGCTTCTACTGCCGCAAGATTCATCGACGCGTCTTCGCGGATCGCCGTGTGTGGGCATCCGCCGGTTTCGACGCCGACAATGCGGTCCGGCTCCAGTGCGCCCGCTTCGGTGAGAATGCGCTGGTCTTCTTTGGTGTAGATATCGTTTGTGACCACCGCCAGATGGTACGTGTCACGCATCGCTTTACACAGCGCTTCCAGCAGGGCGGTTTTACCGGAACCGACAGGGCCGCCGACGCCAACACGCAGCGGGTGTTTGTAACTTGCCATATCTTCTCCTCAGGAACGGAATATGCGGGAATACTGAGTTTCGTGACGCGCCGAGGCGATGGCCGACAGCGGCGTCGCAGAACCCATCAATTCGTCAGGGCAGTTCAGCCCGCGTTCTACGCCTGCGGCGTACTGCTCGCAGAGCGACATAATCAATTTTTGTGCGGCCTGCTGGCCGAAAGGCACCAGCTTCACGCCCGCCATCACCGCGCTTTCAATCCAGCTGTAGCCGAGCGCCAGCGCCAGCTCTCGCAGTTCGATACCCCAACGCACACCCAGCCACGCCATGCCGCACAGCTGGCTTTGGTTAAACAGCCCACGCCATTCGGCAGGGCACGCCGGCTGCCAGTCGTACAGCAGACGCGTAAATGCCTGGCCGCGATTACGTTCTTCTTCGCGTAGCTCGCGCGTTTCCCGACACGCCAGCAGCCATGCGGTCCAGCGCGTAGCGGTCTCAACGTCATCCTGTTCCCAGGCGTGATACAGCCGGGCGAACAGCGGCAGGTCGACATGAAAAAAACTCTGCTCCATCTGCTGCGTTTGCCAGTGGGCGAAGGCGGCGGTATCGGCAATCCAGCCCGCTTCCACTGCCCATTCCAGCCCTTGCGACCAGCTGTAGCCGCCCACCGGCAGGTTGCTGCTCGCCAGTTGTAATAATCGCAGCCGCTGCGTGGTGTCAGTCATCAGTGGCTGTGCGAATGTGAATGGCCGTGGTGGTGGTGCCCTTGCGCTTCGCTGGTATACGCCCCGGCTTCCGGTTCGAACGGCAGATGCGCAAAGGTCACGGTCAGACCAAACTGGCGCAACATGTCGTCGAGCACGTGGTCGTGATGAAAACGCAGTTCGCCGGGCATGATTTGCAGCGGCACGTGGCGGTTGCCGAGGTGATAACAGGCTTTGGCGAGCTGGAACGGATCATCGCAGCGCACTACCGACACGCCCTCATCGGCGGCAATCACTTCGATAAACTCGCTGCCGTCTTCGCAGGCCAGGATATCGCCGCCGCGCAGCAGCAGGCCGCGAGGCAGCATCAGCCCGGCTTCGCGTCCGTCGCTGAGTGTCACTTTGGCGCGGCTTTTGACCCGCACATCAATCGGCAGCGTAACGCTGGCAGTCAGTTGATGAGCGTGATCGACACGCTGAGTCAGATACAGCATCGTTGCTCCTTAAAACAGAAAATAGCGTTGCGCCATCGGCAGCACGTCCGCTGGCTCGCTGGTGACCAGTTTCCCGTCGATCCGCACTTCATAGGTCTGTGCATCGACGGTGATATTGGGCTGCAGGCTGTTGTGGATCATGTCGGCTTTCTTCACCGTTCGGCAGCCTTTCACCACTGCGGTCTGGCTTTTTAAGCCCAGCTGCTGCGGCACGTTGTTATCGAGTGCCGCCTGGGAAAGAAACGTCAGGCGACAGTGATGGCGAGCCGCGCCGAGCGAGCCAAACATCGGGCGGTAATGCACCGGCTGCGGCGTGGGAATCGAGGCGTTGATGTCGCCCATTGGGGCCATCACAATCATCCCGCCTTTAACGATAGCGGCGGGTTTCACGCCAAAGAAAGCGGGTGACCACAGCACCAGATCTGCCATTTTTCCGGATTCAATGGATCCGACTTCATGCGCAATGCCGTGGGTCAGCGCCGGATTGATGGTGTACTTGGCGATATAGCGCTTCACGCGGACGTTATCGTTATCGCCCCGTTCCTCTTCAAGTGCGCCGCGCTGTACCTTCATTCGGTGCGCCACCTGCCAGGTGCGTAAAATCACTTCGCCCACGCGGCCCATTGCCTGAGAGTCGGATGAGGTCAGGGAAAAGGCGCCGAGGTCGTGCAGCACGTCTTCGGCGGCGATGGTTTCTCGGCGAATGCGCGATTCGGCAAAGGCTACATCTTCGGCGATATCCGGCGACAGGTGATGGCACACCATCAGCATATCCAGATGCTCGTCGATGGTGTTAACGGTGTACGGCAGCGTCGGGTTGGTGGACGAGGGCAGAATGTTCGGATGCGCACAGGCGGTGATGATGTCCGGCGCATGGCCGCCACCCGCGCCTTCGGTATGGAACGTGTGGATGGTGCGGTCGCCAATCGCCGCCAGAGTATCTTCGACAAAACCGGATTCGTTCAGCGTATCGCTGTGCAGCGCCACCTGAATATCCATCTCCTCGGCCACGGTCAGCGAGCAGTCGATGGCGGCGGGCGTTGCACCCCAGTCTTCGTGAATTTTCAGGCCGATAACGCCTGCCGAAACCTGCTCGCGCAGCGTTTCCGGGTTCGAGCCGTTACCTTTGCCGAGCAGGCCGATATTCACCGGCAGGCTGTCAACAGCTTGCAGCATCCGGCTGATATACCACGGCCCCGGCGTACAGGTGGTAGCGTTAGTGCCGGCCGCCGGACCCGTGCCGCCGCCGATCATGGTGGTTACGCCGGAGACCAACGCTTCTTCCGCTTGCTGTGGGCAAATCCAGTGAATGTGGGTATCGACGCCGCCTGCGGTGACGATTTTACCTTCGGCGGCGATCACTTCGGTGCCCACGCCAATCGGGATCGTAACGTTGGGCTGGATATCCGGGTTGCCCGCTTTACCCACGGCGAAGATCCGCCCGTTTTTCACGCCGATATCCGCTTTCACGATCCCCCAGTGATCGACGATCAGCGCGTTGGTTAGCACCAGATCGACGCAATCTTCGCCGAGCATTTGCCCCTGGCCCATGCCGTCGCGGATCACTTTTCCGCCACCGAATTTGACCTCTTCGCCGTAGGTGGTGAAGTCGTCTTCCACTTCAATCCACAGCTCGGTGTCGGCCAGCCGTATTTTGTCGCCGGTGGTGGGGCCAAACATGTCGGCATACGCCTGGCGGGAAATTTCGGTCATGGTTTTGTCTCCAGTTCGCCCATCACCTCGCCACGAAAGCCGAAGATGCGCTTATCGCCAGCGACAGCCACCAGTTCGATTTCATGTTTTTGGCCCGGCTCAAAGCGTACGGCGGTGCCTGCCGCGATGTTCAGCCGAAAGCCTTTACATGCTTCCCGGTCGAATTTCAGCGCAGGGTTCACCTCGTAAAAGTGATAATGCGATCCCACCTGGATCGGGCGGTCGCCGTGGTTTTCGACGATCGTTTTACGCGTTTCGCGGCCTACGTTCAGGGCAATGTTGCCGCTCTGGATCTTGTATTCACCGGGGATCATGGCGAGGTCCTCAGAGTATCGGGTTATGTACGGTGACCAGTTTGGATCCATCAGGAAACGTGGCCTCGATCTGAATATCCGGGATCATCTCCGGGACGCCTTCCATCACCTGGGAGCGGGTCAGCACGTGGCGGCCGTCTTCCATTAGCGAGGCCACGGTTTTACCGTCGCGCGCACCCTCCATAATGAAAGCGCTAATCAGCGCCACCGATTCGGGATAATTGAGCTTCACGCCGCGGGCGAGGCGACGTTCCGCCACCAGGGCCGCGGTAAACAGCAGCAGCTTGTCTTTTTCTCTGGGCGTCAGTTCCATAGCGTTCTCTCAGGTCAGCCAGATTCGGGGGAGGAAAGGGGATTTATTCAGCAGCTGTGGGCGCAGCGCCTGCCAGATCTCACGCATCGCGCGCTGGCAAATCAGGTTATCATGCGATAAAAAACGCACCGCCAGCAGGCCTTCGACCAGCGTGGCTCCGGCAAAAGCGTCGAGCGGGGCAAGTCGGTCACGGACCTCATCGAGCATGGTTTCATTGGCCGGATAAAACAGCAGGCTGCCAATCCACGGCTTTTCTGCCACGGCGCTCAGGTCACCATCAGCAAGATGCAGGCGCTCAATCAGCAGCGGCGAACCGTTCTTCCACACTTCAAGTCGGTTGGTTATCTCACCGTGACTGAACGTTTCGCCGATAACCGGCCGCCCCAGGCAATATAGCTCCCAGGCCAGCAGGCGCGCGCCTTCCTGCAAATGAAACACGCTGTGTAACGTGGCGTTCGCCCCGGGAAAAAAGAGGGTGTCCTGCGGCAGCCACTCCAGAATGGCGTTTTCCGCCAACTCAAAATGCTGACTCAGCCGCGCCTGTGGACCGTGGCTGCGATAAAACTTGCTGGCACCGGGCATGGTGATAAGGGTATGGGTATTGGGTTCGAGGGTCACGCTGATATCCAGCGTATCGCCGCCGACAACCCCACCGGGCGGGTGTAGCAGATAAAGATGGCAGGTGGAGCCTTCAGGATAGAAAGGGCGTTGTACGGTCAGTGGACCGAAATGACGTGCGGAGGCCAGCACCGTTTTCTCCGGCGTGTGGCAAAACAGCAGGGCAAGCGTGGCGTGCCAGCCCGTTTTTTCACTCTCCCGTTCCGCGCCAGACACCGTGGCACCCCTGCAATAGCGTGATTAATCAGACGCTAATGAGTATGGATCAGCCGGGGAAGTTCGCGGTCATAGGAAAGACTTATGATGTTAAGGAATAATAATAACGGGTGTCGCCGCCCGAACGGCGGCGAAGGAAAGGCTATTCCTGCGGTTTATTTTTGCGCTTCAGGCGTGCCCAGATTTTGGTTTCCTGACGACGCCATAAACGCTGGATGTTGTCATGATGGCGCAGCAGGATCAGGCACGAGAGCATAGAAACCGGGAAGGTGTACTGTGGCATAAACCACCACACGTAGAACGGGGCCACCAGTGCGCTGACGATGGCGCCCAGCGACGAATAGCCGCTCAGCAAAATAGTCAGCAGCCAGGTGCCTGCCATCACGCCGGTGAGATCCCAGCCGATGGGTGCAATCGCACCGAAAGCCGTGGCCACGCCTTTCCCGCCGCGGAATCCGAAGAAAATGGGCCAGATATGGCCGAGGCATGCTGCAATGGCGACGAGGCCGAGCCAGAACGGGGTGAAACCCAACGCCCAGGCACCCCAGGTCGGCAACATGCCTTTGAGGATGTCGAAGGTAAGTACTGCTACGGCTGCTCCCTTGCCGCCAATTCGTAAAACGTTGGTCGCTCCGGGATTACCGGAACCGCTTACACGTGGGTCAGGCAGACCCGCGATGCGGCAGACCAGAATGGCGCTGGAAATTGAGCCGCAAAGATAGGCGAGGAAGACCATTCCAGGCTCGATTGCACTCATAACGCTGTTCCGTTTTGAAAATGTATCGGTATTCTCTTCATCTGTGGATAATACGCATATTTTGCCGGAAGTGGTATCCGGCACGGACAAAAAGCAGGCGGGGCGTGATGGATATTGTATTTATAGAGCAACTTTCGGTCATCACCACAATTGGTGTTTACGACTGGGAACAGACCATCGAACAGAAGCTGGTGTTCGATATCGAAATGGCGTGGGACAACCGTAAATCCGCCGCCAGCGATGACGTTAATGATTGTCTGAGCTACGCCGATATTAGCGAAGCGGTCATTGCGCACGTTGAAGGGGGACGTTTCGCGCTGGTGGAACGCGTGGCGGAGGAAGTCGCCGAAATCCTTCTGACGCGCTTTAACTCGCCGTGGGTACGCATCAAGCTGAGCAAACCCGGAGCCGTGGCGCGCGCGGCCAACGTTGGCGTCATCATTGAGCGTGGCGCTAATCCGAAAGCGTAAGAATAGATTCATCCAGGTTAAACGAAACGCCGATACATATGTCTTAAAGCTGGTTCCAATTTTCAGCTTCTTTTTTTCTATTATTTAAGGGTTTATTAATGAGCGATATGCACTCGCTGCTGGTAGCGGCCATCCTGGGTGTTGTCGAAGGACTGACGGAGTTTTTACCCGTTTCCAGCACCGGCCACATGATTATCGTCGGCCACCTGCTGGGCTTCGAAGGCGAAACGGCAAATACGTTTGAGGTAGTTATCCAGCTAGGATCGATCCTCGCCGTTGTGGTGATGTTCTGGCGTCGTCTGTTTGGCCTGATCGGCATTCATTTTGGTCGTCCGCCGGTCCATGAAGGCGAAGGCACCGGGCGTCTGTCGCTTATTCACGTGCTACTGGCGATGTTCCCGGCGGTGGTGCTGGGCCTGGTGTTACACGATTTTATCAAGTCTTTGTTCAACCCGGTTAACGTGATGTACGCGCTGATTGTCGGCGGCGTATTGCTGATAATGGCCGAGGTCTTTAAACCGAAAGAGCCGCGCACTGCGGGTCTGGATGATATGACTTATCGTCAGGCGTTTCTGGTGGGTTGCTTCCAGTGTCTGGCGCTGTGGCCGGGCTTCTCTCGCTCGGGTTCAACCATTGCGGGCGGGATGCTGCTGGGCATCAGCCGCTATGCGGCGGCGGAGTTTTCCTTCCTGCTGGCAGTGCCAATGATGATGGGGGCCACGGCGCTTGATCTGTACAAGAGCATCGGATTCCTGAGCAGCTCTGACATTCCGATGTTTGCCGTGGGCTTCGTGACGGCGTTTGTGGTCGCGCTGATCGCTATCAAAGCGTTCCTGCATATCATCAAACGCATCACGTTCATTCCATTCGCCATCTACCGCTTTATCGTCGCGGCCGCGGTTTACGCCGTGTTCATGTAACCTGCGGGCAGCGTTTTTCCTTCCACTGCGCGACGGCCTCTATCCGGTGTCGCGTCAGTTCTTCCCGCACTTCTGGCCCTTTAAATCCGGCATCAATGACCGGTTTGGTCGGTACCGCTTTTGCCACTTCCCACGCTTCAAGCAGTAAACGCCCTTGCGCATAATCACAGGCTTCAAACCCGGTACGCCCGCGCACGTCGGCTTCGCTGGTCAGCGCCAGCTGCGTCACGCGCTGCGGTTTTCGCCAGGCATCGATGGAATCAAACAGCTTCACCAGCGTCGCCGGTTTGAGGATAGGCAGGGTATGAATGAGGTCGTGGAATTCCGCGACCAGTTTCGCGAGATCGCGCATTTCATTCGGCACGCGCAGACGCGCGCAGAGCTGCTCCACGAGTTTAACGCCAGCCGGACCGTGACCGTGGTGACGAGGCCAGAGTTCTTTCGGCGTTAGTCCTTTGCCCAAGTCATGGCACAACGTGGCGAAACGCACGTCCAGTGCGGGCGTCAGCATCGCGGCCATCGTCAGCGTCATCAGGGTATGCACGCCGGTGTCGATTTCAGGATGCCACTTGGCCGGCGCGGGTACGCCGTACAGAGCATCAATTTCCGGGAACAGCACTTTCAACGCGCCGCAGTCGCGCAGGGTCTGGAAATAAACCTGCGGATTACGTGTCCCGAGTGCGTTTTCGGTTTCCTTCCACACGCGTTCCGGGGTGAGGTGTTCCAGCTCGCCTGCGGCGGTCATGTCGCGCATCAGCGCCATCGTTTCATCAGCAATGCGGAAGCTTAAATGCGCATAGCGGGCGGCGAAACGGGCGACGCGCAGGACGCGCAAAGGGTCTTCACTGAACGCGGGGGAAACGTGGCGCAGCAGGCGGTTTTGCAGGTCCTGTTGGCCGTTATACGGGTCGACAATCTCGCCGTTATCGTCCTGGGCGAGGGCGTTAACGGTCAGGTCACGGCGCAGTAAATCTTGTTCAAGGGTCACGTCTGGCGCGGCATAGCAGGTAAAACCGGTGTAACCGGAACCTGATTTTCGCTCGGTGCGAGCCAGGGCGTATTCTTCGTGGGATTTCGGATGGAGAAAAACAGGAAAATCGCGACCTACCTGCTGGTAGCCCGCGTCGAGCATTTGCTGCGGTGTAGCGCCGACAACGACCCAATCTTTGTCTTTGACCGGCAGGCCTAACAACGCATCGCGAACTGCACCACCGACCAGATATGTCTTCACGCCAACCTTCTCCTCTCACTGTTTATCCGACGATAATACGTAAGTGTAGAGGAGATGGCTAATCGGGCCGCCGTGGGGCGTTAGTTCATCCAGCGATCTTTGCGTTTGCGGCTCGGCACCAGCATTGGCAGAACCAGGCCGAGGAGCAGACCCACGCCCAGCACACCGCCGCCGTACATAAACCATTGCATAATGATGGTGCGCTGTTTGTCATCCAGCTGCAGATTGGCGGCACTCACCTTTTTCTGCGCCACGATGAGCTCATTTTTCAGCTTCTGATTTTGGTCTTTCAGCCCGTTAATCACGCCGTCGCTCTCGGCAACTTTCTTCTGCATATCCGCAGTGCGTTGATTCCAGGTGGTATCGATATTGGTCAGCTTATCGGTCAGCGTTTTGACCTGGCTTTCCAGATCCGGTACGCGCGTTTTAAAGCTCGGCTCGCTGGTCAGCTCTTTTAACGGGATCCATGCAGTACGCCCGTTACTGTCGCGAACCTGGCCATATTGGGTGGCGTCGTTGGTTTGCAGCAGAGTGACGGCTTCACCTGCGGTAACGGTACCGGCAAGGCGATAGTTATCGCCAGGGCCACTGCGTACCCAGGTGTTCAGTTCGTCAGAGACGTAACGTGTTTCTTCAGCGTGAACCACGGCGGAAACGCTAAGTGCAAATAAAGTTAATCCAATCAGGCGTAATTTAGGCATCAGGTCATTCGTTATTGTCATAAAGTGAATCGATAGTAATGGCATCAGTCTGACGATGCCAGGCATTCTCCGGCAATCGGAATCCTCCAGGAGGACGTTGCATGGGAAAGTACCGCGAAATACACTCTACTGACAAAAAAGATGCGCGGAAGTTCGGCGTAATGTTCAATCCAGGCAATGCAACCATAAGAAATCAGTCATGGATCAGGAAATCGAATTGAAGTTCATCGTTGAGCAGGACGGCGTCGAGACGCTGCGCACCCAGCTCAACGCCCTCTCCGCGGAGCATGTTCCAGCCGCTCAACTCCTCAATATTTACTACGAAACCGCCGATAACTGGCTGCGCCGCCACGATATGGGGCTGCGGATCCGCGGCCATAACGGTCGCTATGAAATGACGATGAAAATCGCCGGGAAAGTGGTGGGCGGTTTGCATTCGCGCCCGGAATACAACATTGACCTTGATAAAGCCGAACTGGCGCTGGAAAAGCTGCCCGCTGAAGTCTGGCCTGAAGGCACGCTGCCACCAGAACTCGCTTCGCAGGTGAACCCGCTGTTCAGCACCGATTTTTATCGCGAAAAATGGCTGGTGAATCACAACCAGAGCCGCATCGAACTGGCATTGGATTTGGGCGACGTAAAAGCCGGAAGCCACCAGGAGCCGATTTGCGAGCTGGAACTGGAACTGCTGCACGGTAATGTAGAAGACATTCTGGACGTGGCAGAACAGCTGCTTTCTGCAGGCGTGCTGCGTCAGGGCAGTCTGAGCAAAGCGGCGCGCGGCTATCACCTGGCGGCGGGTAATGCCGAGCGTGCCATGAAAAAGGCTGATTTCACTGACCATGATAACGCGGCGCTCGAAGCGGCGCTGGCCCACTGGCAGTATCACGAAGAGCTATGGCTGCGTGGCAATGCGAAAGCCAAAACCGAAGTGTTGAAAGCGGTGGAGTTTATTCGCGCCAGCCTGCAACGCGAGCACGAGATGGCCGCTGAACAAATGGCGCAAATTGGCGACGCGATTTCTGCGGCTTCCAGCGCAAAGGATGCGGCATTTAAACCGCAAATTGCGCAAGCCAAACTGATGCTGACGGCTTTTCTGGTCACCGGACGATAGCGAAACGAGGTAATCATGACGCCGTTTTCTTTGCAGTTACAGCAGCACTGGCAGACGGTGGTCGACCGGCTGCCGACAGATTTCCCGTCCGACGCCCTTAGCCCGCAGGCGCAAGCGGCGATGACCTTCAGCGATTTTATCAGCCAAAGCCTGGTCGCTTATCCGGCGTGGCTTAGCGAGCTGGAGAACACTCCGCCACAGGCCGATGAATGGCTGCATTACGCCGCCTGGTTGCAGGACGCGCTGGCGAACGTCAGTGATGAAAATAGCCTGATGCGCGAGCTGCGTCTGTTCCGTCGCCGCGTGATGGTGCGCATTGCCTGGGCGCAGGCGCTTTCTCTTATTTCCACTGAAAGCAGTTTGCAGCAGTTGAGTCATCTGGCTGAAACGCTGATCGTCGCCGCGCGCGACTGGCTGTACGACGCCTGCTGCCGGGAATGGGGCACGCCGTGCAACGCCGACGGCAAGCCGCAGCCGCTGCTGATTTTAGGTATGGGCAAACTCGGCGGCGGTGAGCTGAACTTTTCTTCTGACATCGACCTGATTTTTGCCTGGCCGGAGCACGGCTCAACCCAGGGCGGGCGGCGTGAACTCGACAACGCGCAGTTCTTTACCCGCATGGGGCAACGGCTAATTAAGGCGCTGGATCAGCCAACGATGGACGGTTTTGTCTATCGCGTGGATATGCGTCTGCGTCCGTTTGGCGAAAGCGGGCCGCTGGTGTTGAGCTTCGCCGCGCTGGAAGATTATTACCAGGAGCAGGGCCGCGACTGGGAACGCTATGCGATGGTCAAAGCACGGATCATGGGCGAGAGGGAAGGCGTATACGTCGACGAACTGCGCGCGACGCTGCGTCCGTTCGTGTTCCGCCGCTACATCGATTTCAGCGTGATCCAGTCGCTGCGTAATATGAAAGGCATGATCGCCCGCGAAGTGCGCCGTCGTGGCCTGAAAGACAATATTAAGCTCGGCGCCGGTGGCATTCGCGAAATCGAATTTATCGTGCAGGTGTTCCAGCTGATCCGCGGGGGGCGTGAGCCGTCACTGCAAGGGCGCGCCTTGCTGCCAACGCTGGAAGCTATTGATGCGCTGCATCTTTTGCCGGAAGGCGAGGCGCAACTGCTGCATGACGCCTACCTGTTCTTACGCCGCCTGGAAAACCTGCTACAAAGCATTAATGACGAACAGACGCAAACTCTGCCGCAGGACGACCTGAACCGGGCGCGACTGGCGTGGGGCATGGGCCTCGCCGACTGGGATGCGTTGACGCAGGCCCTGGATGCGCACATGGCCCACGTGCGGCAGATTTTCAACGCGCTGATTGGCGATGACGAAGAGACCTCGGCGGATGAACAGCTGTCTGAGCACTGGCGCGAGCTGTGGCAGGATGCGTTGCAGGAAGACGACACCTCGCCAGTGCTGACGCATCTCACTGACAGCGACCGTAATCAGGTGCTGGCGGTGATTGCTGATTTCCGCAAAGAGCTCGACAAACGCACCATCGGCCCGCGCGGGCGTCAGGTGCTTGATTCGCTGATGCCGCATTTGCTCAGTAACGTGTGCAGCCGGGAAGATGCCCCGGTGCCGCTGGCGCGCATCATGCCGCTGCTTACCGGGATCGTCACACGTACCACTTATCTCGAACTGCTGAGCGAATTCCCGGGTGCGCTCAAACATCTGATTCGCCTTTGCGCCGCGTCGCCGATGGTGGCGAGCCAGCTGGCGCGCTATCCGCTGCTGCTGGATGAGCTGCTCGACCCGAACACGCTGTACCAGCCAACGGCTACCGACGCCTATCGCGACGAACTGCGCCAGTATCTGCTGCGTGTGCCGGAAGAAGATGAAGAGCAGCAGCTCGAAGCGCTGCGTCAGTTTAAGCAGGCGCAGCTGTTGCGCGTTGCCGCGGCGGATATCGCTGGCACGCTACCGGTCATGAAAGTGAGCGATCACTTAACCTGGCTGGCGGAAGCGATGATCGACGCGGTGGTTCAGCAGGCCTGGGTGCAAATGGTGGCCCGTTTTGGACAGCCTCGCCATCTTGCAGAGCGTCAGGGGCGTGGTTTTGCAGTAGTGGGCTACGGCAAACTCGGCGGTTGGGAGCTGGGTTACAGTTCCGATCTCGATCTGGTGTTTTTACACGACTGCCCGGTGGAAGTGATGACCGATGGCGAACGTGAAATCGACGGGCGTCAGTTCTATCTGCGCCTGGCTCAGCGCATCATGCATCTGTTCAGCACCCGCACCTCCTCGGGCATCCTGTACGAAGTGGACGCTCGCTTACGTCCGTCCGGCGCGGCAGGTATGTTGGTCACGACCACCGAGGCCTTCGCCGATTATCAACATAATGAAGCCTGGACCTGGGAGCATCAGGCGCTGGTTCGCGCCCGCGTGGTGTACGGCGATCCGCAGCTGCAATCGCAGTTTGATGCGATTCGCCGCGACGTGCTGACCGTTTCCCGTGAAGGCGAAAAGTTGCAAACCGAAGTCCGCGAAATGCGCGAGAAAATGCGGGCACATCTTGGGGGCAAACATCGCTACCGCTTTGATATTAAAGCTGATGAAGGCGGCATTACGGATATTGAGTTTATTACCCAGTATCTGGTGCTGCGTTTCGCTCACGATAAACCGAAGCTGACCCGCTGGTCGGATAACGTGCGCATTCTCGAACTGCTCGCACAAAACGACATAATGGACGAGCAGGAAGCGCTAGCCCTTAGCCGGGCATACACTACGCTGCGCGATGCGTTGCATCATCTGGCATTGCAGGAAGAGGCCGGGCACGTAGAGCCGGAGGCCTTTGCGGCGGAACGCGAGCTGGTGCGCGCGAGCTGGCTAAAGTGGCTGGTGGTGTCGTGAGATGTTATTATCGCGCGCAATTAACAAATCTTTCAGGAGTCTGGAATGAAAGTAACGCTGCCAGAGTTTGAGCGTGCAGGAGTGATGGTCGTCGGTGATGTGATGCTGGATCGCTATTGGTACGGCCCAACGAGCCGCATTTCCCCGGAAGCCCCGGTGCCGGTGGTGAAAGTGGATACCATCGAAGAACGCCCTGGCGGCGCGGCGAACGTGGCGATGAACATCGCGGCGTTGGGCGCCACTTCGCGTCTGGTTGGACTGACCGGCATTGACGATGCGGCGCGTGCGCTTAGCAAAGCGCTGGCGGACGTTAACGTGAAGTGCGATTTCGTTTCCGTACCGACCCATCCGACGATCACCAAGCTGCGCGTGCTGTCACGCAACCAGCAACTGATTCGTCTGGACTTCGAAGAAGGCTTTGCAGGCGTCGATCCACAGCCGATGCACGAACGTATTCAGCAGGCGCTGGGCCACATCGGCGCGCTGGTGCTGTCTGACTACGCTAAAGGCGCACTGGAAAGCGTTCAGGATATGATTCAGCTGGCGCGTAAAGCGGGTGTTCCGGTGCTGATCGACCCGAAAGGCAGCGAGTTTGAACGCTATCGTGGCGCAACGCTGCTGACGCCAAACCTCTCTGAGTTTGAAGCCGTCGCCGGAAAGTGTAAAAGCGAAGCGGAAATCGTTGAGCGCGGCATGAAAATCATCGCCGACTTCGAACTGTCGGCGCTGTTGGTCACCCGTTCCGAACAGGGCATGACCCTGTTGCAGCCGGGTAAAGCACCGCTGCACATGCCAACGCAGGCGCAGGAAGTGTACGACGTGACCGGGGCCGGTGACACGGTGATTGGCGTGCTGGCGGCAACGCTGGCGGCGGGTAATTCTCTGGAAGAAGCGTGTTTCTTTGCCAACGCGGCAGCCGGTGTTGTGGTGGGCAAACTCGGGACGTCTACCGTTTCGCCTATCGAACTGGAAAACGCGGTGCGTGGTCGTGCGGACACCGGTTTCGGCGTGATGGGCGAAGCCGAGCTGAAGCTGGCAGTAATGGCAGCACGTAAGCGCGGCGAGAAAGTCGTGATGACCAACGGCGTGTTCGATATTCTGCACGCGGGTCACGTGTCCTATCTCTCCAACGCGCGTAAGCTCGGTGATCGTTTGATTGTCGCGGTGAACAGCGATGCGTCTACCAAACGTCTGAAAGGCGAAACCCGTCCGGTGAATCCACTCGATCAGCGCATGATCGTGCTCGGTGCGCTGGGATCCGTCGACTGGGTGGTCTCGTTTGAAGAAGATACCCCGCAGCGTCTGATTGCGGGCATCCTGCCGGACCTGCTGGTGAAAGGTGGGGACTACAAGCCGGACGAAATCGCGGGTAGCGAAGAAGTCTGGGCGAACGGCGGCGAAGTGATGGTACTGAACTTTGAAGATGGCTGTTCAACCACCAACATCATCAAGCGCATTCAGAAAGACAGCGAAAAGTAACCTTTTCGACACCCCCGGACGGCTTGTCGTACCGGGGGATCTTCCTCTCAATTATTGCTCTTTTCTATGAAGTTCAATCGTAAAATCATAATAGTCATTCAGGCACCAGGTTTGGGTGTACTCCACGGGTTTATCATGGTGCGAAAATCCTGTACGCGTTACCAGTAGCAGCGGCCCGTGTTCGCTGATGTTGAGATAGTGTGCCAGTCTACTGTCCGCAGCGACGGCACTGAAGCGTTGACTGGCGCGTAGTACCGGCGCTCCTTTCTTTTCCAGATACAAGTACAGTGATTCATCCAGCTCATTAATTTTCTCCAACAGAAATACTGGCATCAGCGCGGTTTGAAGGGAAACGGCGATACCGTTAATTTTCCGCAGACGTGTCAGCTCAACCACTTCACTTTTATCATCCACTATTTGTAGGATCTGGCGTTCCTCCAGGGTCGATGCCCGACGCAGGTAACCCACTATTTCACTTTGTGCTGTACCACCATTGGCAGTGGCCATTTCGCTGAAACTTTCCAGAAAAGGCAGGGACTGGCGAATATGTGGGGCAATAAAAGTCCCCGATCCCTGGTTGCGGATCAGTATCCCTTCTTCCAGTAATTGCTGGAATGCCTTGCGTACCGTGCCACGGGCAATGTTCAGCGTTTCGACCAGCTCTCTTTCAGAAGGAATGGCATCGCCAGGATGCAATTGCCCTCGATCAATCGCTGATTTGATGTGATTTCTTAATTGCCTGTACAGCGGCATCCCGCTGGAGGTATCAAGCTGAAATGTGAAAAGGGGGGGGATGAGCATAGACCCTCTGGAGTAGCTGGTGGTTCAGTTAATGATAAACCAATTGTTATCCTATGAATCCATTCTGTCATCCTCAATTCACTGCGTTTGTATGAAATAGTGCCAGATTGATCGCAAAACAACCATGTATAAGTAGAGCCTTTTTATGTTTGGTGTCTATCATTCATTGATGGTACACAAATGGTACATTAAATGTGTTTTCGTATCGCATTGATGGATAGACCAACAATTGAGGGTAAAAGTATGCAAGGGAATTTTTTCATCATCATGCAGCGACTGGGTAAGGCATTGATGTTGCCGATCGCTGTCTTGCCTGTTGCAGGGCTATTACTGCGGATAGGACAACCGGACGTTTTTAATATTGTTTTTGTCACTAAAGCGGGACAGACGCTGTTCGAAAATTTACCACTGCTGTTTGCGATTGGCATCAGCGGGGGATTCGCGAAAGATAATCATTGTGCGGCCAGTCTGGCGGGGACCATTGGTTACCTGGTTCTGACTGCAGTCATGCAGGCAATTAACCCGCAACTCAATATGGGGGTGTTGTCGGGGATCATTACCGGGCTGTTAGCGGGTGTGCTGTATAACCGCTACCATAATATCAAGCTGCCGGAATATCTGGCTTTCTTTGGTGGTAAACGCTTTGTGCCGATAGCCACAGGGTTAAGTTGCCTGGGGCTTGGTATCGTTTTGGGCTGGGCCTGGGGCCCGGTGCAGCAAGGGGTCAATGCTATCGGTAACTGGCTGGTGGCTTCGGGTCCTGTAGGTCCCTTTGTGTACGGGATCCTTAATGTGGTGTTCCGCGTCGTAGGCCTGCATCATATTGTTAACTCATTGGTCTGGTTTGTTTTTGGTTCATTTACCGCAGCAGACGGTGCGGTTGTGACGGGGGATATCCATCGTTTCTTCGCGGGTGATCCCTCCGCTGGTGCATTTATGACCGGTTTTTTCCCGGTATTTATGTTTGCTTTGCCTGCTGCCTGTCTGGCGATGTATCACGCGGCGCCAAAACATAAACGCTCGACTGTTGCCGGCCTGTTTCTCTCCCTGGCACTCACCACCTTCCTCACGGGGATCACCGAGCCTGTCGAGTACACTTTTTTGTTTCTGTCACCTCTCCTCTACGGTATTCATGCGCTGTTGACCGGCGTAGCGATGGCAGTTTGTCAGATTCTTGATATTAAGCTCGGTTTTACCTTTTCCGCCGGATTGATTGATTACGTTTTATCGTTTGGTTTGGCTTCCCGCCCATTGATGATGCTGCCTGTCGGTGTGCTCTGGGCAGTGATTTACTATTTTCTGTTCCGCTTTTTTATCAACCGCTTCAGCCTTGCAACGCCTGGACGAGAAGAAGATGACGATGACGAGGTTGTTGTGCTTACGGAGGACGTATCACTACGCGCAGCCGCTTGGGTTGAGGCTTTGGGGGGGAAAGATAATCTGCAACGAATAGATGCCTGCATTACCCGCCTGCGCCTGGAGATTGTCAATATGGACGAGATTCAGGAGTCGAGATTAAAAAAACTCGGCGCAATGGGTGTGGTGAAGCGGGGCGATTCAGGTCTGCAGGTGATTGTCGGTACTCAAGCAGAAATTATCGCCGATGAAATTCGTGAGTTAGTGACTCAATAAGGATTATCGCAATGAGCAATAAACGTTTACTGGACTGTGGTGCTTCTGATTTTGTATTGATGGATAAAACGGCGCTCTTGTACGCGATTCGCGCCAGCGAAGGACGAGTGCTGGTGAGTGAAACTATCGCTATCACGGAGCCTCTGCTCAATAATGTTACAAATGCAGAGCTGGCTGCCTCCCAGGGGGCTGATATTTTGCTGATCAATATGTTTGACAGTGATAATCCTCAGATTAAGGGCATGCCGGAAAATACGCCTCCGGAGCAGCTCCTGCACACGTTGCAGCGACTGACCGGCCGTATCATTGGGGTCAATCTGGAAGCCGTTGATCCTGAATTCACCAGCGCTCACGACGATATCTGGAAAATGAAACCAGGCCGTGCCGCAACTGCCGAAAATGCCCGCAAAATGGTGGCGATGGGGGCAAAAATTCTGGTGCTGACGGGTAATCCAAATAACGGTGTCAGTAATCGAGCGCTGGGCCTGGCGATTGCGGAAATTCGTGATGCTGTCGGTGACAGTGCGGTTGTGATTACCGGAAAAATGCATGGTGCGGGAGTGGTACGCGAAAGCGGTGCCGCAATTATCAGCGAAGAAGATGTAGCATGGTTTTCAGAGCAAGGGGCCGACATTGTACTGATACCTGCACCAGGAACGGTTCCGGGAATGAGCCAGCAGAAAGTGGCTTCGTTGATTGCATCAGCACATCGCAAGGGCGTGTTAGCGATGACGGCAATAGGGACCTCTCAGGAGGGAGCGGACGTGAATACTCTGCGCCAGATTGCCTTGATGAGCAAAATGGCGGGTGCCGACCTTCATCATATTGGTGATACCGGCTATATGGGTATTGCGTTACCGGAAAATATCCTGGCGTACAGTATTGCTATCCGTGGGGTCCGCCATACTTACACTCGTGTTGCACGGTCTATTCATCGCTGATAATTGATAACACCCAAGCTTATATAAAGGAATATATCTGTGATTAAAAATGCTTTAGGAAAATTTAAACAAAACCCTTCTGCTAAGTTTATTGTCGTCGGATATTCACCCACAGGCGGTGGACATACAGGGCGTTTGCTAAATATTATCGAGATGGCTCTGGAGAAAAAAGCTCTTCAGGCTGATAGTATCGTCATGTTTCATATACCTTGTCCGTGGGAGGGTACACCGCGTTCGCCACTTATTTCAGCATTAGCAAAGAAATTGGTTGAGCATAACATCAGTGTCATTTTGGCGGAGTCGGATAAGTCTGTTTACGGTTATTTGAATAAAGATACCGGTGGTTCAGATGATGCAGCAATTTTGAAGCGAATGTCTCACTATCCATTACGTGATACGGCAGCTAATGTTGACGATAAAAATAAAATTACTGGTTTAAATGAATGTCACTATTTTCAACTGGGAACTGATTTAACACATTTACCGTTGATATCGGCTAAACAACTGATGTCCAGTATTGCCGCGACATTAGGGCAGAATATCCTGACTGAGCGTTGTTATCTGCTGACGGACATGGATCCTGGTTTGCAAAAAGCTGCTGCAGCTGTGGGGATTCCCGGTAAATTGCGTCTGGATCAGCAGAATCACGCGATATTGTTGAATTTAAATGACACTCAACTAAATTTGCTGCCATAATATGCATTATTGTCAAAGGTTTTAGGTGGATGTGGAGAAAGTATTTCGCATATTGACTTAGGGGGGCGTAATACACTTATTGGTTTGACTCGGATTACTGAAAGGCTGAACATTTACAGCGGCATGTCAAAATATATTGTCAGAATCAAAGTTTCCGAACTCCTGTTATCCCATGCACTTTCTGAAAATTAAGTTAACGCCAGGTTAGCAGACCCTAATAAGCAGTTCATTGGTGTCATTGCGGGATCCTTAGTGACTTATGGCGGTGATGTTGAAAATATAATCTATGTTTATGCACATAAAAAAACCAATGCCATTGCAAAAAGTGTAGCACCATATTTTTGCCAGTCTGTCTGAACTGAACCAGACGCTGAAAAACCCGGCCAGGCTTTCACCTATTATTGGGTTGCAAAATAGGGAGGATGCGAATCAAATGCCGTTACTCAAGGAAGTCAGCGCCTATTTTTCTGCACTGGCGGAACAACGACCGGCGGGTTTATCGGATAGAATCAGACGGGAGTTTGGCGACTGTATGATAACCGGCTTCTGATGATTATTGGCGACGCCAACATGACGACGGGCCTTTTGGCCCGTATTGAGTGCAGACAAAAAAGGTGGGTTAGTCCAGATTTTCAACTGGCGGAATGACCGGAGCAGAGGCTGCGGCAGTCGAGCGGTTTTCCAGTTCGCTGATACGCTGTTCCAGCAGGGCCAGCTTCTCGCGAGTGCGCAGCAGAACCTGAGTCTGCACGTCGAACTCTTCGCGGCTGACCAGATCCAGACGCGTCAGCTGAGATTGCAGCACCTGACGGATTTTCTTCTCAACGTCATCACCAAAATCACGCAAACCTTGCGGCATGGACTCGTGAACCTGGCGGGCAATCTGTTCAATTTTTTTCGGATCAATCATTACGGTTTCCCTGATCTGGTCGGTTTTGCAGATTATTGTAGTGCCTTATGCCGGGGCTATAAACCAGAAATGTTTGAAGCTTATGCATTGCCGACAATAATCATTAGCGTTATAGTTATCTCGCTTATTCTCAGGGCGGGGCGAAATTCCCCACCGGCGGTAAATCAACTCAGGTTGAAAGCCCGCGAGCGCTTTGGACGTCAGTCTGAAGGACAGCAGATCCGGTGTAATTCCGGGGCCGACGGTTAAAGTCCGGATGGGAGAGAGTAACGATCTACGGGCAAGGCCCGCGCACGTTATCTTTTTGCCGCTTCGTCGGCGCTCCTAAGACTGCCCTGATTCTGGTAACCATAATCTTAATGAGGTCTTTTACCATGAATCAGACGCTACTTTCCTCTTTTGGTACTGCATTTGAACGCGTAGAACACGCGTTGTCCGCACTGCGCGAAGGCCGTGGTGTGATGGTGCTTGATGACGAAAACCGCGAAAACGAAGGCGACATGATCTTTGCCGCCGAAACCATGACCGTTGAGCAGATGGCGCTGACCATCCGTCACGGTAGCGGCATTGTTTGCCTGTGCATTAACGAAGAGCGCCGCAAACAGCTCGATCTGCCGATGATGGTGGAAACCAATACCAGCGCATTCGGTACCGGTTTTACCGTAACCATCGAAGCGGCGCACGGTGTGACCACCGGCGTTTCCGCTGCTGACCGCGTCACCACCGTTCGTGCGGCGATTGCCGACGGCGCTAAACCTTCCGATCTGCACCGTCCAGGCCACGTGTTCCCACTGCGCGCGCAGGCGGGTGGCGTGCTGACTCGCGGCGGTCACACTGAAGCGACTATCGATCTGGTGACGCTGGCAGGCTTCAAACCTGCGGGCGTGCTGTGCGAGCTGACCAACGACGATGGCACCATGGCGCGTGCGCCGGAGTGCATCAAGTTTGCTGCGGAACACAACATGCCGGTCGTGACCATTGAAGACCTGGTGGAATACCGCCAAAAGCATGAGCGTAAGGCCAGCTAAGATTCACTGAATAGCGAATCTGAAAAGACAACGCCGGGATTATCCCGGCGTTTTGCTATCTGGCTTTCAGAGTATCAGGCGAAATCCATCGACTGAAGCAGCACCAGACTGAGCCCCATCACCGACATGCCGCACAGCACGCCGTAGCTTGGGTTGTTGTGTGGGTCGATTTCTTTCGCCAGCGGCATCAATTCATCTACCGACAGCGCCACCATAATACCGGCCACCGCAGCCATGATAGCGGCCATCACCACCGGTGAAACCAGCGAGCCCAGAATCAGCCACGCCAGTACGCCGCCAAGAATTTCAGCCATTCCGGACACGCCTGCCCAAAATACTGCTTTCCGCTTAGAACCCGTTGCCGCATAAACTGGCCCGGCTACTGCGAGACCTTCTGGAATATTGTGCAGCGCAACTGCCAGCGCAATACCAAAACCGAGCTCCAGATTACTGCTGGCGGTAACGTAGGTCGCCACGCCTTCCGGGAAGTTGTGCAGGCTGATACCGAGCGTCAGCAGAATGGCGGTGCGGCGCAAATTGCGCGGCATCACGGCTTTATCGCCCTGTATTAAATCTTGCGCGTGCGCGTGGGGCAGCATTCGGTCGAGGGCAAAATATCCCAGCAGACCCACCACGAACATGCCGTAGCCGAGCACCGGCGACATGCCTTGAGTGCCGAGTGCGGCAGGCAGCATTTCCATCAATGAGATAAGCAGCATGATGCCCGCGGCGAAGCCGAGGGAAAACGCGAGTACGCGGTTGGAGGGTTTTTGGCCGATAACACCCAGGACAGCCCCAATGAAGGTGGCCCCACCAGCGAGTAAGGTCAGGATCAAAGGTACTGACATGAAAACTCCTTCATGATAATGATTATCATTTATAGTAAAGATCCATTGCCCCGAAAGCGAGAGGGGAGATGGCGCTTTTACGTGTCCTTACATTCAAATTTCCTGATGATCTTCATCACTGTTATCTGAGTTCATCCCTGCCCGAAAACGCGTAATGTAGAACCATCAAATCGACTGTTCCTGTAAGGATATCATCATGTCTTCTTCCCGTATGCCAGCACTGTTTTTGGGTCACGGTAGTCCGATGAACGTGCTGGAAGATAACGTGTACACCCGTGCCTGGCAGCATCTCGGCGAAACGCTGCCGCGCCCGAAAGCGATCGTGGCGATTTCCGCGCACTGGTTTACTCGCGGGACAGGCGTCACGGCGATGGAAGCGCCAAAAACCATTCATGATTTCGGTGGTTTTCCGCAGGCACTGTACGACACACATTACCCGGCGCCAGGTTCGCCGGAACTGGCGCAGCGACTGGTTGAGCTGCTGGCCCCGGTGCCGGTAGCGCTGGATAAAGAAGCCTGGGGATTTGACCACGGTTCATGGGGCGTTTTAATTAAAATGTATCCGGATGCCGATATCCCGATGGTTCAGCTCAGTATCGACAGCACCAAACCACCGGCCTGGCATATGGAAATGGGCCGCAAACTGGCCTCACTGCGTGAAGAAGGCATTATGCTGGTGGCAAGCGGCAACGTGGTTCACAACCTGCGCACCGCACGCTGGCATGGCGAAAATACGCCGTATCCATGGGCGACATCGTTCAATGAATTTGTGAAAGACAATCTCACCTGGCAAGGTCCGACGGAAGCGCACCCGTTGGTGAATTATCTCGACCATGAAGGCGGATCGCTGTCGAACCCGACTGCGGATCATTATCTGCCATTGTTGTACGTGCTGGGTGCGTGGGACGGAAAAGAGCCGATGACGTTGCCGACCGATGGGATCGAGATGGGCAGTTTGAGTATGCTGTCGGTGCAGATTGGTTAATGCCTGGTGGCGCTACACTGACCAGGCCTACAAAGACGAGTAGGCCCGGCAAGCGTGCGCCGCCGGGTACACATTACTCCACAAAAATATGCGGATAGAAACGGGACAGATCCTGAGTGATCAACGCCCGGTCTTCACGAATGCCGATCCCGGCTGGCTGATCGTTGATGAGCCAGCTGCCGATCAGCGTGAAGCTGTCGCCAAACTTCGGCAGTTCATAGAACTGCTGAACGATCATTCCTTCTTCGCCGTATGGCCCTTCCACGGCTTCAACCACCTTGCCGTTTTCAACAATCGATACGTTGGCGCCTTCGCGCGAGAAAATCGGCTTGATGACGTATTTATCCATCGGGGGATAGCTGTCTTCGGCAAAATACGCGGGCAGTAGATTGGGGTGATCCGGGAACATTTCCCACAGCATTGGCAGCAGCGCTTTGTTAGATATGATGCTTTTCCAGGCCGGTTCAAGCCAGCGAACGCCTGCATCCTCCAGCTTGGTGGAGAAAATCTCGCGCAGCATGTATTCCCACGGGTAGAGCTTGAACAGGTTGCCAATAACCTGATCCTGGGTGTCGGTGAACTGACCTTTTTCGCCAAGCCCGATATCTTCGATATACAGGAATTCGCTCGCCACGCCACCTTCATTGGCGCAGTCCTGCAAATACTGCACGGTGCCACGGTCTTCGGTGGTATCGCGGCAGCAGGCAAAATGCAGCAGGCCGAAACCGTGCTGTTCGCGCAGCTCAGCGAAACGCTCAATCAGCTTTTCCTGCAGGCTGTTGAACTGATCGCTGCCTGCGGGCAGGTTGCCCGCATTCTGCTGATCTTCGAGCCAGATCCACTGGAAGAAAGCCGCCTCGTACAGCGACGTTGGTGTGTCGGCGTTGTTTTCCAGCAGCTTAGGTTCGCCTTTGCCATCCCATGCCAGATCGAGGCGAGAATAAAGCGAAGGTTGCTGTGTTTGCCACGCCTGACGCACGAAGCTCCAGGTGTGTTTCGGAATGCGGAATTTGGTCAACAGCTCGTCGCTGGCGACCACACGCTCCACCACTTTCAGGCACATCTGGTGCAGCTCGGCGGTCACGTCTTCCAGCTTTTCAACCTGCTCGAGGGTGAGTTTGTAGTACGCATCTTCACACCAGTACGGCTCGCCATACATGGTGTGAAAATTGAAGCCATATTCGGTGGCTTTTTCGCGCCAGTCCGGGCGCTCGACAATGCTGACTCTTTCCATGGCGATTAGCCGCCCATTGAACGAGAAGATGTGCCGGAAGCGCTGCGCTGCATGGTGGACTGTTTAGCAACGGACTCACCAAAGCCGCCGCGTGTCACGGTGTTGGTGGTGGCCGGTTTTGGCGCCATCGCTGTTTTAGGCACGTTCATGGTACGGCCCGACTGCGCTGCGCCATAACCTTTGCCGCTGGCATCGGTGTATTGGCCGTAGGCCGGACTTTTTGGATTCTTCGAGCTGAACAGCGGTTGCTGCTGGAAGCCTGAACCGCTCATCATGCGGCCCATCATGTAGCCAGCCATTAGCGGCATCCAGAAGCTGCCGCTGCTTTGAGCCTGCGCCTGCTGTCCTTCAGGTACCATACCTGCCTGAGCAGGAGCTTGCTGGCACTGGCCTTCACCGAATTCGGCGATACAGTCTTCACGGCTGGCGTATTTCGGTGCGGTACGTTCGGCTTCTTTCAGCGCGTTGTTGTATGACGCGGTACATTCAGCGCTTTTGCCTGGGTTAGCGCTCGAGCAGTCATCGGCGTTCTGATACATCGACACCGTTTCGTCAGTTTTTTCACAGCCAGAGAGCATAAATACGGCGGTGATCGCCAACGCAACTGGCGTCAGATGGCGTGCGCCCCAGTTCTTGCGGAACGAAGCGTGATTAATTGTTTTTGTCCGTTTCATTATCTTTCATCCTGGACCCAGTGGTAGCGCTCAGGATAGTGGATGAGTGGTTGAAATTGAAGCGATGAGAGGCAGGAGGAGGGGATCTTTACGTTGCCTTACGTTTATTTTTGCGGGGGAGAGCGGAAAGTGATTTAACCCCGGCGAACGGTGTCGCCGGGGCTGCCCGAATCAGTTTTTGAACGGGTTAGAACTGTTGCTGGTGGTGGTGCTTGTACGCTGTGCGGCCGGCTGTGTAGCCGGAGCCGCGCTCGCGCCATTGTAACCATCGGCATTAGCGTCCTGCTGGGCATTCTCTGGGGCTACCGCTTCCGGCGAAGTGGAAACTGCTTTACCGAGGGTGCCATTCAGGGCCAACAGATCGTTCTCGTTAAGCGTACCCAGAGCTGACTTGACGTTCAGCTGGTTAATCAGGTAGCTATAACGCGCGCTGGAGAGCTGCTGCTTCGCGTTATACAGCGTAGTGGTCGCGTCCAACACATCAACGATGGTACGGGTACCGACCTGGTAGCCTGCTTCCATTGCGTCTAAAGAACTCTGCGCAGAAACAACGGCCTGTTTGTAGGCGTTGATGCTGCTGATGGACGCATTGATGTTGTTGAAGGACGAACGCACGGTCTGAACGACGTTACGGTGTGCGCTTTCGAGCTGCTCGCTGGCACCGACGAAGTTGTACTGCGCCTGTTTCACCTGCGAGGTCACCGAGCCGCCGCTGTACAGCGGCAGATTGAAGTTCAGGCCAATCTGATTCTGACCGATATTACGGTCAGTATACTGGGTACTTGTAGCGTTGTTGCCGTCGTAGCTGGTGTCAGACACGCCGGTAGACGCGGTCAGGCCAACGGTTGGCATGTGACCGGTTTCCGCGTAGCGAATCTGCTCACGGGCCAGGTCCTGGCTCAGACGAGCCTGCAACAACGCGAGGTTGCGGCCTTCTGCTTCTTTCAGCAGCGCATTCACCGGTTGCGGCTTATCCATTTTTAAGGTGCTGACATTCAGTGAAGACAGCTCCGGATAGTAGTTACCAGTGACCTGACGCAGCTGTTCAACGGCGTTGTCGAGGTTATTACGCGCGGTCACTTCGTTCGCCAGCACGGTGTCGTACTGTGAACGGGCGTTTTGCACGTCAGTGATAGCCACCAGGCCCACGTTAAAACGCTGGGTCGTCTGGTCTAACTGACGGTAAACCGCTTGTTTGTTCGCTTCAGTGAAGGAGAGCGAGTCGATCGCACTCAACACGTTGAAGTAGGCTGTTGCGGTGTTCAGGATCAACGTTTGCTGGTCTGTCTGATAGGTGACATCCTGGATACCGGCGCTTTTTTCTTGCAGCGTCAGCGCGCGCCATTTTGACATGTCAAAAATGGTCTGCGTTAACGTTAATGCTGCGCTGGTTTCGTTGGAGTTGATACCGTTGTTATCGCGAAAGCCATTGGTGTAGGTATAATCTGCACCTAAACCGAGCTGCGGTAGTAATGGGCTGCGTGCTTCGTTAATTTTTTCGAATGCAGCATCACGATCGGCCGCGGACTTACGCAGGTCTGGGTTGCTCAAACGTGCCTGCTGATAAACCTGCAACAGGTTTTCCGCATGGCTCACTGCGCTGAAGCCCGTCAGGCTCAAGCCGATAAGGATGGGGAGCAATTTCTTCATTTGCATTCCTTGTTGTGAAGCATTTAGCGCTGATCTAATTCAAAAAGATTTGTCGATTGTACCAGAGTCCGCCCGCGTAAAAAGTTGGCGTATCGTGCCATCTGGCGTTAATTTGCACCAATCTACCACAGCCTACATAAAACAGTAGCCATAGAGACCTGAAATCCCCGATTTCGTCACCACTTTACAGCCCAGGACATTAACGATGACCAGAAAAAAGCAATCTGTCGTAACTTACGCCAAAAACGATGTTGAAATTATTGCACGGGAAACGCTTTATAGCGGTTTTTTTTCGTTAGACATGTACCGTTTTCGTCATCGTTTGTTTAACGGCGAAATGAGCGGTGAAGTGCGACGAGAAATTTTTGAGCGCGGTCACGCCGCAGTCTTGCTACCCTTTGACCCAGTGCGTGATGAAGTGGTGCTGGTGGAACAGATTCGCATCGCCGCATTTGATACCAGCGAAAGCCCGTGGCTGATGGAAATGGTTGCCGGGATGATTGAAGAGGGTGAAAGTCCAGAAGACGTGGCGCGTCGCGAAGCGGTGGAAGAAGCGGGTCTGGACGTCAAACGCGTCAAACCTATGCTGAGTTACCTGGCGAGCCCCGGTGGTACCAGCGAGCGCTTAACCATCCTGGCGGGTGAAGTGGACGCCTCGACTGCGCAAGGTATTCACGGTCTGGCAGATGAGCACGAAGATATTCGGGTGCATGTGGTAAGCAGGGAACAGGCATACCAGTGGGTTGAAGAGGGAAAAATCGATAACGCAGCCTCTGTCATCGCCCTGCAATGGCTGCAATTGCATTATCAGGCATTACGAAACGAGTGGACAAAATGAAGCGCTATACACCTGACTTCCCAGAAATGATGCGTCTGTGCGAAACCAACTTCGCACAGCTACGCCGCCTGCTGCCTCAAACGGACGCACCCGGCGAAACGGTGAGCTATCAGGTGGCCAATGCGCAATACCGGTTAACGATCAGCGAATCGACCCGCTACACTACTCTGGTGGAAATAGAACAGACGGTGCCTGCGGTCAGTTATTGGAGCCTGCCGTCAATGACGGTGCGCCTGTACCATGATGCGATGGTGGCTGAAGTGTGTTCGAGTCAGCAGATTTTTCGCTTCAAAGCACGGTATGATTACCCGAATAAAAAGTTGCATCAACGCGACGAAAAGCATCAAATTAACCAGTTTTTGGCCGATTGGCTGAGGTACTGTTTAGCACATGGAGCGATGGCGATTCCGGTTTGTTAGCGTCGTGAAACCAAAGGACACCATTTGGAAAGCCTGTTAAATCTCTCACTGGCTGGTGAGGCCAGGGTCAGAGTCTTACAAATTACTGATACTCACCTGTTTGCTGAAAAGCATGAAACGTTGTTAGGGGTGAACACCTGGGACAGTTACCAGGCCGTTCTGGCGGCCATCCGCGCCTCGCAGCGTGAATGCGATCTCGTGGTCGCCACCGGAGATTTAGCACAGGATCACTCGTCTGCGGCTTATCAGCACTTTGCTGAAGGCATCGCGGGCTTCGACGCACCCTGCGTCTGGTTACCCGGTAACCACGATTTTCAGCCAGCCATGTACAGCGCGTTGCAGGACGCCGGAATTTCCCCGGTCAAACGCGTTTTCGCAGGCGACCACTGGCAAGTTTTGATGCTCGACAGCCAGGTTTTCGGCGTCCCACACGGCGAGTTAAGCGAGTTTCAGCTCGAATGGCTGGAACAGCGTCTGACCGAAACCCCCGAGCGTTTCACGCTATTGCTGCTGCATCATCATCCGCTTCCGGCCGGGTGCAGCTGGCTCGATCAGCACAGCCTGCGTAATGCTGGCGCGCTTGATCGTGTATTAATGCGTTTCCCTCGGGTGAAAAATTTACTCTGCGGCCATATCCACCAGGAAATGGACGTTGACTGGAACGGGCGTCGCATGATGGCCACGCCGTCCACCTGTGTACAGTTCAAACCGCACTGCGCGAACTTTACGCTGGATACCATTGCTCCTGGCTGGCGCTGGCTGGAATTGCATGCTGATGGCACGCTTACCACCGAAGTTTGCCGCCTGGATGGCGCGGAGTTCCGCCCGGACACCGCTTCAGAAGGATACTGATGTCTACGCTTCTTTATCTCCACGGGTTTAACAGCTCACCGCGTTCGGCGAAGGCGACGGCAATGAAGTCGTGGCTTGCCGAAAACCATCCGGACATTGAGATGGTCATCCCGCAGCTGCCGGCGTTTCCGGCAGAAGCCGCGGAACTGTTGGAGAAACTTGTCCTGCAACACGGCGGTGAACCGCTGGGTATTGTGGGCTCGTCACTGGGTGGCTATTACGGCACCTGGCTGTCGCAATGTTTCATGCTGCCTGCCGTGGTCGTCAATCCGGCAGTGCGTCCGTTTGAGCTACTCTCCGGCTATCTCGGTCACAATGAGAATCCCTACACCGGGGAACAATATGTGCTAGAGTCACGCCATATTTACGATCTGAAAGTGATGCAAATTGACCCGCTCGAAGCACCGGATTTGCTCTGGTTGCTACAGCAGACGGGTGATGAAGTGCTCGATTATCGCCAGGCAGTGGATTACTACGCCTCCTGCCGTCAAACAGTCGAGGAGGGCGGAAATCATGCCTTTATCGGCTTTGAAGATCATTTCACACAGATTATCGATTTTCTGGGGCTGCGTTAGTCGGCCCTCACTACTCGTGAAAAAACCATGACGCAATCTTCTTACAACGCTGATGCCATTGAGGTACTCACCGGGCTTGAGCCGGTTCGCCGCCGCCCAGGGATGTACACCGATACCACTCGTCCTAACCATTTGGGTCAGGAAGTTATTGATAACAGTGTGGATGAGGCACTGGCGGGCCACGCCAAGCGCGTGGAAGTTATTTTACATGCCGATCAGTCGCTGGAAGTTATCGACGATGGTCGCGGTATGCCGGTCGATATTCACCCGGAAGAGGGTGTGCCGGCGATAGAACTGATTTTCTGTCGTCTGCACGCGGGCGGTAAATTTTCCAATAAAAACTACCAGTTTTCTGGCGGCCTGCACGGCGTAGGGATTTCGGTGGTTAACGCCCTGTCAAAACGCGTGGAAGTGAACGTGCGTCGCGACGGACAGATTTACACCATGGCCTTTGAAAATGGCGAGAAAGTGGAAGATCTGCACGTCACCGGCACGGTCGGCAAACGTAACACCGGCACCAGCGTCCATTTCTGGCCGGATGAAAGCTTCTTCGACAGCCCGCGTTTCTCCGTTTCTCGCTTGTCGCACCTGCTGAAAGCGAAAGCGGTTCTGTGCCCCGGCGTAGAAATCGTCTTCAAAGACAAAGTGAACAATAGCGAGCAGACGTGGTGCTACGCCGACGGTCTGAACGACTATCTGTGCGAAGCCGTCAACGGCCTGCCGTTGCTGCCAGAAAAGCCGTTTGTGGGCAGCTTTGCCGGTGACACTGAGGCGGTGGACTGGGCGCTACTGTGGCTGCCGGAAGGCGGCGAGCTGCTGACTGAAAGCTACGTCAACCTGATCCCAACCATGCAGGGCGGCACGCATGTCAACGGTCTGCGTCAGGGCCTGCTTGACGCCATGCGCGAGTTCTGTGAGTACCGCAATATTCTGCCGCGCGGCGTGAAGCTCTCGGCGGAAGATATCTGGGATCGCTGCGCTTACGTGCTGTCAGTGAAAATGCAGGATCCGCAGTTCGCCGGACAGACCAAAGAGCGTCTCTCTTCTCGTCAGTGCGCGGCATTCGTGTCAGGCGTAGTGAAAGATGCCTTCAGTCTGTGGCTGAACCAGAACATCCAGGCGGCAGAAATGCTCGCCGAAATGGCCGTTTCCAGCGCACAGCGCCGTCTGCGAGCCGCTAAAAAAGTGGTGCGTAAGAAACTGACCAGCGGCCCCGCGCTGCCGGGCAAACTGGCCGACTGTACCGCGCAGGATCTCAATCGCACCGAACTGTTCCTCGTAGAAGGGGACTCAGCGGGCGGTTCTGCTAAACAGGCGCGCGACCGTGAATATCAGGCGATCATGCCGCTGAAGGGTAAGATCCTCAACACATGGGAAGTGTCGTCCGATGAAGTACTGGCCTCGCAAGAAGTGCATGACATTTCCGTGGCGATCGGCATCGATCCGGACAGCGACGATCTTAGCCAGCTGCGTTACGGCAAGATCTGTATCCTCGCGGATGCGGACTCCGATGGTCTGCACATTGCCACGCTGCTGTGTGCGCTGTTCGTGAAACACTTCCGCCACGTGGTGAAAGCCGGACACGTCTACGTAGCCATGCCGCCGCTGTATCGTATCGACCTCGGCAAAGAGGTCTTTTACGCACTCGACGAGCAGGAAAAAGAAGGCGTTCTGGACCAGCTGAAACGCAAGAAAGGTAAACCGAACGTTCAGCGGTTTAAAGGTTTGGGTGAAATGAACCCACTCCAGTTGCGTGAAACGACGCTCGATCCGAACACGCGCCGCCTGGTGCAGCTGTATATCGACGATGAATCCGATCAAAAGACTGATGCGATGATGGATATGCTGCTCGCCAAAAAACGTTCCGAAGACCGCCGTAATTGGTTGCAGGAAAAAGGCGACATGGCAGATCTGGAAGCCTGATTCGGGTGAGCAGATGTAAAAAACCGGCGAATGCGCCGGTTTTTTTACGCCCGCAGTAGGTCTGGTAAGCCTTTGCGTCACCGGGCTTTTGGCTTAAAATGGTTTGGCTAGCCGATAATCGCGACCCCAAGCCTCTCCATTATCAGTGACACCTGATAGCTATCCAGTTTGACGCCTTGTAAATCAACACTCCGCACATCTAAATCACCCAATTCTGAGTTGGTCAGATCGCAATGCGTCACGTTGGCAGCACGCCAATCAAACGAAGAAAACTCCCCGCCGGAGAGGTCTGAACCACTGAACGTTGCGCCCAGGATCTGGGTTCCATTCCAACGGTTTTCCCACAACTCACACTTCTCAAGCACGGCCTTCGAAAAATTGGCATAGCTAAGGTTGGTCTTCGTAATATAGGCGCTGCAAAACCAAGTGCGTGTCGTAATCATATTCCTAAAACTGGTGCCGCGAAAATCTGCGCCCTGAGCGCGACAGCCACGAATTTCGATCCCCAAGGCACTGGCATTCCTAAAGTCCGCCATCGATAAATCACAATCTTTGAAAATCGCATCTTTCAGAATAGCGCGGCTGAAATTACAGCCTTTTTGATTTTCGCGGTCATAAAACTGACAGCCGATAAACTCAGTGCCGGTCAGGTCAGCGCCAGAAAAATCGCAGTGATGAAACGTGCTGTGTTCAATTTTTGCACCCGTGAAGCGGTTTCTTTCAATTTTTTCGGCGGTCAGCGTGAGTGTCATAGGAATAAACCTGTTTTTTTATACAGTGAGCAGGGGCATGGTAAACGAATTTAACGTCGCGGGCCACCCTTCCAGTACGGGGTTTGTGTAGCGAATTGCCCGGCGGCACTTCGTTGGCACGGGCCTACGAGGACGTGATGTTGTAGCCCCGGTAAGCGCAGCGCCACCGGGGTATTGGTTTTCTATTCGTCTGGCGTATTGCCTGTGGTGGCGTGGAGGGCTACATTGAGGGTTGAGAGCGGGATGAGTGTGTTTTTTTAATTTGTAGTGGCATTTTTTGTGCTTGAAGATTGTCGAATGTCTCAGGGCGTGAAGCGGACATTAAACATGCAAATACTTTGCCAGATAGTCATCCATAAAAACGTAGACTAACATCTGAACTATCATTTTAATCAAAGGTTAAAAAATGGGAAAAACACCCCTGGAATATACACCTGTTGACTTATCTCGTTGGGCAAGGAAGGAGCATTTTGAGGTATTCCAGTCATTTGCTCAAAGTACATTTAACCAAACTGTCCTGGTAGATATTACCGCGCTGCTAAAATATGTAAGAGAAGTTGGCTGGAAATTTTATCCTACTATTATTTTCCTCCTTTCTAAAGTCGTAAACAGTCATGCGGAGTTCCGTATGGCCATGAAGAATAACGAGCTTGTCATATGGAATGAGGTTCATCCAAGCTATACCATTTTCCATAATGAAACAGAGACCTTTTCATCGTTATGGAGTCACTACGATGGCAATATTCATCACTTCCAGGGCGTTTATTCAGAAGACGTTGCACGCTATGGTAATAATCTTTCTTATTGGCCGAAAGGGAAGTCTCCGGGAAATATATTTTTCGTATCGGCTATTCCCTGGGTAAGTTTTACCAGTTTTAATGTCAACGTCGCTAACATGAAGAACTTTTTTGCGCCCATGTTCACGTTGGGAAAATACTACGAACAAGATGGAAAAATCGTGTTGCCGCTCGCCGTTCAGGTACATCATTCCGTGTGCGATGGTTTCCATGTGGCAAGGCTTATCAATGAGTTACAAGAGATCAGTAATGATATACGGCACCTTTCAGAGGCGTTCAATACTTGATGCGCCAGACGTCTTGTAGACCTCCTTTTAACCGTATCTGATTTTTCCATCTATATAAGGCTGAGGTTTACCAAATAGATAGCCTTGTGTGAAATCACAGCCCAGCAACTTAAGACTTTCCAGCTGCTCCTGTGTTTCAACACCTTCCGCAACGGCCTTCATATTGAGGGATTTCGCCATGCCGGTGATGAGCCTGATGATATTAAGGGCATCTTCCTGGGTCGATATCGACTGCACAAAGGATTTGTCTATTTTGATTTTATCGAAGGCAAGCCTGCTGAGGCGCGAAAGAGAAGAATAACCGGTACCAAAATCATCGATGGAGATGTTCACCCCCAGAGCCCGCAACGTGTTCAGCGTATTCATCGGCGTATTGCTCTCAGTAAAGAGCGAGGATTCAGTCACTTCCAGTTCAAGACGCTCAGCAGGAAGCCCTGTCTCGTTCAGAATGGACAGCACGATTCCGGCAAAGGCTTTGCTGCTTAGCTGGACAGGAGAAACGTTGACTGAAATTTTAGCTGGAATCACCCAGGAAGCGGCTTCCCGGCAGGCCATTTCAAGCACCAATTTCCCCATCTCGTTAATCATTCCTGTTTTTTCAGCCACAGGAATAAAGCTGTCCGGCGACAGGAGGCCTTTCAGAGGATGTATCCAACGAATAAGGGCTTCATAGCTGTAAATCTCCTGGCTGAAAGAATCGACAATAGGCTGATAATAAACCACGAATTCTTTATTCACTAACGCCAGCGCCATATCATGCTCAAGGGTTCGGCTTTCTTGCAGCTTATCTAACATCCATTGCCGGAAGACTTTTATCTTACCCGCGCCTTCCTTTTTGGCTTCATAAAGGGCCAGATCGGCAAATTTATAGAGGTAGTCGGAGCGGCGTTCAGTGTCTGAGATGACAATGCCGACGCTGGTGGTGATATTGATAATCGTATTATAAATAGAATAGGGCTGGTTAATAGCATCGCATATATTTTGGGCGCGTGACACGGCACTGTTTTCCGTCAGGCCACTCGAAAGAAACGCAAATTCATCCCCGCCTAAACGATAAAGCGTATCGGAAGTCATGCCCATCGAAATAAGGCGCTGTGATATCTGGCGTAATAACATATCACCGACATCATGACCATACGTATCATTGACCTCCTTGAATCGATCTAAATCAAACAACATCACATTCACAGTATTATTATTTTTTACTGCGGCTTCGATGGTTTCATTTAAATTTCCCCAGAAGAAATGACGGTTATTCATCTCTGTCAGAGAGTCATGGTAGACGTCATACTCCAGTTTTGCATTCTGGAGTTGCAGTTTTTCTTTAGATTCCTGCAGTGCTTCAGCAAGACTCTTTACCTGAAGATGAGCCTTCAGAATATTTCTGTTTTGATAAAATATCAGTACGCCCAGTATCGCACTCATTATTATCAACAATACAGATGTCGCTGAATAAATATAGTACAGGGTTTTAATTTTGAAGTTGGCGTCATTAATCGAGTTGATATCCCTGTCTAAAGCGCCAGACGACAGACGACTCAGTTGTGCATCAAGCGTCTGCATTTTTTTCAGATATGCCTGGATTTCTGAACGGTTCATTTTCTCAAGATGAATATCCAGATACTCCAGTGTCTTTTCAAGCTGTTGAGCCAGTGCATAATGGGATTTATTACTTTCTATGTAATTGCGCAGATCACCTTGTTTCATTAAATCACTCTGGCTGAGCATAATGTCGAGACGCATACGCACATCATCCAGCGTCATTGTCTTATCAATAGTGTAAAGACCAAGCAACGATTCGAACCGGTAATATTCTGAAACTATCTGTGCTGCAGACCACGAAGCGGCGTAATGAGTCAGTTTCTGTAACTCTTGCTGTCTTTCATGGACAAGGAAAGAGATATACGCGGTCGATATAAACAGGAATAAAATGATGCCAGCCAGAATTCTGTTCATGTTGGTCTTATGATCCCTTACTCAATCTTCATTCTGCTGACCTGCCAGGCTGACCTTGAATAATAAATCTGATTATTCAGTTCAGGGATGCTGTCATAGGGGTAGACAACAAACAACGGGCCTTTATCACGGATACGCATATATTCTCCGTTGATTTTTAGCGCAAGGATAACGTTGTATTTCTTAAAATCATTGAGAGGGATTTCGGTGGTGTAGTCATTGAGCGCAGTGATCTTAACAACAGAACCTTTCGACCCGACATAATCCATGAGCTTTTGCAGTGGAATACCCGTAAAGGTCGTGCGGCCATCATACCAGGGAGAAGTGGTCTGAAAACTGACCATCCCCAGTTTCTCAAGGCTGGCGAGATCAAAAACGGCTTTTCCACCTTCATTTGTATTTTCGATATTACCAGATAGCGTTAAAAGGACTTTACCGGCAGGTTTGGAAAACTCACCCGCCCAGACCTGTGTGGAGAGCACAAAGCTTAACAGCATGACAATTAACCGCATTCTGACCTCGCATATCAACCGGATGTTAAAGAATTATAATTTAGTTACTGTGCTATTTATATATGCGCCAGGGCTATTATTACAGCAATCCTGTTGCCAATATTTTAACCCATCAAAATCAAGCGGTTAAAAACACTTACTTTTTATATTGATTAAGGGGAGTTGATGCCATTATTTGATATAAACAAAATAGTGGCGCACCTGTGCAAAAAATAGCCACCACTTTGCTCGGCGCAAAAAAACAAACAAAAAAGCCGGACAACACAAATAATGCGCTATCCGGCTTTGAAATTTTATTCAGGGAAATTACAGTGCAGGTTCCAGAATGCGGATGTGGCTTTCCAGCACGTCGCCTTTAACGGCTTCGCTCCACGCTTTCATGTGCGGAGTTTGCAGATGCGCTTCGAGATGCGCCACCGTTTCCCACAGCTCAACCATGGTGATGGAGTCCGGTGCAGTGGCCTGGAAGCTCACGCCTGCGGCATTGTCGACCATTGGTGCGTAGCCGTGGCAGCCTTCTTCCTTCAGCACGGTTGGGATAATTTTCGCGAACTGATCCAGTACGGCCTGACGGTGATGCTGGCCAGGACGGGTACGGATCTCAGCAATGACAGTTAACATGATAGTCGTACTCCTTTTTATGCAGACCGTCAGTTAACCAAAAATCTCGGCAAGATGCTTGCGATATTCTGCGACATAACGCGGAACGTCAGGCATTTTGATCACGTCATTGGCGATAAAGGTCGGCAGCGCGTCCATCCCCAGGAACTGGTTGGCTTTGTGGAACGGCAGGTAAGCACCGTCTACACCGACGCCGTGGAAGAACTGATCTTTCTCGGTGAAGGCTTCCATCGGTGCATTCCAGGTCAGAGACAGCATGTAGGTTTTGCCCTGGATCAGGCCGCCGGAGCCGTATTTTTTACTGGCGTCAGAACGGGTACGACCGTCGCTGGCGTACAGTGAGCCGTGGCCTTCGGTGAACACGTCGTCGATGTATTTTTTCACGGTCCATGGCGCGCCCATCCACCAGCCTGGCATCTGCCAGATAATGGTGTCGGCCCACAGGAAGTTTTGCACTTCCGTTTTCACGTCGTAATCACTGTCGGCGCGAACAACACGGACTTCATGCCCGGCGTCGCGCAGGAAACCATCCGCGACCTCGGTCATGGTGTCGTTCAGCTGGCCGTTGGAATGACCGAATTTTTTACCGCCGTTGATAATCAGGATCTTGCTCATCGTAATGCCTTAGAAAGGAAGTTTGCCGGTAGTGTAACGCCGGCAACGAGACGATGAAATCAGCAAAATGTGCAAAGTCTTTTGCGATTTTAGCAATAATACTACTGCCAGTTTACGCGGGCGACGAACCCGCCTTCCGGAGCATTGCTGAAAACAACGGTCATCTGATGCAGGGCGGCGATGCGCTGTACGATGGATAACCCGAGGCCGCTGCCGGGTTCATCCTGCCCAGGTGGTCGGTAAAAACGCTCGCCAATACGGGCGAGGGCGTCGGCGTTAATCCCCGGCCCGTTATCACGTACGGTAACGTTATGGGCGTCGAGCGTGACATCCACCGTGCTGCCGCGCGGGCTGTACCGCACGGCGTTATCCAGCAGGTTGCGTACCAGCAGGCTTAACAGCAGCGCCTGGCCTTTGCGCGTCACGTCAGGCGCATTCACATGCAGGCGCAGCTCGATGCCCGCCTGGTGCGCCGGGTGGTAAATATCCATCACCGCCGATTGCAGCAGGTCGGCCAGCAAAATCTGCTCGACATCATCCAGCCCGGCGAGGGAATCCAGGCGCGACAGCGTCAGCAATTGTTCCACCAGACGCGTGGCCCGGTCGATACCAAAATGCAGCTGCGACAGCGCTTTCTCCCGGCTCTGCGGATCGTCCATCGACATCTGCGCCACTTCCGTTTGCACCTTCAGGGCGGTGAGCGGACTGCGCAGTTCGTGGGCGGCATCGGAGGTAAAGCGTCGCTCGCGGATAATCATCTCATGCGAGCGGATAAACAACTGGTTCAGGGCATCAACCAGCGGACGGACTTCGCCCGGCACGCCGGTGGTATCAAGCTGTTCATCGGAGCCGGGTGTGCGGCTGCGCAGGGTGCGGGTCAGTTTTTTCAGCGGCGCGAGCTCGCGGCCGAGCAGCAAAATCAGCAGCAGTACCATCAGCGGCAGCGCCACCAGCCACGGCGCAAGCTGTGAAGTGATGATATCCAGCGCCATTTCCTGGCGGTAATCCCACTCCTGGCCGACTACGATCCGGTATTTTTCATCGGCGGTGGTTATCCACAATAAACGCCATTCGTCGTCGTCATTATTAATGCGACCATCATCGAAACCTTCGCGGCGATAGTGGTAGGGAATGTCCTGCCCGTTATCGCCGTCGTTCAGCACCATCCGCCCGTCGGTGGTAAAAATGGCGAACGCCAGCGCGTCGTCGTCGAGATGCCCGTGCTTAATCTTCTTTTTGGTGCGCAGCTGTGGCGAGGTGAAGTGCAGCTCGTTGAAATCCATTGCGCTCAGGCGCTTGGCGAACAGCATCTGCTGGGTATCAAACAGCTTGTCGAGCTTATGGGTGGTTTGCTGCCAGGCGATGAAGCTGGCGCAGCTCCAGGCCACCAGCGTCAGCACGATAAACAGCAGCGTCAGGTGCAGACGCAGACTCATGTGGCGCAGAAATCTCATTTATTGTTCGCCCAGGGTGTAGCCGATACCGTGTACCGTGCGGATAAACGGGGTGCCGAGCTTGCGGCGCAAATGGTGGACGTGAACTTCCACGGCGTTGCTGGAGACGTCGTCGTCCCAGTTATACAGCTTCTCTTCGATGAGTTTACGCGGCAGAACGCGCCCGGCGTTGCGCATCAGCAGTTCCAGTAGCGCGAATTCTTTCGGTTTGAGCGTCAGCGGTTCATCGTTCAGGAAGGCGGTCAGGCTGTCGGGGTTGAGCGTCACCGCGCCGTGGCACAGGGCGTTGCTGGCCTGGCCGTGTACGCGACGAATCAGCGCCTCCAGCCGGGCGGCGACTTCAATCAGGGCGAACGGCTTGCACAGGTAATCGTCGGCACCTGCGCGCAGGCCTTCTACACGCTGGGCGAGCGCGTCGCGGGCAGTGAGGATCAGCACCGGTTCTTTGCGGCCATCGGCGCGCCATTCACGCAGGATTTCCAGACCGTCGATGCCCGGCAGCGTCAAACCCAGGATCACCGCGTCATAGGGCGCGGTAAACAGCGCCGCTTTGCCTTCTTCGCCACGCGTAAACCAGTCGAGCGTAAAGCCCATTTTGACCAGCCCTGCCTTCAAACCGTCGCCAATCAGCTTATCGTCTTCTACCAGTAAAATTCGCATCCTTTCGCCCCGTTTTAACCGACATTAAACGTCAGTAAACCCGCGCGAAGCGGTGCTGTACAGCAAAAAATAATCTTTTTCCCCCTTAAGAAATCGTTAAGTTTTGTGCTGTTTAATGGGTTTCAGAGTCCACTCAAAAGGAGAGATTGTGATGAAAAAGACATTAGCGATAGCGGCCATTGTGGCCTTGATGTCAGCCCCAGTGTTTGCGGCGAATACTCAGGGAGGTTTTTCGGGTCCAGGTGCGACCCCAACAGCGGCCCAGACCAGCCAGAACGGCGGATTTATCGGGCCAAACGGTAGCGTCACCACCGTCGAAAAAGCCAAATCCCTGCGCGACGATGCGTGGGTGACGCTGCGTGGGAATATCGTAGAGCGTATTTCCGATGACCTTTACACCTTCAAAGATTCCACCGGCACGGTGAACGTGGATATCGACCACAAGCGCTGGAACGGCGTGACCGTCACCCCGCAGGACGTGGTGGAGATTCAGGGGGAAGTCGATAAAGACTGGAACTCTGTCGAAATCGACGTGAAGCAGGTCAACAAAGTCAGCAAGTAACGCCCGTGCCGCCGCGTCCGTGGCGGCAAAACTGCGTATCCCCTGTGACTCAGCGCGCCAGATAAGGTACTATCTGCGGCAATATTGCCCCCTTCTATGGCCGGGCGAAATCGTTGAGGAATCACAGTTAATGAGCGATATGGCAGAGCGCCTTGCGCTACATGAGTTTACGGAAAAAGCGTACCTTGACTACTCCATGTACGTCATCATGGACCGCGCATTGCCGTTTATCGGCGACGGCCTGAAACCGGTACAGCGCCGCATTGTTTACGCAATGTCAGAGCTGGGGCTGAGCGCCAGCGCCAAGTTCAAGAAATCCGCCCGTACGGTCGGTGACGTGCTGGGTAAATATCACCCGCACGGCGACAGCGCCTGTTATGAAGCGATGGTGCTGATGGCACAGCCGTTCTCCTATCGTTACCCGCTGGTCGACGGCCAGGGGAACTGGGGTGCGCCGGACGATCCGAAGTCCTTCGCCGCCATGCGTTATACCGAGTCCCGCCTGTCGAAGTATGCCGAAGTGCTGCTGGGCGAGCTGGGGCAGGGCACCGTTGACTGGCTGCCAAACTTCGATGGCACGCTGCAAGAGCCGCGCATGTTACCTGCGCGTTTGCCGAATATTCTGCTGAACGGCACCACCGGGATTGCGGTGGGGATGGCGACGGATATTCCGCCGCATAATGTTCGTGAAGTGGCGAAAGCGGCGATTACGCTGATTGAACAGCCGAAAACCACCCTCGACCAACTGCTCGATATCGTGCAGGGCCCGGATTATCCGACTGAAGCAGAAATCATCACGCCTCGCGCCGATATCCGTAAAATTTACCAGACCGGCCGCGGCTCCGTGCGTATGCGTGCGGTGTGGAAAAAAGAAGACGGCGCGGTGGTCATTACTGCGCTGCCGCATCAGGTGTCCGGTGCGCGCGTGCTGGAGCAAATCGCCAGCCAGATGCGCAATAAAAAACTGCCGATGGTCGACGACCTGCGCGACGAATCCGATCACGAAAACCCAACCCGTCTGGTTATCGTGCCACGCTCCAACCGTGTGGATATGGAACAGGTGATGAACCACCTGTTTGCCACCACCGATCTGGAAAAAAGCTACCGCATTAACATGAACATGATCGGTCTGGATAACCGTCCACAGGTGAAAAACCTGCTGGAGATCCTCACCGAATGGCTGGCCTTCCGCCGCGATACCGTCAGCCGTCGCCTGAATTACCGTCTGGAGAAAGTGCTCAAGCGCCTGCATATCCTCGAAGGTTTGCTGGTGGCGTTCCTCAATATCGACGAAGTGATCGAAATCATTCGTCATGAAGATGAGCCGAAACCGGCGCTGATGTCGCGTTTTGGCATCAGCGAAACGCAGGCTGAAGCGATCCTCGAACTGAAATTGCGCCACCTCGCTAAGCTGGAAGAGGTGAAAATTCGCGGTGAGCAAAACGACCTCGAAAAAGAGCGCGATCACATTCAGTCGATCCTTGCGTCCGAGCGCAAGATGAGCAACCTGCTGAAGAAAGAGCTTCAGGCTGATGCCGAAGCGTTTGGCGACGATCGCCGTTCTCCGCTGCGTGAGCGCGAAGAAGCGAAGGCCATGAACGAACACGACATGCTGCCGTCTGAGCCGGTCACGATTGTGCTGTCGCAGAGCGGCTGGGTGCGTAGCGCCAAAGGCCACGACATCGATGCGAAGGGACTGAGCTACAAAGCGGGCGACAGCTGGAAAGCGTCGGCGAAGGGCAAGAGCAACCAGCCGGTGGTGTTTATTGATACCACCGGACGCAGCTACGCCGTCGACCCGATTTCGATGCCGTCCGCGCGTGGGCAGGGCGAGCCGCTGACCGGCAAGCTGACGCTGCCGCCGGGTGCGACCGTCAATCATATGCTGATGGGAAACGACGATCAAAAACTGCTGATGGCGTCCGACGCCGGTTACGGTTTCGTCTGTACCTTCAACGATTTAGTGGCGCGTAATCGCGCAGGTAAAGCGCTCATCACGCTGCCAGAAAATGCGCAGGTCATGCCGCCGCTGGTGATTGAGGATGAGTCCGACATGCTGCTGGCTATTACTCTGGCGGGACGCATGTTGATGTTCCCACTGAGCGATTTGCCGCAGTTGTCGAAAGGTAAGGGTAATAAGATCATCGGTATTCCGTCCGCAGATGCAGCGAAGGGCGCTGATGGCCTGGCGCATCTCTACATCCTGCCACCGCAGAGCACGCTGACCATTCACGTTGGTAAGCGGAAAATCAAACTGCGTCCGGAAGAACTGCAGAAAGTCACTGGCGAACGCGGTCATCGCGGCACGCTGATGCGCGGTCTGCAAAAAATCGATCGGATCGACATTGATTCTCCACTGCGTGCCAGCGCGGGCGACAGCGAAGAGTAATCCCGTTGCCCCTTCTCTCCGGAAGGGGCTGTAAAATTTGCGGCAAACCGTTGTTAATTCGTGCGTTGCGATTAACAATACCCTAATAAAGGTTCTGCAAGTCACATCCCCTGACCGGTATATAATTCTAAGCGGTCAGGATTTCAGAGGTAGCTATGCTATTGATTTTTCGCGCAATCATCGTTGTCATTTATTGCATTCTGGTATGCATTCTTGGCTGTGTTTATTGTCTGTTTAGCCCACGTAATCCGAAGCACGTTGCGACGTTTGGCCATTTGTTTGGCCGACTGGCCCCGGTTTTGGGCCTGAAAGTCGAAAAACGTCTGCCGGAAGGGTATGAAAACTTTGGTAATGCCATTTATATCGGCAACCATCAAAATAACTACGACATGGTGACGGCGGCGAATATCGTCGTCCCGCCGACGGTTACCGTCGGAAAGAAAAGCCTGTTATGGGTTCCGTTTTTCGGCCTGCTGTACTGGCTGACAGGCAACCTGCTGATCGACCGTAACAATCGCTCAAAAGCACACGGCACCATCGCCGAAGTGGTTAATGCTTTCCAGAAACGTAAGATTTCGTTCTGGATGTTCCCGGAAGGCACCCGCAGCCGTGGCCGTGGCCTGCTGCCGTTTAAGACCGGTGCGTTCCATGCTGCAATTGCTGCTGGCGTCCCAATTATTCCGGTGTGTGTTTCTAATACCTCGAATAAAATTAACCTGAACCGTATCAATAACGGTCTGGTTATCGTCGAAATGCTGCAACCGATTGATACCAGCCGCTACGGCAAAGATCAGGTGCGTGAACTTGCGACGCATTGCCGTGAAGTCATGAAGGCGAAAATCGCCGAGCTTGACCTGGAAGTTGCCGAACGCGAAGCGGCGAAAAAGAAAAAATAAGCGTCACTGCGAGCCGCCATGCCGTTTACGACATGGTGCAATTGCAAGTGACCACTGTTTGGGAACGGTTTCCCTCTGTTTTATAGTCAGTTTCATGGAGTTAATATGTCACTCAGTCGGCGTCAATTTATTCAGGCATCAGGAGTAGCGCTTTGTGCTGGCGCAGTGCCACTGAGGGCAAATGCGGCAGGCCAGCAGCCAGCGTTGCCAGTTCCCCCATTGCTTGAATCCCGTCGTGGACAGCCTCTGTTTTTAACCCTGCAACGTGCGCACTGGTCATTTACCCAGGGCACGCGTGCCCCGGTCTGGGGCATCAATGGGCGCTATCTCGGGCCGACTATCCGTGTGTGGAATGGTGATGACGTCAAACTGATTTACAGCAACCGTCTGACGGAAAACGTGGCGATGACCATCCGTGGTCTGCAGGTGCCAGGTCCGTTGATTGGCGGCGCGGCGCGCATGATGTCGCCGAATGCCGATTGGGCCCCGGTGCTGCCTATTCGCCAAAACGCCGCCACCTTGTGGTATCAGGCCAATACGCCGAACCATACGGCAGAGCAGGTCTATAACGGCCTCGCGGGCATGTGGCTGGTTGAAGATGAAGTGAGTAAATCCTTACCTATTCCGAACCACTACGGCGTAGACGATTTCCCGGTCATTATTCAGGACAAGCGTCTCGATAATTTTGGCGCGGCGGAGTACAGCGAACCGGGCAGCGGTGGCTTTGTGGGCGATACGCTGATGGTCAACGGTGCGCAAAGCCCGTACGTCGAAGTGTCTCGCGGCTGGGTACGATTGCGTTTGCTGAACGCGTCAAACTCTCGCCGTTACCTGCTGCAAATGAGCGACGGTCGCGCGCTGCACGTGATTTCCGGCGATCAGGGATTCCTGCCTGCACCCGTTTCGGTGAAGCAGCTGTCGCTGGCACCGGGCGAGCGCCGTGAAATTCTGGTCGACATGACCAACGGGGACGAAGTGTCGATCACCTGCGGTGAAGCGGCGGGCATTGTGGACCGCATTCGCGGCTTCTTTGAGCCGTCGAGCATTCTGATTTCGACCCTGGTGCTGACGCTGCGCCCAACCGGTCTGTTGCCGCTGGTCACCGACAGCCTGCCGATGCGCCTGCTGCCTGAAGAAATCATGACCGGCACACCTATCCGCAGCCGCGATTTTACACTTGGCGACGATCCGGGCATCAATGGTCAGCTGTGGGACCCGCAGCGCATTGACGTCACGGCACAGCAGGGATCGTGGGAGCGCTGGACGCTTCGCGCCGATAGCCCGCAATCGTTCCATATTGAAGGGGTGATATTCCAGATCCGCAACGTGAACGGCGCGATGCCATTCCCAGAAGATCGCGGCTGGAAAGATACGGTGTGGATAGACGGTCAGGTTGAGCTGTTGGTGTATTACGGCCAGCCGTCGTGGCCACACTTCCCGTTCCAGTTTGCCAGCCAGACGCTGGAACTCGCCGACCGCGGATCGATTGGCCAGATGCTGGTGAATCCTGCGCCGTAATCCACACGATGAAGGGGGACATATGCCCCTTCATTTTTTGCATCAATTCAGCGTATAATCCCCGCCTTTTGCACCCTTTTTAACCACCCGGAAGCACTATGAGCGCAATTTCCCTGATCCAACCGGATCGCTCCCTCTTCTCCTGGCCGCAGTATTGGGCGGCCTGTTTTGGCCCCGCGCCATTTTTACCGATGTCTCGGGAAGAGATGGATCAACTTGGCTGGGATAGCTGCGACATCATCATGGTGACGGGCGACGCGTACGTCGATCACCCGAGCTTCGGGATGGCCATCTGCGGACGCATGCTGGAAGCTCAGGGCTTCCGCGTGGGGATCATCTCCCAGCCAGACTGGAACAGCAAAGACGACTTCATGCGTCTGGGCAAACCGAATCTGTTCTTTGGCGTCACCGCGGGCAACATGGATTCCATGATTAACCGCTATACCGCCGACCGTAAACTGCGTCACGACGATGCGTATACGCCAGATAACGTCGCGGGCAAACGACCGGATCGCGCGACCCTGGTTTACACCCAACGCTGTAAAGAAGCCTGGAAAGACGTGCCGGTTATCCTTGGCGGGATCGAAGCGAGCCTGCGTCGCTCCGCGCATTACGATTACTGGTCTGATACCGTGCGTCGTTCAGTGCTGGTGGATTCCAAAGCCGACATGCTGATTTTCGGCAACGGTGAACGACCACTGGTGGAAGTTGCGCATCGCCTCTCAATGGGCGAACAGGTGTCCGATATTCGTGACGTGCGTAACACTGCGATCATGGTGAAAGAAGCTCTGCCAGGCTGGAGTGGCGTGGATTCCACTCGTCTCGACACGCCGGGAAAAATCGACCCGATCCCACATCCTTACGGTGAAGATTTACCGTGTGCCGACAACAAACCTGTTGCGCCGAAAAAGGCAGAAGCCAAAGCCATTACCGTGCAGCCGCCGAAGCCAAAGCCATGGGAAAAAACTTACGTGCTGCTGCCTTCTTACGAGAAAGTAAAAGGCGACAAAGTACTGTATGCGCATGCCTCACGTATTCTGCATCATGAAACCAACCCGGGCTGTGCCCGCGCGCTGATGCAAAAACATGGCGATCGCTACATCTGGCTGAACCCACCGGCTATCCCGCTTTCCACCGAAGAGATGGACAGTGTGTTTGCACTGCCATACCAGCGTATCCCGCATCCGGCGTACGGCGACAGCCGCATCCCGGCTTACGAGATGATCCGCTTCTCGATCAACATCATGCGCGGCTGCTTTGGTGGCTGTTCCTTCTGTTCGATAACCGAGCACGAAGGGCGCATTATTCAGAGCCGTTCCGAAGATTCGATCATCAACGAGATCGAAGCCATTCGCGACACTGTGCCAGGTTTTACCGGTATTATTTCCGATCTTGGTGGCCCGACCGCCAACATGTACATGCTGCGCTGCAAATCACCGCGCGCCGAGCAGACCTGTCGCCGCCTGTCCTGTGTTTACCCTGATATCTGTAAACACATGGACACCAACCACGAGCCGACGATCAATCTGTATCGCCGCGCCCGCGAGCTGGACGGCGTCAAAAAGATCCTCATCGCTTCCGGCGTGCGCTATGACATCGCGGTAGAAGATCCGCGCTATATCAAAGAGCTGGCGACCCATCACGTCGGTGGTTATCTGAAGATTGCGCCGGAGCATACCGAAGAAGGCCCGCTGTCGAAGATGATGAAACCGGGAATGGGAAGTTATGACCGCTTTAAAGAGCTGTTTGACACCTATTCGAAACAGGCCGGGAAAGAGCAGTATCTGATCCCTTACTTCATTTCTGCGCACCCGGGCACCACTGACGAAGATATGGTTAACCTGGCGCTGTGGCTGAAGAAGAACCGCTTCCGTCTCGATCAGGTGCAGAACTTCTACCCGTCGCCGCTCGCCAACTCGACCACCATGTATTACACCGGTAAAAACCCGCTGGGTAAGATTGGTTATAAGAGCGAAGATATCGCGGTGCCGAAGGGCGACAAACAGCGTCGTCTGCACAAAGCGCTGCTGCGCTATCACGATCCGGCTAACTGGCCGATGATTCGTCAGGCGCTGGAAGCGATGGGTAAAAAGCATTTGATTGGCGGACGCCGTGAATGTCTGGTGCCATCCCCGACACTCGAAGAAATGCGGGAAGCGCGTCGACAGAACCGTCACACGCGTCCGGCGTTGACCAAGCACACGGCGGTGGCGCATCAGCGTCAGACGCCAGCTGCGAATAAAAAACGCGGAAAAGTTGCGGGGCGTTAAACCGATTTGCCCGGTGGCGCTTGCGCTTATCGGGCCTACAACACCGTAGGCCGGATAAGCGTTAGCGCCATCCGGCATCTCCACAAAAGGCGTTAACCACCGAACTGATCCGGGTCCGGCCCGAGCCGTTTCGCCTGGTCCAGCTTCGCAATCTCACCCAGTTCGTCTTTATCCAGACGGAAATCCCATACGTCGAAGTTTTCCGCAATACGCGTTGGCGTAACGGATTTCGGGATGACCACCAGTCCACTATCCAGATGCCAGCGAATCACAATCTGGGCCGGTGTCTTGCCGTATTTCTCCGCCAGATGGCGAATAATAGTCTGATCGAAAACCCCTTCGCCGCCCTGTGCCAGCGGGCTCCACGACTCGGTCTGGATCTTGTGTGTCGCGTTCCAGGAATGCAATTGACGCTGCTGCATCAGAGGATGAAGTTCAATCTGGTTAATGACTGGCGAGACGCCGGTTTCATCAATCAGGCGTTGCAGGTGGCTCACCTGGAAATTACACACGCCGATGCTTTTCACCAGACCCTGTTTTTGCAGTTCAATCATCCCACGCCAGGCTTCAACGTAATGATCGATAGCCGGGACCGGCCAGTGCATCAGATATAGATCGACATAATCGAGCTGCAGTTTATCGAGACTTTCCTGGAGTGCTTCTGCCGGACGTTTCTGATCGTCATTCCACAGCTTGGTGGTAATGAACAGCTCATCGCGCGCGACGCCTGCACTGGCGAGTGCTTTACCTACGCCATCTTCATTTTTATACGCGGCGGCGGTATCGATAGAGCGATAGCCGACCTCCAGCGCCTTATGAATGGCGGTAACCACTTCCTCGTTGCCTGCTTTCCACACGCCGAGACCCAGTTGTGGCATGATGTTGCCGTCATTGAGTTTGATTACGGTTGGATGTGTCATGCTGCATTTCTCCCTAGGTTAAATTCACCCGAGCGCGGTGAGCGCTCCGGTGAAGTAGTAGCATTAAGTCTGGACGAAATACGAGAAAACGAAAGGTTGAGCGGAAAAACCCTTAGCGTGCCGCTTCGTAAATGCGACGGCTCACGTCGAGAGTAATATCCTGATTTTCACCGATTTGCGTCATGCCGTGCTCTTCCAGTTTTTTCAGCAGCGCAGGGATAGTGCTGCCGTCCAGACCGTAGCCGGACAGGCGCGTCGGCACACCCATCGCGTCGAAGAACTCGCGAGTCGCAGCAATGGCGGCATCAATGCGGGCATCTTCAGAACCTTCAGTAATGTTCCATACGCGTTCTGCGTATTGCAGCAGTTTGGCGCGTTTGGTGTCGCGTTTTTCATTCCACAAAGCAGGCAGAACAACCGCCAGCGTCTGAGCATGATCCAGGCCGTGCATTGCAGTCAGCTCATGGCCGAGCATATGCGTTGCCCAGTCCTGCGGCACGCCAGCGCCAATCAGACCGTTCAGCGCCTGAGTCGCCGCCCACATCACGTTGGCGCGCACGTCGTAGTTTTCTGGCTCTTTCAGCGCTTTCGGGCCTTCTTCCACCAGCGTCAGCAGAATGCCTTCGGCGAAGCGGTCCTGAATTTTGGCGTTAACCGGGTAGGTCACGTACTGCTCAACGGTGTGAATGAAGGCATCCACCACGCCGTTTGCGACCTGACGCGGTGGCAGGGTGTAGGTGTACACCGGATCAAGAATGGCGAAGACTGGCTGCACGTTCGGGTTCATGAACGCCTGTTTGTCGCCGGTGGTTTTGCGAGAAATTACCGCACCCATATTGGATTCAGAACCGGTCGCAGGCAGCGTCAGCACGGAGCCCATCGGGATAGCACTTTCAATTTTGCTGCCGCCGGTTTGCAGGATTTCCCACGGGTCAACGCCGTCAGCATACTGCGCAGCCGCGGCGATGAATTTGGTGCCGTCGAGTACGGAACCACCGCCCACGGCCAGCAGGAAAGTGATTTTTTCTTCGCGGGCAATTTTCACGGCGTTCATCAGTGTTTCATAAGATGGGTTTGGCTCGATACCGCCAAACTCCAGCACGTTGAGGCCGTCAAGCGCGGTCATGACCTGGTCCAGCACGCCGGTTTTTTTGACACTGCCGCCGCCGTACGTGACGAGGACGCGAGCATCTACCGGGATTTGCGCCCGCAGTTCTGTGATAGCACCTTTACCGAATAAAATACGCGTTGGAGTGTGCAGATTGAAATTAAACATAGGTTTTCCCTTCATAACGGGTGAAAAAGACGGTAGCGACAGGGCTACCTGATGGCGTGTATTGTGGTCCTGTAGGCTGTTTGTCTCAATGCACATTCCTGTCTATGTATTGCCCATTTCTCCTGCGTGCTGGAGAATATGAATATTCTTGTCCACAATACATCCATCGAAATACGTCCCGGATATCGCTAAAAATGAACCGTGAAGAGACCTGTCTGCTGCTGACGGAGAAAATTAAGCAGCTGAAAAATAATGAAGAAAAACTCATTCATCTGTTGCCGGATATTCGCCTGTTGTACGGCACGCAGCCGGGAACCCGCACGCCGGTGATGTACCAGCCGGGCATCGTATTCCTCTTTTCCGGCCATAAAATAGGCCACATTAATGAGCGCGTTTTCCGCTATGACGCCACGGAATACCTGCTGTTGACGGTGCCATTGCCGTTTGAATGCGAAACCTTCGCCACGCCGGAAGTGCCGCTGGCGGGTCTGCGTCTGAATGTCGATATTCTGCAATTGCAGGAGCTGCTGATGGACATCGGTGAGGACGAGCTGTTTCAGCCTTCGATGGCCGCCAGCGGGATTAACTCTGCCACGCTATCCGATGAAATCCTCTGTGCCGCCGAGCGTCTGCTTGATGTGATGGAGCACCCGATGGATGCGCGTATTCTCGGCAAACAGATCATCCGTGAAATGCTGTATCACGTGCTGATGGGGCCACGCGGCGGCGCGCTGCTGGCGCTGGTCAGCCGCCAGACGCATTTCAGCCTGATTAGCCGGGTGCTGAAACGGATTGAGAGCCAGTACACCGAAAACCTCAGCGTTGACCAGCTGGCAGCGGAAGCCAACATGAGCGTTTCGGCGTTTCATCACAACTTTAAGTCAGTGACCAGCACCTCGCCGCTGCAATATCTGAAATCCTATCGGCTGCACAAAGCGCGAATGATGATGGTGCATGACGGCCTGAAGGCCAGCACGGCGGCAATAAAAGTGGGATACGAAAGCCCTTCGCAGTTCAGTCGTGAGTTTAAGCGTTACTTCGGGATCACGCCGGGCGAAGATGCGGCGCGTATTCGGGGAATGCAGGGGACGTAGTTTACCCTCTCCCACGGAGAGAGGGTAAGGGTGAGGGGGAGAATCAGGCGCTACAATATTTCTTTTTAATCACCACAATCACCGTGCCCAGTAAACCCACAACCAGCAGGAAAATTGGCAGGATCATCAGGAACGTCATCACCTGATCTTCGTGGCGTTTAACGAATGGGATCATGCTCAGCGCATAGCCGAAGCCCGTCACCACACCGACCCACAGCACGGCGCTTAGCCAGTTGAAAATCTGGAAGCGACGGTTAGACAAACCGGAAATGCCTGCCATTGTTGGCAGCAGGGTTCGAACGAATGCCAGGAAACGCCCGGCAAGCAGCGCCAGCAGCCCGTGGCGGTCAAACATGCAGGTTGCGCGGTCGTGATATTTGTCCGGCAGCTGCGCCAGCCAGCCTTTCACCACTTTGGTGTTGCCAAGCCAGCGGCCCTGAATATAGCTCAGCCAGCAGCCGAGACTGGCGGCAGCGGTCAGAATGGCGAGTGTCGGCACAAAATCCATCACGCCTTTGGCGATCAGCGCACCGGCGAGCAGCAACAGGCTATCTCCCGGCAAGAAGGACGCGGGCAGCAGACCGTTTTCTAAAAACAGCGTGGCGAACATCACCAGATAAACAACACCCACAACGTGGGGATCCGCCAGCGCGGCAAAATCATGCTGCCAGAGTGCGGCGGCAATCTCCTGGATAACAACCATGGACTTTCCTGTGGACTGACATTTTCTGAGTGTATTGTACTCCTGAATCGCCCGGGATGCCTTGATCCCAGGCGCAACAATTCCGGCAGTTTTTGCAGGGACTGTCTGAAATTGTGTCCATCAGGTTGCCACTTTACACGATGCGCTCGAAACCGGCCGATAAATCCACAAGAAGATCGTCAACATTCTCTAAACCAATGTGCAAACGAATCAGCGTACCGCTGAAGTCGGGCTTGCCGTTGGGGCGGATGTCCGCCAGCTGTTCTGGCTGCGTCGGCAGGATAAGCGACTCGAAGCCGCCCCAGGAATAGGCCATGCTGAACAGCGTAAAGTTATCGAGATACGCCGCCAGCTCGCTATCGTTCAGGCGCTTTTTGAGCACGAAGGAGAACAGGCCGCTGCTGCCCGTAAAGTCTCGTTTCCAGAACTCATGACCTTTACTGCCCGGTAGTGCCGGGTGATTGACGCGTTCAACCTGCGGATGCTCAGCCAGCCATTCGGCAATTTTCAGGCTGCTTTCGTGATGCTGACGCAGACGCACGCCGAGCGTACGCAAGCCACGACTGGTCATATACGCGGTATCGGCATCAGCCATTTGCCCCATCAGATAGGCGTTTTCGCGCAGCTGGTCCCAGCAGCGAGCATTGGAAACGGCGGTGCCAATCATGCCATCGGAATGACCAATCAGGTATTTGGTGGCGGCCTGAATCGAAATATCGATATCAAATTCGAGGGCTTTAAACAGCACGCCCGCGGCCCAGGTGTTATCGATCATGATGATGGCGTCAGGCGCTTTACTGCGTACAGCGCTGACAATGGCCGGAACGTCATGCACTTCCATGGTGACGGAGCCCGGGGATTCCAGGAACACCACTTTGGTGTTGGGCTGAATCAGGTCGGCAATTCCGGCGCCAATAAGCGGGTCGAACCAGCCGGTGGTGACGCCGAGTTTGGCGAGAATTTTTGTGCAGAAATCCTGGCTAGGTTCGTAGGCGCTGTTGGTCATCAGCACGTGATCGCCCTGTTCGACAAACGCCAGAATCGTGTTGGCAACCGCAGCCGCGCCGCACGGGAACAGAGCGCAACCGGCACCGCCTTCCAGTTCGCACATCGCTTCCTGTAAAGAGAAATGGGTCAGGGTGCCACGACGACCATAAAACAGCTCGCCTTTGGCGCGGTTGCGGGTGGCCTGCTTCTTGGCTTCAACGGTCTCGAAAACGAGGGATGACGCGCGCTGAATCACGCTGTTCACCGAACCTTGGGTGTATTTTTTACTGCGGCCAGCATTCACCAGCACGGTATCAAGTTGTTTTTTGGACATGTTTTTGTCACCTGTTTTTATACGTCTGGACGTCTAAACTAACATGATTGTTTCGGGTTGTACCTTGTGCGAACAGATTAAGCAGAAAATTTTGCCAGAATATACCAAAGCACCTTTTTTACTGCGTGAGCGCAATGAAAGTTAGCGATGATTGCGTCAATATGTAAATAGTAATGAGAACGACTATCAATTCGACGGCGTTTTGATATTATTACGAGCAGATTTTGTGATTTAGATCCTGGAGATACAGAGTGGGTAATAATTTGATGCAGGCGGATCTCTCCGTTTGGGGCATGTATCATCATGCCGACATCGTAGTTAAGGTGGTCATGATCGGCCTGATTCTGGCATCGGTTGTCACCTGGGCAATCTTCTTCAGCAAAAGTACCGAACTGCTGTCGCAAAAACGTCGCCTCAAGCGTGAGCAGCAGCAGCTGGGTGAAGCCCGCTCTTTGAATCAGGCCAGCGAAATTGCCGCCGCTTTCCCGGCGAAAAGCCTTAGCCTTCAGTTGCTGAACGAAGCGCAGAACGAACTGGAACTTTCTGAAGGTGCCGAAGACAACGAAGGTATTAAAGAACGTACCGGTTTCCGTCTGGAGCGCCGCGTCGCTGCTGCCGGTCGTCATATGGGCCGTGGTAACGGTTATCTGGCAACAATCGGTGCGATTTCACCGTTTATCGGTCTGTTCGGCACCGTATGGGGCATCATGAACAGCTTCATCGGTATCGCCCAGACGCAGACCACTAACCTGGCCGTTGTCGCGCCGGGTATCGCAGAAGCGCTGTTGGCGACCGCCATTGGCCTGTTCGCCGCAATCCCTGCCGTGGTTATCTACAACATTTTCGCCCGCATGATTGGCAGCCACAAAGCGCTGCTCGGTGATGTGGCGGCGCAGGTTCTGCTGCTGCAAAGTCGTGACCTCGACCTCAATAACAGCGGCGCTCAGCCGGTGCGTACCGCCCAGAAATTACGGGTAGGGTGATAGCCAATGGCAATGCGTCTAAACGAAAATCTGGACGATAACGGCGAAATGCATGAAATCAACGTGACGCCGTTTATCGACGTCATGTTGGTACTGCTGATCATCTTCATGGTGGCGGCTCCGCTGGCGACCGTTGATGTGAAAGTGAATCTGCCGGCGTCCTCCAGCCAGCCGCAGCCGCGTCCGGAAAAGCCGGTTTACCTGTCGGTGAAAGCGGATAACACCATGTTCCTCGGCAACGATCCGGTAACCGACGACACCATGGTGAATGCGATTAACACGCTGACCGAAGGCAAGAAAGACACCACCATCTTCTTCCGTGCGGATAAAACCGTAAACTACGAGACGATGATGAAGGTGATGGATACTCTGCATCAGGCGGGATATCTGAAAATCGGCCTGGTCGGTGAAGAACACGCCGCCGCGAAAAAATAAGCAGCATCATTAATGAAAAAACCGGCCTCGCGCCGGTTTTTTTATGCCCTAAGTAAAATCGATAACTCGCTGATATATCCTGTTTTTTTCTCTTCTGTACGCCGCCCGCTTTTTTGTTGATCGTCACTGGCAGGCGTGACAAACCTCTCTACGCTTATTCAGGCACACCATAAAAAAGCACCGTGAACACGGGGCAAAACACCACCTGCACAGCATGGGAGTTCATTATGGCCCTGGCGTCTTTACTCAGCACAGCTTCCTCTTCTCGTGACCTCATTTCTCTCACCGCCATTCGTCAGCGGGCCGACCGCCTGATGCTGGCGCTGGTCTGGATCCTGTGGGCCATCTGCCTGACGATTGGCCTGCTAACGGCGCAGACCGGCACCGCGCTCATTGCCGGTAGCCTGCTGGCGGCAATCGCCACGCTGGCCTGCGTTCTGTTGTCAGGCAAACTGGTGACGCGTCTGTTATTCGCTTTCATTCTGATGGCCTTTTCCGCGCTGCTTATCCAGCTCGGCGGCGGAGAAACGGAATACCATTTCTCTGTGTTCGTGCTGCTCTCGGCGCTGCTCGCCTGGCGCGACTGGAAGCCGCTGGTGATGGGGGCGGCGGTGATTGCCCTGCATCATCTGGTCTTCAACTATTTGCAGGCTGATGGGCTGTTCGGGGTGGTGGTTTTTGCGATGGGGCCGGGGCTGCATATGGTTATCACCCACGGTATTTTCGTGGTGGCGCAAACCATCATTCTGGTGCTGATGGCGCTGCGGATGGCGCAGGACGCGCGCTCCGCCAGCGAAGTGGCCAAACTGGCATCGGTAATCAACCGCGAGCCGGGGATTTTGACTCTCACGCAGGATGCGCAGGCCAGCCACTCGTCATTTGCCCGAACGTTTAGCCTGACCTTAGGCACCATGCGCAGCACGCTCGAACAGGTCACTCACGGTGTGACGCAGCTGCTCGACGATGCGCAGACGCTTTTACAGCGCAACACCGCGCTGTCGGAGCGCACCGACAATCAGGCGCAGTCGCTGGCGGTGGCGGCCAGCGCGATGTCCCAGCTGCTGGGTGTGGCGGCGCAAACCAGTGAAATGGCCAGCGAGGCGAGAGGGCTGGCGCTCAAGGCCAGCGACGTGGCGCAGCAGGGCGGGGAAAATATCCGCGCGGCGATGGCGTCGATGGTGCACATTCGGGATGAATCGCTGCGTATAAACGGCATTCTGGAACTGATTGATGGCATCGCATTCCAGACCAACATTCTGTCGCTCAATGCCTCGGTCGAAGCCGCGCGTGCGGGCGTGCACGGCAAAGGCTTTGCCGTCGTTGCGGCGGAAGTGCGGACGCTGGCGCTGCGCTGTGAAAGTGCGGCCAAGGACATTCGTCAGCTGATTGCCGCCTCGGTGGAAAGCACGCAACGGGGATCGAGCCAGGTGGAGCAGGCCGGAATGACCATGCAGGTGATGATTGGCAGTATCGAGAGCTTGCACAGCCTGGTGGAAGCGCTGGCGATGATGAGCGATCAGCAGCGCGCCACCATTTTGCAGGTAGGTGGCAGCATTGCCAGCATCGACGCCAGCGTGCAGGAAAACCTACAGCACGTGGCGCAGACCATGCAGGTGGCGCAGCAGCAACAGCGACAAACCGGCGAGCTGAAAACCGCGATTTCCGTGTTCAGGCTGGTGTAATCAGGCTTTTTTGGCGGCGGGCGTCAGGAGGTTTTCGTCCGGCGCCACAATATTGACGCTGGCGGTACGGCAGTTGCCGTCGGCGAGTTTGCGCGTCAGGCGTAAGGTGGCGGTTTCGCGGGCCAGAATATGTTGATAGCTGGCTTCAATATGCGCGAGGATCTTCTCTTTTAGCTGCGGGTTACGGGTCATAATCTCGGCCAGTGCCGCACCGTAGATCTCTTCTTTCACCTGGAAGGCGTAAATCTCCCGGCGGTACTGCCACTTCATACGGACCAGCGCTGCGGGAATCGACACCAGCGCTTTGGCTGTCTCTTCAATCACCGCATTTTTTTCATTTTTTAGCGCCTGAAGATTATGCTTCAGAATGACGGCGTCGCTGTTTCTGTCGTCTAAAGTCAAATAGACGTTATTATCTTCACCCTCTTTCATTTTTATTCGGCCTGAAAATCATAAAAAAGAGGGGCTGATTTTTCGCACGTAATCAAATTAAGCCAAATTTCGTTTCCGGCGTCGTTAATTTTGTTGGTGTATTCGGCGATAATTTGACTTAATTCCTGGCTGTCTATTTCACCTTCCAATTGCAGATCGTTGAGAACCCGAGCGAACGCTTCTATTTTAACCACCTGAAACAACCGGTCTTTAATATGGCGGTCACGCTCCTCCAGCAGCATATTGCGCGATTGGCCATGACGAACCGGCGCGGATAATATATCTGCGGCGATATTTCCGAGGGTCATCTCCCCCTGAGTTAAATCAGCGTTATTTTCTGCTGCGTCGGTATTTTGCTCTGCGCCGGAAATGTGAAAGCGGGCCGGAATCAGCGACTCGGGTATCATGCCTGATTTCCTTTTGGTTTCAACAGGATAAGGGCGATAAAGGTGTGAGGTTCGTTGACAATATCATGGGGTAAATTTAAAATCAAAAAAAATGGAGCCAACCATGAACAGTATTATCTATTTCGTGATAGCCCTGCTATTGCTGACGGTTGTTATTCTTTGCGTTATCTCTGGTCTGTTTAAAAACGATGTAGTGGAAGAAAAAGCGCTGCCTGTTCAGGTGAAATTGCTGAGTAAAGAAGAGGGTGAAGACCATTTTTCGATGCTCATGAACGCAATAACACCGATATGGTACTGGCGGGTAAATCATGAATATATTGATTTTCTTCACGCCACAATAAAGCGGATGAGTATCACCGAATTAAATGCTACGACGGGCTTATTTGAGGCCCAGCGGCGCTGCAGCGATCTCAATTCGGCAGTGTACAAATATTACGACAATATAAAAAAGCGCTGTCTTAACGGGGAGAAAGTTCCGCGGGGCGACCTCGACGTGTTGAACCTGCAGCAGTGTTTTAGGGAATTTAGTTTGAATGCTTACCCGGACCTGGTGGCGCTGGTGTGGCCGGAGTATCAGCGGCCACAGGTTGATCCACTGGCAGTGTAGGGGGGAACTTGTAGGCCGGGCAAGCAACGCACCGCCCGGCACCGGTTGAGAAGTAACCCGCGTTACTTATCCGACGACGCCTGCCAAAGGTTCAACTGTCCGTCCGCCACGTGCTGGTCAATCTGTGCCAGCTCCTGCGGCGTAAAGGTGAGATTGTTCAGCGCCTGAACGTTCTCCTCCAGCTGCTCCGGGCGGCTCGCGCCAATCAGCACCGACGTCACCCGGTTATCCTTCAGCAGCCAGCTCAGCGCCATCTGCGCCATGCTTTGTCCGCGTGACTGCGCCATTTCCTGCAGCAGACGCAGGCTTTGCAAATTACTCTCACTGAGCATATTTTCCGTCAGCCCGCGCGCTTTCTTGCCTTCGGTCTGCATCCGTGACCCGTCCGGGATCCCGTTCAGGTATTTACCCGTCAGCAGGCCCTGCGCCAGCGGCGTAAAAGCAATGCAGCCGACGCCGTTATTTTCCAGCGTATCCAACAGCCCGGTGTTATCCACCCAGCGGTTCAGCAGGTTGTACGACGGTTGATGAATCAGTAGCGGGATTTTCCACTCGCGCAGCAGACCCACCATTTGCTGAGTGCGCTCGGTGGAATACGACGAGATGCCGATATATAGCGCCTTGCCGCTCTGCACCGCCTGAGCCAGCGCCGCGGCGGTTTCTTCCATCGGCGTTTTCTCATCGACGCGGTGAGAATAGAAAATGTCGACGTACTCCAGGCCCATACGCTTCAGGCTTTGGTCGAGGCTCGCCAGCAAATACTTGCGCGAACCGCCGGAGCCGTAGGGGCCGGGCCACATGTCGTATCCCGCTTTGGTAGAGATAATCAGTTCATCGCGCCAGGCGGCGAAATCTTCACGTAGCAGACGACCAAAGTTCTCCTCGGCGCTGCCCGGTGGCGGCCCGTAGTTGTTGGCGAGGTCAAAATGGGTAATGCCTAAATCAAAGGCTTTACGCAGCAGATCACGCTGAGAATCGAGCGATTGAATGTGACCAAAACTGTGCCACAACCCCAGCGACAACGCGGGAAGCTGCAACCCGCTGTTGCCACAATAGCGATACTGCATCTGTTGATAACGTTCGGAACTGGCGAGCCAGGACATGGAAGCTCCTTCTGGTCTATATTTTGAAACGACGTTTCTATACTAGCGCCTGAAAATGTTCCGGTAAGTTCGGGCGATCACACTGCTGGCGATTAATAAGGAGAACCCCGATGACCCGACTGACGGCGAAGGACTTCGCTTGCGAGGCTAACTCAGAGGCGGCGTTGGGCAGTTTCATGATTGACCGGAGCTTCGGGCATCGACTCTTCTCCTGAAAGGGAGATAAGCGTCTGCCCAATGGCCGCGCCGTTTTTGCCGGTGTGTTTTATCTGATACATCGAGATATCAGCCCGCAGCAACGCGTCGTTGAAATCGTCGTCGCGCAGCACTTCATTAATTCCTATCGATGCACCCACCGAGGCGGTGCCGCTGACCAGTTCGAACGGCGCCAACGCCGCGCGCAGGCAGTTGTGCGCGGTGCTCCAGATAAGGAGGCTGTTGAGCGAAAACGGCAGCAGCAGCACAAACTCATCACCCCCCAGCCGCCCAACGATGCTGCCCGGCGGACAGGCGCCACGCAGGCGCTTGCTTAGCTGAATAAGAAGCTCGTCACCGCAGCGATGGCCGAACCGGTCGTTCACCGCTTTAAAATCATCCAGATCGATAAACGCCACGCACATGGCGTCGTCGCGCTGCATCTGCGCGAAGTGTTTTAACAGCGCATGGCGATTGGCAAGCCCGGTAAGTGGGTCGTGATTGGCGAGCAGGGAGAGCTGTTCCTCGTACTGTTTCTCCTTGGTCATGTCGATGTGGGTGCCGGTGACCTTCAGCGGTTTGCCGTCATCATCCCACTCGCTCACGCGCCCGCGATCTAATACCCAGGTGATGGTGCCGTTTTTATGCTGCATCCGATGCAAGGCTTCGTAATAGGGCGCTCTGCCTTCCAGATGACTGTAAAACGCGTCCAGCACCTGCTGGCGGTCTTCCGGGTGCAGGTGTTCCCGCCACACGTCAAAATGGGCGCTCAGGGCTTTCGGCTGGTAGCCGAGCATCGCACCCCAGCGGCGGTTGAAAATAATTAATTTCCCGCTGGGAATATCCAGCTGCCATAAACAGAGCCCGGTGCCGTCGAGCGCAGCACTGAGCTTGCTTTTCGCATCACGGGCAATGCGTAGCAACCGGGCGTTATGCTTCTTCAGATTCTGGATCTGTTGTTTCAGGGCGATTTCAGACATTTAGATGCCATATGCCAGAGGATGACATATTCATACTAATAATGTATTGACGTGTAAATATACAGTGAGAAAAAAGTGACCGGGCAATGACGCCCGGTCGACGGGAAGGGCTTAACCCTGACGTTTATCTTCGGTGTTGGTATCGAAATCACTGGCAGAGTGACGCTCATGCAGCTGCTCGTTCAGCGGCCCTTGCGCGCGGTTTACGATGCGCCCGCGTTTCACCGCCGGACGATTGCCCACATCCTGCGCCCAGCGCAGCACGTTTTTGTAGCTCTCTGCGTCGAGGAATTCCGCCGCGTTGTACACCGCGCCCAGCACCACGTTGCCGTACCACGGCCAAATCGCCATATCGGCAATGGTGTACTCCTCACCCGCCACATAGCGACTGCGCGCCAGCTGTTTATCCAGCACGTCGAGCTGACGCTTGGCTTCCATGGCGTAGCGGTCGATGGCGTACTCAATTTTGACCGGAGCGTAGTTATAGAAGTGACCAAATCCGCCGCCGAGGAGCGGGGCCGCGCCCTGCAGCCAGAACAGCCAGTTCAGTGCTTCGGTCCGGCCCGCCGGATCTTTTGGCAGGAAGTGACCAAATTTTTCCGCCAGATACAGCAGGATCGAACCGGATTCAAACACGCGCAGCGGCGGGTTCACTGAATGATCGCTCAGTGCCGGAATTTTTGAGTTCGGGTTCACGTCGACAAATCCGCTGGAGAACTGATCGCCGTCGCCAATGCGGATCATCCACGCATCGTACTCCGCGCCTGTCACGCCGAGAGCCAGCAGCTCCTCGAGCATAATCGTCACTTTCTGCCCGTTCGGCGTGCCCAGTGAATAAAGCTGCAGCGGGTGCGTGCCCACCGGCAGGGCTTTCTCGTGCGTCGGGCCAGAAACCGGACGGTTGATATTGGCGAACGCGCCGCCGTTGTTTTGCTTCCACTCCCAGACTTTCGGAGGTTGATAATCATTCTTAGACATACAAAAACCACCCTGTTGTTTGAAGTATTCACGGAGTGTAGCAGGTGATAAAGCCGAGCTTTAGCATTCAGAGTCGTGATGGGGCTAACGGCTTATTTTAAAAACATCTTATTTAGACCGTTTCGGATATAAGCTTAAGCGAAAATCGCATTTCAAATCGTGTGGGAAAGGCTCCAATATGCGCGCTGAACTGCGCCCGTTGGCAGACAATAATAATGATGGCAAGGAGTTAATAAAGCATGCGCAAGTTGGTTTTCTCCGCCGCGATGATGTCGCTGGCCTTAGGTCTCGCTGGATGCGACGATGCAAAAAATAATGACACCGTAAACGCTCCCGCCGCGAATCAGAATGCCGCGCCGAAAGACGGCGGCTCGCTGATTATTGGCATTACCTCCGGCGATCCGCTGGCGGTGAACCCGATTTACGCCAGCGACCGCACCACGCTGACTATCATGCAGGCGCTGTATGCACCGCTCTACAGCTACAACGACGGAAAAATTGAGTGGGGTCTGGCAGAAAGCCTGACGCCTTCTGCTGATAATCTGAGCTACACCCTGAAGCTGAAACCGAATCTGAAATGGCAGGACGGCCAGCCGCTGACCGCCGATGACGTGGTGTTCACCTTCAATAAATTGCTGGACGAAAAGCAGCACAGCTACTTCCGTAGCATGTTCATGTTCGGTGGCAAACCGGTGCAGGTCAGTAAAGTCGATGATCTGACGGTGAAATTCACTCTGCCGCAGGTCAGCGCCGCATTTGTTGGCACCCTGGTGCAGATTTACCCGATTCCGCAGCACGTGTTCGCCAATGAAAGCGACCTGGAAAAGAGCAGTAAAAACGATGCGCCGGTTGGTTCCGGGCCGTTCAAATTCAAGGAATACCGCGCGGGACAGTATTACGCTCTGACGCGTTTTGACGATTACTGGAACGGCAAAGCGAAACTCGATTCCGTCACTTACCGTTTCGCCAAAGACAGCAACTCCGCCAACCTTGCGCTGCAAAACGGCGAAATCAACATGAAGATGGTTGACCCACAGGACGTGTCACGCCTGAAAGGCACCGGCAAATTCGACTTTGTGGTTTACCCGGAAGGGCGTCTGGCGTACATGACGTTCAACCAGAATGTGCCGGTGATGAAGAGCAAAGCGCTGCGTCAGGCGATTGCGTACGCCATCAACAAAGACGATCTGGTGACTACTGCATTTACCTCTCAGGATTACGCCAAACCGGCAACGTCATTCCTGACGCCGGACACGCTGTACCATTCTGACGACGTCGAACAGTACAAATACAATCTGCAAAAAGCCAAAGATCTGCTGAAAGCCTCCGGCGCCCCGGCCAATCTCAAACTGCGTCTGGCCTACGTTAATACCAACAAAACCCAGGAGAGCATGAGCCTCTATATCCAGCAGCAGCTGAAAGCGTTAGGCATTAACGTTGAGCTGATGCCGCTGGATGCTAACGCCATGTCGCAGCGCAGCCTCGATATGAAGAGCACGGATTGGGAGCTGAACCTCGGGGGTTACATCATGGGCGCGGAGCCGGACGGCTATAAATCACTGTTCATGAGCAACGAAGCCTATAACTACGCGCATTATAAAAATCCGCAATTCGATGCGCTGTGGGATAAAGGATCTATTGAGACCGATGCCGCCAAACGCGGTGAAATCTACACGCAAATCCAGCAGACCGTTGCGAACGACATGACCTACTACCCGATTGCGTACACCAACGCGACCGTGGCGGTCGACAAGCGTTTTGGCGGCACCGCGGAAGCCGAACCGAAGCCGGTGTATATGTTCCAGGATCTGTCAAAAATCTATCAAAAATAATCTGTTAGCCCCCAGCTTGGGTGACACCGTTATTTTAAGGTTGTGATATTCGGGGCGACCGCCGGGTCTGGCCTCCCTCCGGGAACCAGATCCCGGCGTTTCCCCGTATTTATTGCCTGAGATAAACGGTGTCACCCTTGCGGGGGCTTTTTTTGTGAAGGGAATGTCGTGAACGCAATGCTAACGCGTCGGCTGCTGCAACTGCTGCCGATGCTTTTCTTTATTTCACTGGTCGCTTTTTTACTGGTGAAACTCGCGCCGGGCGATCCCGTGCAGGCGTACATCACGCCGCGCATGGCCCCGGAGGATATCGAGCGTATCCGCCAGAGCCTCGGGCTGGATAAACCGCTGGTGACGCAGTACTTCCTGTGGCTGAAAAACCTGTTTCAGGGCGACCTGGGTTACTCGCTGATTTATCACCGCCCGGTACTGGAGATGATCGTCGAACGTATGCCCGCCACGCTTGGCCTGATGGGCGCGTCGCTGTTGCTGGCGATCGTGCTGGCGGTGCCGCTCGGTCTGCTGGCCGGTGCGTTTAAACATCGCTGGCTCGATCACGTCCTCAACCTGTTTGCCTATATCGGTATATCGGTGCCGATTTTCTGGTTCGGCATATTGCTGATAACGGTGTTTGCGGTGCAGCTCAACTGGCTGCCGAGCATGGGAATGCGCACAATCGGCGTGGAAGACAACTGGCTCGACGTCGTACGCCACGGCGTGCTGCCGTGTATCGCGCTGACCTTCTACAACCTCTCGACCTATGTGCGCTACGTACGTTCCAACACCATCAGCCAGCTGTCGGCGGACTATGTGCAAACCCAGCTGGCGTACGGCGCAACGTATCGCACTATTCTGTTTCGCCACGTGATGAAAAACGTGCTGCTACCGGTTATCACCCTGTTTGGCCTGTCGTTTGGCGAAATGGTGGTGGGCGCGTACGTCACCGAAAGCGTGTTCTCGTGGCCGGGCATGGGGCTGCTGGGCATTCAGGCGATCTCCTCGCTCGACTACCCGCTGATCATGGCGATCATTTTGCTGTCATCATTGATGCTGATCGTCGGCAACCTGTTGGCGGATCTGCTGTATCGCTTCGCCGATCCCCGCATTCGTACCCAGAGGTAACCGCCGATGAGCAGACGCTGGCAAAACGTACGTCACCAGCTGCGCCGCAATCGTCCGGCGCAGTTCTCCCTTTTGGTGCTCTTTATTTTCATCCTCGCGGCGCTGGCTGCGGGGTTAAGTCCTTACGATCCGGATCAGATGTCGCTCGGTGCACGCCTGCTGCCGCCCGATGCCGCGCACTGGTTCGGCACCGACGAATACGGTCGTGATTACCTTACGCGCGCGCTGTACGGCGGCCAGATATCGCTGATGGTCGGCTTTATGGTGATGCTGTTTTCCACGCTGATTGGTACCGTCGTCGGCACCGTGAGCGGCTATTTTGGCGGCTGGATAGACAACATCATGATGCGCGCCGTCGATATTCTGTTGGCGATCCCGGCGTTCTTTCTGCTGCTGGTGCTCAACGCGTATCTCAAGCCCGGCGTGGACAACATCATCATGATTATCAGCCTGTTGACGTGGATGAATATGTCGCGTCTGATCCGCGCCGAAACGCTGTCGGTGAAGGAGCGCGAATACGTGCTTTACGCCAGGGCGTCCGGCGAGCATCCGTTACGCATCATCGCGCGGCACATCATACCCGGCGTGTTGCCGACGATTATCGTCTCCGCGACGCTCAATATCGCGTCGGCCATATTGATGGAATCAACGCTGAGCTTTTTGGGCCTCGGCGTGCAGCAGCCCGCGGCATCGTGGGGCAGCATGCTCAACAACGCGCAGTCGTACATCGGGGAAGCCACCTGGCTGGCGATGTTCCCCGGTGTGCTTATCCTGTTGACGGTATTCAGTTTTAACGTGCTGGGCGACGTGTTCCGTACCGCCTTCGAGCCGGGAGCCAATCGCGATGCATAACTTACTGGAACTCGACAACCTGCGAACATCGTTCTTCACCCGCGACGGCGAAGTACATTCGGTGCGCGGCGTGAGTTTTGCGCTGAAGCCGGGCGAACTGGTCGGCATTGTCGGGGAATCCGGCTGTGGCAAAAGCGTCACCTGTAAATCGGTGATTCAACTGCTCGGCAACAATGGCCAAATTACCGGCGGCAGCATTCGTTTTCGCGGTGAAGATCTGGCGCGTAAAACGCCGGAGCAGATGCGCAGAATTCGCGGGAACGATATCGCGATGATCTTTCAGGATCCCATGACCGCGCTGAACCCGGTGCTGACCATTGGCCGTCAGATGACCGAGATCCTCATCCGCAATAAAAGCCTGTCGAAGCGCGAGGCGAAATCCAGGGCCATCGACATGCTGACCCGCGTCGGGATCGCCGATGCTGCCAGCCGTTTCTCCCAATATCCGCACGAGTTCAGCGGCGGGATGCGCCAGCGCGTGATGATCGCCATCGCGCTCTCCTGCAACCCTGAACTGCTGATTGCCGACGAACCGACCACCGCGCTGGACGTCACCATTCAGGCGCAGATCCTGCGGCTGCTAAAATCGCTGCAACAGGAAACCGGCACCGCCATTTTGCTGGTCACGCACGATCTTGGCGTGGTGGCGCAGGTGTGCAGCCGCGTCGTGGTGATGTACGGCGGGCAGGTGATGGAGGAGGGCAGCGTCGAAGATATTTTCTGGCGGCCTTTGCATCCGTACACCCGCGGCCTGCTGGCGTCACTGCCGCGCGCCGACGACCCGGAACATCGTCTGTCGCCGATTGAAGGCTCACCGCCGGGGTTACTCAACCCGCCCACCGGCTGCCCGTTTGCCGAGCGCTGCCCGCAGAGGATGGCGCAATGCGACACGCCGCCGCCGTTTTATTCGAACGCTGAGGGCCACCGCGCCGCGTGCTGGCTGTGGCAGGATAAGGAGATTCAGGCATGAGCCATGAACCGTTAATTCGCGTTCGCGACCTGCGTAAGCACTACGCGCTGAACGGCGGCTGGCTGGGCAAAGGGCGTGTGGTTAAAGCCGTCGACGGCGTCAGTTTCGACATTATGCCGGGGGAGACTTTCGGCCTGGTGGGGGAGTCCGGCTGCGGAAAATCGACTCTCGGGCGTGCCATGCTGCGGCTGTTTGATATCACCTCCGGCGAGATTTCCTTTGCCGGGCAGGAGATTGCCCACGCCTCAGAGAAAACCCTCAAACCGCTGCGCCGCCGGATGCAGGCCATTTTTCAGGACCCGTATTCATCGCTGAACCCCGGTATGACCGTCCAGCAGCTGGTTGCCGAACCGATGCAAATTCACGGCTACAGCAAACAGGCGCAGCGTGAACGCGCCGAAGAGCTGTTGTACAAAGTAGGCCTTAAGCAGGAGCATTTGCAGCGTTTCCCACATGAGTTCAGCGGCGGTCAGCGCCAGCGGATCAGTATCGCGCGTGCATTGTCGGTGCGACCGGAGTTTGTGCTGTGCGATGAGCCGCTGTCGGCGCTGGATGTGTCGGTGCAGGCGCAGGTGGTGAATATTCTGCAAGATTTACAGCAGGAATTAGGGCTGACGTACCTGTTTATCGCGCATGATTTGTCGATGGTGCGTCACATTTCCAGCCGGATAGGCGTGATGTACCTCGGCAAGCTGGTGGAAGTGGCAGATGCGGAGGAACTGTATCGCCATCCGGCGCACCCGTACACCCGGGCGCTGCTGGCTTCGGTGCCGCAGCCCGATCCGCGTGTGCGAAATCTGGAGCTCAGCGGGCTGAAAGGCGAGATCCCAAGCCCGACCGCCGAGATTCACGGCTGTCGTTTTTGCAGCCGCTGTCCGCACGCAATGCCGGTGTGTCAGCAGCAGGAACCGCCGATGCAGGAAATTTCCCCGCGCCATTTCGCCGCCTGTTGGTTGTTTAAGGTGTAGGCGCTCTGTCACGTATCTCGCGTACCAAATCGATAAACGCTTTCAACCCCGGTGGGACGTGACGTCTGCCGGGGTAGTAAAGGCGCAATCCACCAAACGATGGGCACCATTCGGCCATCACGCTGACCAGTCGCCCGGCGGCGATATCATCCTGCACAAACCAGTCTGAAATAAATGCCAGCCCGATGCCGCTGAGTGCGGCGCGGTGGATGGCGCGCATTTCATTGAGCACAATACGCGGCGGCACGTTGACGGAGAATTTCTGCTGATGGCGTTCCAGCTCCCAGTGGTAAATCCCGCCGTGCGACATGCGCATACCGACGCTCTGATGCTGACGCAGATCGTCAGGTGCCAGCGGTGTGCCGTGTTCGGCCAGATACGCTGGCGTGGCGACGACCAGCATGCGAATGTCCCGCGTGAGCGGCACCGCAATCATGTCCTGCGGCACGGATTCCTCGAGTCGAATACCCGCGTCGTAGCCTTCCGCCACGATATCCACCATCCGCGATTCGCTGGTGATGTCCAGACGCATTTGCGGATAACGTTGCAGATATTCCTCGATCAACGGCTCGTACAGCAGCGCCACGCTCTCCTGCGGCGCGTTGATGCGCAGTGTGCCGGTTGGCGTGTCCGGCACGGCGGTAATCTCTTCCGACGCGCGCTGAATTTCCGCCAGCGCGGGCGCGATGCGTTCGACATAGCGCTCACCCGCAGGCGTCAGCGCCACGCTGCGCGTCGAACGGTTAAACAGCCGAACCTTCAGGCGGCTTTCCAGCCCGGCGACGGCGTTGCTGACCGCGGTCGCCGACATGCCAAGCTCCCGCGCGGCGGCGCGAAAACTCTGGCGGTGCGCGACGGCGAGCACCACTTCCAGCTCAGTGAATCCACTGCGATGCATAGATTATCCCGATTTTCGGTACAGTCCGTACAGGATAGACCCTCTTATCGTAGCGGTCATCTGTTTCTATACTCCTTCCACACACTGAAAAACAGAATACGTGGAGAACAACATGCAGCACATCGACAACATCTATATCAACGGCGAATGCGTTACCCCGCACGGCGAAGAGCGTTTTGAGCTGTTCAACCCTGCTACCGAAGAAGTGATTGGCACCGTGCGCCTGGCGGATGAAGTAGACGCCGAACGCGCGATTGCCGCAGCGAAAGCTGCGTTTACGGGCTGGTCACGCACCACCAAAGACGAGCGTATTGCGGTCCTGAAACGCATGCATAAAGCCGTCGCCGCGCGTGAAGATGCGCTGCTCGAAGCCATCGTTACCGAATACGGTGCGCCGCAGTCACGGGGCCGCTGGATGGCACAATATCCGGCAGACGTAATCGCTCAGGCGATTGAAACCCTGGAAGAATTTGAATTCGTAGAACAGGCAGGAAGCGCGCAGGTGGTCATGACGCCGGTCGGTGTGGCAGGGCTGATTACGCCGTGGAACAGCGACGCCGGGTTTATCTGCAATAAGCTGGCGACGGCGATGGCCGCAGGCTGCACCGCGGTTATCAAACCGAGTGAAATGAGCGCCATGCAAACGCAGATTGTGACCGAAGCGCTGCACGAGGCGAACATTCCGGCGGGCGTGTTTAACATCATCACCGGGCGCGGTGAGGTGGTGGGCGACGTGATTAACCGTCATCCGGATATCGCGAAAATTTCCTTCACCGGTTCAACGGCGGTGGGCAAACACATTGTCGAAAGCAGCGCGCAATCGCTGAAACGCGTCACGCTGGAGCTGGGTGGGAAATCCCCGACGGTGATTCTTGATGATGCCGATATCGATAAAGCCGTTCCGCTGGCGCTGGCGGCAGGCTTTATGAACAGTGGGCAGGCGTGCATAGCCGGGACGCGTATTCTGGTGCCGCGCAGCCGCCAGGCGGAGTTTGAGCAGGCGTTTGCCCATGCGGTAGGCCAGGTGCAGTCCGGCGATCCGCGCGACGACAATACTGAAATCGGCCCGATGGTCAGCCGCAAACAGTGGCAGCGCGTGCAGGACTACATTCGTCTGGGCGTGGAAGAAGGCGCGAAATTGCTGGTGGGCGGCGAAGGGCGTCCGGCGGGTATGGCGCAAGGCTGGGGCGTGAAGCCGACGGTGTTTGTCGGGCATAACCAGATGCGCATCGCCCGTGAGGAGATCTTTGGCCCGGTGCTGGTGATTATCCCTTACGAAGATGACGCTGACGCACTGGCGATTGCCAACGACACGAATTATGGCCTGAATGCGATGGTGCTGGGTGGCAATACCGAACGCGCCGTGCGCATCGCGCAGCAGATTGAGTCCGGTCGCGTGATGGTCAACACCCTGGCCCATGAGCCTAAAGCCCCGTTTGGCGGCGTGAAACATTCCGGCCTGGGACGTGAAATGGGCAAATGGGGAATGCAGGCGTATCTGGAAGCGAAAACGGTAGTGGTGGGTTAACGTGGACTTGCCCGGTAAGCGTTAGCGCCACCGGGCACATCGCACTGACTAACTCATGATTCGTTCGGCCCACACGCTAATGTCATCTCCGCTGCCCAAATCCGGCTGCACCAGACCATTCACCATAAAGGTTGGCGACACGTGGATGCCGTTCTGACGGGCATATTTGCAATGCCATTTGATGACGGTTTGTAATTCCGGTACCGCAAATGGCTCGCTCACGTTTACCCCGCTGTAACGCTCAAGACGTTCGATAATGTCCTGCGGCGTGGCCTGCATATTCGGGCCGCTGCAATGGTCGGTAAATTCAAATTCTTCACGATGATCGGCCACTGCCTGCAACACTTTTTTCGCCGCTGCTCTGCCGTCCGGTAAGGTCGATGCCGCCAGGATATAGCGAACGATCACGCCTGAAAACATATGCCACGGCTGTGATTGCAGACGAATTTTCACCGTGACGTTGTCTTCCCCAACCGCTGTCAGCAGCGCGTCGAGTTTGTTGAACGCCTTCACCGAATAGGGGCAAGTCGGTTCCAGAAAAACCTCGAAAGTCCGTGGACCGTGACCCCATTCCAGTGCCTGTGCCTGTAAGCTCATGTTGACTCCTGATGTTGTGTTGTCGTTTCGATTATCTTATCTGTGAGGTGTATGATTAAGCCACTTCTGCCACCGTGTTGGCAATGTGCAGACGACAACAACAGGATTTTCGCTAGCCGCCTGCTTCCCTGAACGGGAAAAATTAGGTTGGACGAATCCGATAAAGTGATGAAGGACGATAACCTGCTGGCGCTGTTTAATATCCCGAAAATCCTCTGGCCGCGATTACGACTTTCGTGGCAGCGTCGTCGCCACGACATGATTACCGGGCACATGGATTTTTGCATGGATGAGCGCGGGCTGAAGGTGTACGAGTACAACGCTGACTCCGCGTCGTGTCACACGGAAGGCGGTTTGATTCTGGAGCAGCGGGCCAAAACGGGCTGCTGATTGACGTGCTGCTGCGCCCGGAAGTGAGGGTCTTCGAACCGCTGATGGTGGAGAAGGGCGAGTCGTAAACTCGGGATATTCAGGGGCATGGCGCCCCTGAATGATTTATGGCGGTAAACGCATCACAGCGTTTCATTAAATTGCAGTAAGCGGCCGGTATTCAGTAACACCAGCAGCGTGCTGAGGTTATGCAGTATCGCGGCAATCAATGCCCCGGAGGATCCGAGCAATCCCAGGGCGGCGGCGATAACAATGAGTACCGTCCAGCCCAGCCCGATAATCACATTGACCTGCAACGTGGAGCGACATTGTCTGCTTAGCCTGACCGCAGTCGCCAGGCGGCGTAAATCGCTGCCGGTTAACACCACATCCGCCGAAGCCAGGGCGATATCGGCGCCGTTACTGCCCATCGCGATGCCGACGGCACCTGCTTTTAACGCCAGAGCGTCGTTTACCCCGTCACCGACCACCATTGGCCGCCAACCTTCATTCACCGCCTGATGCACCTTCTGGAGTTTTTCGGCGGGAAGCACTTCGGCGGCCAGTTCACTGATACCGGTCTGTTGGGCCACACGCTGCGCGGCAATTTGTCGATCGCCGGTTAGCAGAAGCTGATGGTCGATACCCAGCATTTTCAGCGTCGCCATCGCCTCGGGGGCTTCAGGACGGAGGGTATCCTCCAGCAGAAACCAGCCGAGAAACACGCCATTTTCTGCAAGGCCGACCACCGGACCGTCATGGTCGGGTAACGGAGTGGCGCTGACCCGGTAACGATCAAACAGTTCGCGTCGGCCCAGTAGCGCCTGACCAGCGTCGGTCGTGGCAATAACGCCCAGGCCGTGCATTTCCTCCACATCACTCAGTGAGATCGCTTTATGATTGTGGCGGGCGTCGACCAGCGCCCGGCTGACCGGGTGATTGCTGACGGCACCCAGCGCTGAGGCCAGTTGCAACACGGCCTCGCGCGAGCGTTCGGTAGACTGAATCAGTTCGGCCAGTCGCAATCGGCCCTGGGTCAATGTGCCGGTTTTATCAATAATCAGCGCGTCGACGTCGGCCAACTCCTCCAGAAATGCCGCATTGCGGATCAGGATCCCGCGTCGGGCGGCGACGGCGATCCCTGCCATTGAGGTGGCCGGCGCCGATAACACCAGCGCACACGGGCATGCGGCAACCAGTACAGCCAGCATGGCCTGGCTATTGTAGGTTAAAAACCAGGTGGTAGCGGCAATCAACAGCACCAGGATCAGATAGTGACCGGCGTAGCGTTCCAGCATCCGCGTTATCGGAGGTTTAGCCTGCTCGGCATCTTTCATCAGGGCGATAACTTTACCCAGCGTCGATTGCTCGCCAGTATGGGTGACTTCGAGGCGCAATAAACCGTTCAGGTTCAGTGTGCCGCCGAAGACGGACATCCCCTCCGAGACTTCAACCGGCACCGATTCGCCGGTGATCGAGGCGACGTCCAGACTGGCATGACCGGAAAGGATCCGGCCATCGGCAGGGATTTGATCGCCCGCGCGGACCTCGACAATATCCCCAGGCTTAAGATGCTGGCTGCTGATGCTTTCCAGCGAGCCATCGGTCCGCACGCGTCTCGCCTGGCTGTACGTCAGCTTACTCAGACCGGCGATGGCCTGCCGGGTGCCCATCACGCTGCGCTCTTCAAGGATATGGCCGAAAATCATGATGACCGGCAGTAACGCGGCGGTCATCAGGTCGCCCAGTGCCCATGCGCCGAGCATCGCCAGGACGATCAGCTGGTCAGTGACGCCGTGAAGATCGGGGTGACGTAAACTGTGCCATCCGGCGCGGAACACCGGTACAGCGACCAGCAACCACGCGACGCCTGCCAGAATATCGCTGATTGCCGGTTGCTCTGGTGCCATCGCGCGCCAGAGCAGGCTTAACAGCAGCAGCCCGATGGTGACCATTGCCAGCGTGAGCTGGCGCGACATGCGACGCTGTTCAGCCGGGGTTTGCAGGCTGTTGCTGAAGTGAATATGTCCGTGGCTGCACTGATGGCTCATGGCTGTTTCTCGCTGGCAGGCGGGGTGGGTGATGGCGGCATAAGACCTTGTAAGATCAGACGGCTATCGTCGCCAGGCGCGACGGTAATGACCTGTCCGGCCTGCGCCAGAATTTTGGTGACTCTTTCGCGCCACAGCCGATGCAACATCCCGCCGTCGGTGCCATCACGCAGGACCTGTGACAGTTGCAGGATGAGTTGCGTATCGGTGCTGGCTTTGGCCAGCGTTTCCTGGCGGCTGGCTTCAGCCTGCTGGAGCATGCGGTCTGCCTGTTGCTGCGCTTGCTGAGTGCGCAAGGTGGCGGCGGTGCGCGCCGCGGCAATCGCCTGATCGGCCTGCTGGCTGGCGGTCAGTACCGCATTGAATGCCGCAACGGCGTTATCCGGCAGTGAGGAGATAATATCGACCCGCTCAATGGTTACCCCCGGATCGTTGCCGCTGGCGCGCATTCGCGCGAGGCTTTGCTGCATATTCTGTTTGAAATCGCTGCGCAAGCGGAGTCGTTCCTCGGCAGAGTGCTGGTCATTCTGCGGCGTCTCGGGGCGTGCGACCAGGATAGCATCCAGATTGCGTTCCATCGCGACAACGGCTGCCGCTCGCTCGGCGAGGCGGTCGATCAGCGGATCGATATGCGGACGCTGGAGCGCAAAGCGGATGGGATCGCTGACACGCCAGAACACACGTACATCCAGCTGCACAACTCCTTCATCGCCGGTCAGGAGATATCCCGCCCCGGCGCCAGCATCACCGTCACGATCCCAGCTGTTGACGAGATCTAACTGCTCGCCACGGCGCAGCATCAGGACCTCTCGCTCCATAATCCGTTCTGAGGCAGGCACCCGCTCGATGCTGCCGACGGGATGGGGCCAGACAAACAGCAGCCCTGCATTAGCCACGCGAACCGGTTTGCCGAACTGATAGACCACCGCTCGGCTCTCGGGCGACACCTGGTGGATGCAGGAGAATAGCCAGACACACGCGGCAATGATGGCCGTGCCATAAAGCGTGAAGAAAGCGATGCGATAAGACTGCCCCCACGGCGTACGGGCGGGCATCATGGCTGCGTTTTCTCTTGCGGCTGGCCCGGCTCCTGCACCAGCGTTTTAAACGGGGCAGCATCCGTCCTCAACACCAGACGGGTGCTGGAGTTCACGATCGAACTCAGGGTGTCCAGCGAGCGCAGAAGGTCATAGAGCTGTGGGTCGCTGTGCCAGGCTTTGCCGTATATTCCGGCGGCGTCGCGCTGGGCGTCGGCGGTGATGGCGGCGGCTTTTACCGAGGCATCAGCTTCCAGAATACGGGCGTCGCGATCGGCTTTGGAATGGATTTCTGCCGCCAGCCGTTTGCCTTCAGCCGTGCGTTCGGCGGCGATGGTCTCACGTTCCGCGCGCATCCGGTCAACGGTGGCGTTTAAGGTTACGGCTGGCAGCGTCAGGCGTTCAATGCCGGTCTGGATAACCTCAATGCCATAGCTGTTAAGTAACTGGTTTTTAAGCTGTGACTGAAGCTGCTCTTCCAGTTCGGCAATTTTGACCTTTTTGCCATCGACGTTAACGATATCCGACAGCGCATAATTGCTGGCAGTGGTTTCCAGCGCCGAGCCAATAAAGGTGCGGATCTGGCGGGCGGCTTCATCCGGCTGGTTTTGTACGGCACGGATGAAACGCAGCACGTCGTCGTTGTCTGATTTTACTTTCCAGATAACCCAGGCTTGCATCAGGACCCGCAGTCCATCCCGGGTGCCGACGTCCTGCAGGCCACTTGAGGTGGAGCGGATGCGTAAATCGACATCAACCGGCGATTCAAAGGGCGCTGGTATCCGCCATGCCAGGCCGGGTGTGAGCAGAACCCGCACTGGATCGCCGAACCGGGTAATGACCGTCGCGTTACCGGCGCGAACTTCCAGCAGACTTGCTGTCAGCACGGCCAGCATCACCAGTAAGGCCGCCACGCCGAAGCGCAGGGCACGTTTTCGTGACGATGGGGCTTTGGGAAACGTCTGCCTTTTAACCGCATTGGGCGCGTCGTTGGCGGGGGTTATCGCGGTTATCTTCATTTCGTGCTGGCCTTCTGTGGAGCGGTGCTGTCCGTTAACGCGGGAAACTGGCGTAAATCCAGAACGGGTTGGTTCGCGCCCTGGAGGTGAGCGTCGAGAATTAAAAGCGGGGTATGCGCCAGGGTCTGGCTCAGGATTTGGTAGCGTCGTTCAGTGATAAACGCGTCACCCGCCAGGTGCCATGCCTGCTCTTCTGCCGCGAAATTTGTCGCTGCGGCCTGGGCCCGTGACAGATTTTCTGCGGCAGTGGCTTGCGCACTATGCATACCGGTCTGCGCATTACGTTGCGCTTCGCTGGCCACCGTAGCGGCATAGCCTTTTTCGCGGGCGATTAACGCATTACCTGCGATTTGCGCGGCCTGTACACCATGATAAGCATCGGCTGCACCAGCGGGCGGATGAATCGCTTCAATACGGGTGAACAGCAATTCCACCCCGGTATTGAGTGCAGTCAGACGCTGCTGGATTTGCTGGCTTAGGGTGGTCGCCAGCGTCGCCCGTTGCTCATCGAGTAATTCATCGAGCTGCTTACTGGCAAATTGGGTCATCAGCACCTGGCGCGCCACGCTGCGTATCAGGCCTGGCAAGTCTTGTGTCTGATACTGACTGTTAAGTGCGTCTTTATCGGTGAGACCAACGCGCCAGATCAAACGAATGTCAGTATTGACCATCTGGAAGTTTTGACTGTCCATCGCGGCGCTGGCAATCACCTGCGACTGGTCGGTGGCATGGTCGTTATCCCACAAACGCCAGCTGCTCTGCGGCGCAGGTCCTTCCGCGCTGTCGGGTGGTGTTTCCGCTTGACTCACCTGCGTGTTATCACTGAGCTGTAACTCATGCACCGTACCGTTTTCAACGGCGATAATCCGACCAAAGGGCCAGGGTAATCCGGCGTGCAGACCGGGCTGCAAAATGGCCGTCGGGCGGCCAAATCGTTCATAGACTCCCCGCTGATGTAACGTAATTTCGGTTAATCCGCTGAGTAACCAGCCGAGTGCGGCGATGCCGCAAGTCACGGGCAACAGCTTTTTAGCCATCAGGCGGAAGGCCTGGATCTGGCGCAGATCGATACCAAAACGCTGATGGAATGCACTCAGCAAAAAAACGAGCGGTCGCAGCGGCCACTGATACAGCGCGGTCAGGAGACTGCGAGTGAGAAAACGAGGCTCAGACTCCGCGGGAAGAGGGTGCGCCAAGGCCCCAAGAGCTCGTAGCAGATACTCAAACGCCATCAGTAGCGGAATGAGCGTCGCCAGCTTAACAGTCCACAGCGCCAGGGCAGGAGAAAGCATCGCGCCGAGCAGGGCCAGCGAAAGTAATATAAAGATGCTGAGCAGGGCGCGGGCAAGACCAATGTGTTCCTGCTGATATTGCCATCCCCGAACCACTTTAAAGCTGAGCATTCGCTCAATCAGCAGCAGCGCAAAACACAACAAAATAAAGACGGCGCTGACGGTCAAGGAGGGAACGTTGCTCGGGTCGACTGGCGTCGTGTCCGCTAAATTTGAGATGGCAAACGCCAGAGCCAGGCCTGCAGTGATCACCGTCGTGGCCACATGCTGGTGGAAATAATTCAGCCAGGCTTGAACGTTGGGCGGCAATAGCTGACGACGTGGGCGTGATTGTGCGCCGGGATCAGCAATGAGTTCAGGTTCTGGTGACTGAATGCCTTCGCAGCGGAGTGAATTTTCAACAAAGGCCAGGGCGACAAACGATGCCGACAATAACAAGCGGGTGACTGATAACCCTAAACCAGGGCTGGAAAAGAGTTCCAGTAAGGCATAAGCCATGCCAAAGATGACCAAAATACCGAAAAGACATGCCTGAGTGATGAGCAAACGCTGGCCACGCGGCGTGACTTTAGGCGGTACCACTGGGGGGGAGGGCGGGGTCATTATCCGTTAAGTCTCCTGATTGAGTCCAGGACGATTCTCAACGAAAAGCGAAACATTTCGTAATGTTATATTGTTACGATATGTACAAATGCGAGGGGAGTTAGACGTAGAGTCCGTACCCCGGAACTCTCAAAAAGTGCGTGGAACTAAAGCAGGGATACTTACAACTCCACCCTCTAAACACATCAAATCAGGATATGATTTCAGCTATCCAGAAAATGGGATGCTCTCTGGGATTTGAAGCCTTCATCACGCAATCATCCTTATCCAGGCAAGGTATACCTTCTGCAACGATATGTTGTCCAACGCTGGTTATCGCCAGTGAAGATGATGCTATCCGTTCGATGAAGGAGGCAGAAGAGTTGGTCGAAGCCATACCTTATGCATCGTTAAGAATCATTCGGGATAGCGGCCATATGATTCCGCTCGAACAGCCCAGGGAGTTGGCAAGAACAATTGTTGAATGGATCCCGGCTACGTAAATAATTGGGTGTTTATCCGGCAAATTTCCTAACTTACTTCATTAGGGTAAGGTCCGCTGTGAGCGAGGAGCGGAAGCTCTCAATTGTCCCCACAGCTGATAGAGGTATTACTAACTTTGGCGTATTGTATTGAAAGGGACAGGTCAATTGCTCGGTTGATATTTAACCTGCTGCCATAAACCTAACCCCACTTTTCATCAAGTATATTTTCCTGAATTGATTGAGTATAACATGTAACGGAGATGTTAATGGTTATTACAAGGTTAATTATTGAGGGTTTTAAGGGGTTCAAAGACCGATTTTGCATCGAGTTCAATGAGTCAGTGAACATTATCGTAGGTGATAATGAAGCGGGGAAAAGTACCATCCTTGAGGCTATCAATTTGGGTTTGACGGGTTTGTATGCGGGGAAACCTGTCAAGAACAACATCAGCCAATATCTCTTTAATGACCAATTGGTGAAGGAATATCTAGACAGTCTTACAACTGCAGCCAGACTGCCACCACCAGCGCTATTCGTTGAGCTCCACTTCCAAAAAACACCCGATACCGCTTTCATGGAGGGGGATGGTAACTGCCAGAAGTCATCCTCAGTGGGAGTTGTGTTCAAAATCAAGTTTAACGAGGACTATAAGGCTGCCTATGAGGCACTCTTGAAGGCTGGTGATATCAGAACGTTGCCTATTGAGTATTACGATATTGAATGGAAAGGTAATCCCCCCATTTTTAACGGAGGTGATAAATAGAATCAGGTCATGCGTTGAATATGCTGCATCGGCGTGAAGCCATTTAATGCCATATTTGGTCGTTCGTGATTATAAAACCATTGCCACTGCG